>ONNS01000004.1 GCA_900319275.1 uncultured Eubacteriales bacterium
CCGCGTCCTCTCCATCTTGAAAAGGCCCTTTTTTGATGGGCTTGGTTTTGTGCGCCCTTTTTTCGGTATGGTGCTCAGATTACAATGTTTCAACCTTCTTCCTCCATTCTCATATCCGGCGAGTATGGATGACCGCACTGTCACACGGCCCATGAGAGACCGTACCGCACAAAGCTGCGCCTGTCGGAGGGCGCGCCCTTTGTGGGGCCGACCGGACAGTCCGGCAGCGGTGCCGCCGTCGGCGGCGTATGCTTCTCGCCTATGGAATCATTTCCGGTTTATTCCCCGGCTCTCCGGCACAGCAAAAAGCCGGACAGATAGGGACCAACACCGTAATAATACAACTTCTCAGCGCTTTCGTCAAGTATCTGCCCGCCAAAATAGCCCGAGATTCCGGGAAATATAGCCCCGAATTCCCCACTTTTCTGCCATTTACGGCGAAAACAGGCCGAGTTATCGGTCCTCCCAGGTGCGCTCGGAGATAATGTAGCGCGGGCGCTGCTTGACCTCAAGATAGATTTTCCCCACATATTCGCCCAGGATCCCCAGCGAGATCAGCTGTACGCCGCTGATGAAGCACACGATGCTTGTGGTGCTGGCCCAGCCCGCCACGGAATGACCGCGAAGGGCGGTGACGACCGCCCAGATCACGCCGAGAAAGCTCAGCAGCGCGACGGCGACGCCGAGGGATGTGATCAGCCGCAGGGGCTTGACCGAAAGGCTCGTGATGCCGTTGATCGCCAGCGCGAGCATTTTGCTCAGCGGGTAGTGGCTCTCACCGGCCAGGCGCTCGCTGCGCGTATAATAGACCGAGCTGCTCTTGAAGCCGACCAGCGGCACAAGGCCGCGCAGAAACAGGTTGACCTCGCGGAAGTTGGCGAGCTCCCGGAGCACGCGCGCACTGATCAGGCGGTAGTCGGCGTGGTTATAGATGACCTCGGCCCCCATGGCCGAGAGAAACTTATAGAAGCCCTGGGCGGTAGTCCGCTTGAAGAAGCTGTCGCTGTCACGGTTGTCGCGCACACCGTAGACGACCTCACTGCCGGAGAGATACTCGTCCACCATGGCATCCATGGCGTTGATGTCGTCCTGTCCGTCACAGTCGATCGAGATCGTGATATCGCAGCGGTCCTTGGCCTCCATCAGCCCGGCCAGAACGGCGTTCTGATGCCCGCGATTGCGGCTCTGGGCAATGCCGAGATAGTGCTCGTCCTGCGCGGCCAGATCGCGGATGATCTGCCAGGTGTCGTCCCGGCTGCCGTCGTTGACAAAGAGGATGCGGCTCGTTTCCGCTATTTTGCCCTGTCCGGCCAACTGCTGCAGCTTGCCGAGAAAGAGCGGCGCTGTGATTGGCAGCACGGCCTGCTCGTTGTAGCAGGGGATCACGATGTACAATACCGGAGGCGTCATGCTCTCACTCCCTCAAAAAGCTGTCCAGTTCCTCAACAGTTTTGAAATACCGGTCGCAGTTTGCGCGCATGAAGCGCTCGATCGGCGCGACGTCGTTGGCCCAGCCGACCGCGGCAAAGTCTACGCCGCATGCCTTTGCCATGTCATAGCCCGGCTTCGCGTCGTCGATCATCAGAATGTCCTCGGCGCGCAGGTCAAGCTGCTCCATAATGGAGCGCAGCGGGAAGGGGCTGGGCTTGCGTCTGTCCTCGGGCTGCTCCCAGCCGAATACCAGCTCCGGCGCAGGCAGGCCGTTCGCGGCATAGTCCCGGCGGATGTTGAAGTCGTACGAGTGGCTGACCACACAGATGTGGCCTCCCTCGGCGCGCTGGCGCTCCATGATCTCACGGATGCCGGGATAGGCCTCGGGGATCCGCGACTCGACGTAGCGGCGCCAGTATTCGACCTCGATATCGAGATCCGCGTCCGTCATGCCGTAGTCTTCGCGGCACATGGCGAGGAAGCCGGGGGTGAAGTTTTTCAGAAAGTAGTCCTCCAGCGTACAGGTCCGGCCGGGGTAGAACTCCTGCAGAAAATCCACAAAGCAGGGGTGGTGGATCGTGGCGGTGCTGTTGACGACGGTGTCGTCGTGGTCAAAGACAAGGCATTTATATCTCATAGCGTCTGTCCGATCTAAGGAAACGCTGAATAAATCGCCGCGCACGTCTTGACGGCATCTTTTCCGTCTGATTTTGTCTCGAAATCTTGAAATACACAAAGTATTCCTGCGATTTCTCACCTTCATCAGGCGAAAAATCTGCTCGCCAATCCGCACACTTCGATTTAATCAGCGCTTCCCTAAAAAACTACGGGGCACGGAATACGCGCCCCGCGCTTGATGGATTAGTAAAAGGTTGCGACCTCGGGATTCGGCGCCTTGCCGGGCGTGGCCTCGATAAAGGTCAGAACAGGCCCTTTTTTGCCATAGGCGCGGCTGAACTTGAAATTCACCTTCGCTGTCAGCGTCATCCAGGTCTCGTCCTGCACGGCGTCCGCCTGATCCCACTGGCACACCAGTCCGGCAAACTGGATGTCCTGCACGCAGCAGGTCATCACATGGCGGCCGACGATGAAGCTCTTCGGCGGCAGGCGCTTGCGCACCAGGGCCTTGCCCTTGAAGCGCACGGTCTTGTTCTCGTAGTTCTGCGGCTGCTCGGACAGGTCGCGGTACCACACGGCATAGTCCTCGTCGCCGATCTCGATGACCGGGGCGCTGAGATCAAAGGGCAGGGGATCGACGATGTCGTCATAGCTCACCGTGCCGTCCATCGCCTCATAGGCGATATCGCTGCGGCGGGAGGCGCCGCGGACGATCTTGTGCAGCTCCATCTTGTCGATCTTGTCGCTGCAGCGGTTGAACACCACCAGCTCACAGCTTTTGAGTTTATCATAGACGAGCTGTCGCATGTTGGCGTTATAGCTGACAAAGGTGTTGGCGTCGGCAAACATGAACTCCTGATAGACCATCCAGTTCTCCGGCATGGCCTGGTAGAGCGCGTCGAGCAGCCACATCCCGTTGTACTCGACAACAACGCGCTCGGCGTCGCACTCTGCCAGCCACTTGTCAAGGTTTTCGGCGGTCAGCGCGGACTGCTCCTCGACCACGCGGATATAGACGCGCTTGTCGGCAAACTGCTCGGGAGCGTACTCCTCCTCGCCCTCCTCACAGACGAGCAGCAGCGTGCGCTCGCCGTTGCAGAAGCGCTTGTCCTCCAGCGTCTCCTGGATGAATCTGGTCTTGCCCGCTTCCAGAAAGCCCGTAAAGAGGTAGACCGGAATATCTTTCTTTTCCTTGCTCAAACCTGAAACAGCTCCTTCAGCGCGTCCTCGCGGATCTTCGAGCCGATCACGCAGAAGCGGCCCGTGACAGCGGCGCCGCCGCGGCGCACTTCGATCTCGCCGGGGACATAGTCAAAGTACAGCCAATCGCCCTCACCGGAGTCGACCAGGCCCTTCGCACGCAGGATCACGCCAAAGCGCGCCTCGTCCTGCAGCGCCGCGAGCATCTCGCGCAGCGCCTGCTCGCTGAACTTCTTCGGGGTCTCCATGCCCCAGCTCGTGAAGATCTCGTCGGCATGGTGATGGTGATGATGGTGGTGATGCCCGTGCCCCTCGTCATCGTCATCGTCGTGATGGTGGTGGCACTCGCACTCGGGATCGTCGCACTCGTCCTCGTCGTGGTCGTGGTGATGGTGGTGATGCTCATGCTCGTCGTCATCGTCATCATCGTGGTGATGGTGGTGGCACTCGCATTCGGGATCGTCGCACTCGTCCCCGTCGTGGTCGTGGTGATGATGGTGGTGATGCCCGTGCCCGTCCTCGTCATCGTCGTCGTGATGGTGGTGGCACTCGCATTCGGGATCGTCACACTCGTCCTCGTCGTGGTCGTGGTGGTGATGATGGTGCTCGTGTTCGAGCTCCTCCTTCATCTTCTCAAGGGCGTTGCGGTCCATGACCTCGCGGATCTGCGCGCCGCTGAGCTGCTCCCAGGGCGTCGTGATCAGGCTGGCCGTCGCGTTGAGGCCACGCAGCAGCTCGACCGCGTTGAGCGTTTTCGCGTCGTTGGTCGAATCGGTGCGGCTGAGGACAATGATGTCCGCCGTGGAGACCTGGTCGTTGAAGAACTCGCCGAAGTTGCGCGCGTACATCTTGGCCTTGTTGGCATCCACGACCGTGACCTTGGCGCCGATCACCGCGCATCCACGCGCTCGACGGCCTTCGCCACGTCCGAGAGCTTGCCGACGCCCGAGGGCTCGATCAGGATGCGGTCAGGGGCGTAGTCGTCCATGACCTTTTTCAGCGCTTTGGTGAAGTCGCCCACCAGCGTGCAGCAGATGCAGCCGGAGTTCATCTCGGTGATCTGCACCCCGGCGTCCTGCAGAAAGGCGCCGTCCACGGCGATCTCGCCGAACTCGTTTTCGATCAGCACCAGCTTTTCACCGTGATAGCCCTCACGGATCAGCTTGCGGATCAGCGTCGTCTTGCCCGCGCCGAGAAAGCCGGAAAATATATCAATTCTTGTCAAGGAAATTACCTCCATTTCATTTTTCCAACGGCACACTATACCATATATTTATGAACAAAACAAGTATCCGGCAAAAGAATTTGAGAATGAAAATCAAATTCGACGGAAGACAGAGGGGAAGACAAAGGAATGGTTGACTTGTAACGCAATCAGCGTTACAATAACGGCAAAGGAGTGTGATCGTCATGGAAAAGACCGCGACATTGAACCTTCGTGTGAATCCGATTGCGAAGCAGAGGGCAGAGAGCGTCCTCAAACAGCTTGGCATTCCGATGTCCACCGCGATGGATATGTACCTCAATCAGATTGCTCTTGTGGGTGGAATTCCTTTCCCTGTTACGCTTCCTAAGGCTCCGCACGCTGTTGATGCGGATCGGATGACGGATGAAGAACTGGCTGCAAAGCTCGATCGTGGGATTGAGGACGCCAACGCAGGACGGACGCGCCACGCGGAAGAGGCTTTCCGCGAACACAGGAACAGACGCGCAGAATGAAATATACAGTAGACATCACGGAGGCCGCGCTGCAGGATATGGACGAGATTTACGACTATATCTACTACACGTTCAAGGCTCCGGACACAGCTGCGGCGCAGTATGACCGCATTGCGGATGAAATCCTCTCGCTGGAAGAAATGCCGCTTCGTTTTGGCATCCCACAATTTGAGCCATGCATTTCAACACAGCTCCATCGGATGCCTGTGGATCATTTCTCCGTTTTCTATCTCGTGCGCGGCGAAACCGTCATTGTGACGGATGTTCTTTACAGTGCCTCAGATCTGGAGACGCGCCTTGGCGCACGGCACTGATTGAAGAGGCGTCCCCCTGCCTTTCACGGTTGCCATTTTCCGCCCGGAGGCGTATGATATCCTCAGGATGTTCCTATCTTTTGTCTGAAAGGGGATCCCTGTGATGAAAACCGAAGCCCAGATCCGTCAGCGCGAGCAGAGGGAGCTGCAGCGTCTCGACCGCGAGGCCCAAAAGCCCAAAACCGGGCGCTATCTGCTGTTTGTGATGATCATCCTCACGGTCATCTATGTGGAGGACGAGATCACCTCCAACATGAACGCGGCCATGCAGCCCTATGTGCTGTTCGACCTGTTCGGCATCTCCTCCCGCAGTGTCAGCTCGCCGGCCTATACCGCCGCCATCAACACCGTGGCCCCCTGGCAGGTGGCCTCCAACCTGTTTCTGATCATCTCCCCGTTCTACAAGGCCCTGTCGGACAAGTACGGCCGCCGGGTGTTTCTGATGATCAACACCGTGGGCATGGGCGTGGGCATGCTGATCGTCATGACCAGCCAAAGCGTGATGCAGTACATTCTGGGCATGCTCTTTATGCTCTTCTTCACCCCCAACGACATGCAGGTGCTCTATATCATGGAGACCGCCCCCAAGGAGAAGCGGGCCACTTACAGCTTTGTCGCCAAGGGCATCGCCCTGATCAGCGTGTCCCTCATCGGCGTGCTGTCCAAGACTTTTCTGCGGCAGGACCTGCCCTCCAGCTGGCGGATGGTCTATCTGATCCCGGTGGCGGTGGCCATCGCCGTGGGCGCCGGATCCTTCTTCCTGGTGCGGGAGACCCCGGTGTTCGTGGAGCAGCGCCGTGCCTTTCTCTCGCTGACGCCAGAGCAGCGCCGCGCCCGAGCCGCCGAGGATTTAAAAAGCGGCGCCGCCGACGAGGGCGGCGTGTGGAAGGCGCTGAAGTTCATCTTCAGGACACCCCAGCTGCGCTGGATCCTGATCGCGGGCTTTCTGTTCTTTGCCACCACCTTCTACACCTCTTACTATGCCACAGTGCTGGAGGGGGCCATGTCCACGGACATGGTGGCCAGCGCCCTGATCATCTATCCCATCTTCAACGGCGTCGTCACGATTGCCAGCGGCTTTTTCTCCGACCGGCTGGGGCGGAAAAAGGTCTGTGTGCTGCTGGGCAGCCTGGCGCTGGTGGGGCTGGCGCTGTTTGTGGCGGCCTGCCGGCTGGGCTGGGGCCCGGTGGCGGCGGGCGTCGCCTACGGCTGCTCCATCGGCGGGCTGTGGTCCATGTCCGATACCATCATCCTCACCATGCCGGCCGAGTCCTCCCCGTCCGGGATGCGCTCCTCGGTCATGGGCACCATCTCCGTGATGATCGGCGCGGGCATGTTCATCGGCCAGATCCTCTTTATCGTGCTGCAAAACTTCCTGTCCATGGATCTGCTGTTCCTGTTCATCTGCGTACCCTTCATGGCCCTGTCGCTGCTGGTGCTGCTGACCAAGGTCAGGGAGACAAAGGACGTGGATCTCGACAGCATCACCGCGGACACCTATCGCTGAGGGTTCTTTCCTTCTCTACACAACGTAAAACAGGGACTGCAGAGTTTCCTCTGCGGCCCCGGCCTTTTTTGTTTTTAATGGCAAAGGACGGATCTTCTGTCTTTTGTTATGAAGACAATAGCTCTGTCCCCCTTTGTCTTTCACTTGACAAAACACGGGCGTGTTGCAAAATGAGGGAAATCGTGTAAAGCCCGGTCACGCCCGTAGGGGAGGGGCTCGCCCCTCCCGGCAGTACGGTGTTGTTATTTGAAGGCAAAGTACGGCGCAATGGCAGCATTTAGCGGTTACGCCGTACTTTTTTCTGAAATAAAAGATTCGTGCGCACGGGAGGGGACGAGCCCCTCCCCTACGATCAACCCATCATTTTTGCAGCTAATTCACATTTTGCAACACGCCCGCTGTTGAAACCGTACTCCGATTGTTTTTTCTCTGTTGGGGATAGACGGCTATCCCTGTTTTGTGATAGAATACGGACAGTTATGATAACACACGGATTACAGCCAAAGTATATATTTCCGCAGGATGATGGTTTCCGGCTCATGACAGCCCTGACTTTGAAAGCTGCAATTCGTTAAACTGTGAAGAAAAAGGGGGACCTGACATGAACAAACAGAGGTCTCAAAATCGAATGACAATTAACATTGCCGTTATCGGCGGCTTGTTGGTTGCGCTTGTCTTAATCATGACGACAGTCTGGACCGGGGTCAGTGCGCAACGCGGCACAAACAAGGCTGTTCACTCTGTCAGTAATTTCTATCTCCGGGAATTGGCCGGGCGCCGTGGGCAGGTCGTTGCGTCGAATCTTCAAAGCAACATCCAGAACATGCGGGACGCGCTGGATCTGCTGGATGAAAATGACTTATACGATCTGGAGCACCTGCAGGCTTTCCAGGCCAGGATGAAAAAGCTCTATAAGGCGGAGAAATTTGCATTTGTGGATGCCAATGGACTGATCTATACCTCGCTGGGGCTGCTTGACAACATTGAGGAGTATGACTTCGACTATCTCTCGATTTCCGGCCCGGAGGTATCCATCAAGGACATTGAGAGCGAGGAGAAAAAGGTCGTGATCGCGCTTCCCATCAATCATCGGCCATTCAACGGTCAGACTCTGGTGACCTGCTTCATGGAGATCGATATGGACGTGCTGTTGGAGGGGCTGTCGCTCCAGTCCGACGCCAATGAAGCGACCTTCTGCAATCTCTACGACAGGAGCGGTATCTCCCTCACCAACAAGGTGCTCGGCGGCACCTCCAGCGACGTAAACCTGCTGGATGCCCTCAAAGATGCCAGATTTGAAAAAGACTCCTCCTATGAACGGGCAGTGGGAGACTTTACAGCGGGGCGGGAGGGCGTTATTACCTTCAACTATTCAGACATTGACGAGACAATGTATTATTTCCCTGTCGAGGGCACCGATTGGATGCTCACGTATCTGATCCGCGAGAGCGTTATCAGCGATCAGATCAACATGATTTCCCAGGGCATCATCATCCGCAGCCTGATCCAGAGCATAATCACCGTGCTCGTCATGCTCGGCATATTTGCCATGCTGTTGATGCAAAACCGGAAAAACGCGAAGCTCATCCTGGACAAGGAGACGGTGGAGGCGGAGAACCGGGGCAAGCAGGCGGAATTTGAGGCGCGTCTGAAGCTCCAGGATCAGCTGTTGGCGCAGGAGCGTCAAAACGAATCCCTGACCGTCATGCACGAGATGCTCGATTCCGGCCCCTGGTTCATGGATTTCAACGAGCAGGGCCAGATGATCAGCGTGACCTGGTCGGACACCTTCCGAAGGATGGTCGGCTATACCAGCGAGGAGGACTTTCCCAACGCGCTGGAATCCTGGTCGGATCTGCTGCATGAGGAGGACAAGGATCGCGTATTGAAGGCTTATGCCGACGCCATCAACGACTATACCGGCCAGACGACCTACGATGTGGAGTACCGGCTCAGGACGAAAAACCAGGGCTGGCGCTGGTTCCACGCCATGGGACAGCTGACCCGCCGCCCGGACGGCACGCCAATCACCTACATCGGCATCTTCGTGGACATCACGGAGCGGAAGGAAATGGAGCAGACGCTGGCCCGGCAGCAGGAGGCGCTTAAGATCGCGCTGGCCCAGGCGGAGGCGGCCAATGCTGCCAAGACCTCCTTCCTGTCCTCCATGAGCCACGAGATCCGGACGCCCATGAACGCCATCATCGGCCTGGACACCATCGCGCTGAAGGACCCCAGCCTGTCCGAGGAGACCCGGGACCGGCTCCAGAAGATCGGCGGCAGCGCAAAGCACCTGCTCTCCCTCATCAACAATATCCTCGACATGAGCCGCATCGAGAGCGGGCGGATGACCCTGAAAAATGAAGAATTCTCCATGCGGGAGACGCTTGAACAGATCAATACCATGATCAACAGTCAGTGCCAGGAAAAGGGTCTGAACTATGATTGCCGGATCATAGGCAAGGTGGATGACTATTACATTGGTGATGACATGAAGCTCAAGCAGGTCCTCATCAATATACTGGGCAATTCCGTGAAGTTTACGCCGAAGGGCGGGAACGTCTCCTTCACGGTGGAGCCCATGACGATCTTCGAGGATAACGCCACGCTGCGATTCATCGTGAAGGACACCGGCATCGGCATGGACAGCGACTTTCTGCCGAAGATATTCGAGCCTTTCTCGCAGGAGGATGAACACAAGAGCAATAAATACGGCAGCACGGGATTGGGCATGGCCATCACCAAGAACATCGTGGAGATGATGAACGGCAATATCGCCGTGGAGAGCGAGAAGGGCGTCGGCTCCGTCTTTACCGTGACTGTCACGCTGCGGACCTCGGACAAGCGGGCGCAGGACGATGCGAAGATGCGGCCCCAGGATCTGCGCGTGCTGATCATCGACGATGACCCGGTCGCATGCGAGCATGCCAAGCTGGTGCTGGAGGAGGTCGGCATCGTGTCGGATGCCTGCTTAAGCGGCGACGAGGCCATGGAAATGCTGGCGCTCGCAAACGCCCGGATGGAGGCCTATAACCTCGTCCTGGTGGACCTCAAAATGCCAGATCAGGACGGCGTGGAGGTCACGCGGCGTATCCGGGCACAGTATTCCGATGAATCCACCATCATCATACTGACGGCTTACAGTTGGGATGACATCATGGAAGACGCGCTGGAGGCCGGCGTGGACAGCTTTATCGCGAAACCCCTGTTCGCATCCAATGTGCTGGACGAGTTCAAACAGGCGATTTGCAGGCGGCTGGAGACCCGCCGGGAGGTCCACAAGGCGGAACTGGCTGGAAGGCGCGTCCTGCTGGCGGAGGATATAGAAATCAATGCCGACATTATGATGGACATATTGTCCCTGAGGGAGATAGAGGCGGATCACGCCGAGAACGGACAGATCGCCGTTGAGATGTTTCAGAATAGTGCGGTTGGTGAGTACAGCGCGATCCTGATGGATGTGCGCATGCCCGTGATGAACGGGCTGGAGGCGACGAGGGCGATCCGGAGCCTGGATCGAGCAGACGCGAAAGAGATACCGATCATCGCTCTGACAGCGAACGCTTTTGACGAGGATGTACAGAGATCGCTGCAGGCAGGCATGAACGCACATCTGAGCAAACCGGTGGAATCCGAGCATTTGTTTGAAACCCTGGAACAGCTGATTAGATAAGCTGTTGGCATAAATCAGACAACGCAAGCAATTTCCATGCCATAATCGCGCATACCGCGTGCACAAGGATCTGGCCCGGAAGAGGGCTGTTGCAAAACGTTTTTTCTCACACAAAAACAGCGCTGACTCGCAGGGGCGCTTCACGAAGCGCCCCTGCCGTAATACTGCTTCTTTTCCAGAAAAACGTTATTATGCAACACGCCCTTTTGCCCGTATTTGATAATACCACGAAGACGGCGTTATTCATCTATCCCTTTGTTCAAAGATTTTCGCCGGCGGGCCTATTTTGCCCTTGATTCCCCGGGCGGAATGTGCTAAAGTACAACTGTTATTGCGAGGAACGGGAAAATAGCGCAGGTTTACCCACAGAGAGCCGGGGTCGGCGGCTGGAAGCCCCGGTGGGAGGAGACGCGCTTGGTTCGCCCGGGAGCACCGGCCAATCCCCGGCGGCAGGACGCCGTTACCGTCCGAACAAGTGGCGGCCTGTTGGCCGAAGCCGGGTGGTACCGCGGAAGGCAGACTTTCGTCCCAGTTTGTGGGATGAGAGTCTGTTTTTTTGCCCGGCAACCAACTGTATATTGGATTTTATATCAATAGAGGGAGAGGAAACATGAAAGAACTGATGCAGAAGCTGAGAGACGCGAGTCTCCAGGCCGTATCCCAGGCCCCCAGCATGGAAATGCTGGAGGAGATGCGCGTGAAGTATCTGGGCAAAAAGGGCGAGCTGACCGCCGTTTTGCGCCAGATGGGCAAGCTCTCCGCCGAGGAGCGCCCCGCGATGGGGCAGCTGGCCAACCAGCTGCGCGGAGACATCGAAGCCGCGATCGAGTTGCGCCGCGCGGAGCTCAGCGCCGCGCTGATGGAGGCGAAGCTCGAAGCCGAGGCCGTGGACGTGACCATGCCCGCGAAGGAGCTGCGCCAGGGCCACAAGCACCCGATGTACAACGTGCTCGACCAGATCAAGGACATCTTCATCGGCATGGGCTTTGAGATCCAGGACGGCCCCGAGGTCGAGCGCGCCGAGTATAACTTCGACAAGCTGAACATCGACGAGGGGCACCCCTCCCGCGACTGGACCGACACCTTCTATTTCACCGAGGACAGCCAGATCCTGCTGCGCACGCAGACCTCCGGGATGCAGATCCACGCCATGGAGACGCGCGAGCTGCCGATCCGCATCGTGGCTCCGGGCCGCGTCTACCGCAAGGATGAGGTCGACGCCACGCACTCCCCGATGTTCCACCAGATCGAGGGCCTGGTCGTCGACAAGGGCGTGACGATGGCCGACCTGAAGGCCACGCTCAACCTCGTCGTCGAGCAGCTCTACGGCAAGGGCACGGTCACGCGCTTCCGCCCCCACCACTTCCCCTTCACCGAGCCGAGCTGCGAGCTGGATATCCAGTGCCACAAGTGCGGCGGCAAGGGCTGCCCCACCTGCAAGGGCCAGGGCTGGATCGAGGTGCTGGGCGCCGGCATGGTGCACCCCAAGGTGCTCTCGGGCTGCGGCATCGACCCGGACGTGTACTCCGGCTGGGCCTTCGGCATGGGGCTTGAGCGCCTGGCCATGGGTGAGTACAAGATCACCGACCTGCGATTGATTTTTGAAAACGACGAACGCTTCCTGCAGCAGTTCTGAGAGAGGAGACGGAGAAAATGGTATTATCCAGAAAATGGCTGACCGAGTTTGTCGACCTGCCCCTGAGCGAGGTCGGCGACCGTGAATTTGACGAGGCTATGACCGTCTCGGGCTCGAAGGTGGAGACCACCGAGGATCTGAGCCGGAGCATGAAGAACGTGAAGGTGGGGCGCATCCTGTCGATCGAGCGCCACCCGAACTCCGACCATATGCTGGTGCTGCAGCTCGACGTGGGCGAGGAGGAGCCGGTACAGATCTGCACCGGCGCCTGGAACGTCCATGTGGGCGATCTGGTGCCCGCGGCGCTGCACAACGCGCGCCTCCCCGGCGGCGTGACGATCACGAAGGGCAAGCTGCGCGGCGTCGTGTCGAACGGCATGCTCTGCTCGCTCAAGGAGCTGAACATGACCGAGCACGACTTCCCCTACGGCGTCATCGAAGCGGCCGCGATCCTCGGCGACTACAAGGCCATCGACCCCGAAAAGCCCTCGATCCGCGCCGATATCCAGCCGGGCGATCGCATTTACGGCAAGGTCGTCGCCGCAAAGGTCGAGAGCGTCGAAAACGCCGGTGTGAACCTGTGGAAGCTGCGTCTCAACCCCGAGGCCGAGCTCATCACGCGCTGCCAGAACCTGCACGAGGGCGACCTCGTGGCCTACGACACGGCGAAGAACAGCGTCTGCACATTGGCCGACCTGCACGCCGAGCAGCGCGAGTTCCCGCACTGCATCCCCGACGGCATCCTGATTCTGCACGAGGACGTGAAGCCCGGCGACGACGTGGCCGCGCTCCTCGGCTATGACGACCATATCGTCGAGTTCGAGATCACCCCGAACCGCCCCGACTGCCTGTGCATGATCGGTCTCGCCCGCGAGGCGGCCGCGACCTTCCATAAAGAGCTCAAGCTGCACACGCCCGTCGTCCGCGCCGAGGCCGGCGGCGATATCAACGAACTGACGAAGATCGTCATCGAGGACCCCGAGCTCTGCCCGCGCTATACGGCCCGCATGGTCAAAAACGTGAAGATCGAGCCCTCGCCCGCGTGGCTGCGCGAGCGTATCCGCGCCGCCGGCATGCGCCCGATCAACAACATCGTCGATATCACGAACTACGTCATGCTCGAATACGGCCAGCCGATGCACGCTTTCGATTTCAGCTGTGTCGAGGGGCAGGAGGTCCACATCCGCCGCGCGAGGGAGGGCGAGAGCATCCAGACGCTCGACGGCACGGCGCGCGAGCTGAACACCAGCATGCTCTGCATCTGCGACGTGAACAAGCCGATCTGCGTGGCCGGCGTCATGGGCGGCGCCAACTCCGAGATCGTGGGTGACACGGCCATGGTGCTCTTCGAATCGGCCAACTTCAACGGCCCCTCGGTCCGCCGCACGGCCACGAGTCTCGGCATGCGCACCGACGCCTCCTCCCGCTATGAGAAGGGCCTTGACCCCCAGAATACGCTCAAGGCCGTGCAGCGCGCCTGCGAGCTGATCGAGCTGCTGCACTGCGGCGAGGTCGTCGAGGGCGTGATCGACGTGATCCCCCAGCCGCTGAAGGAGACCACCGTAAAACTCGAGAGCGACAAGATCAACGCCCTGCTCGGCACCGATATCGACGAGGGAACCATGCGCGAGATCCTGGAGCGCGAAGGCTTCACGCTCGAGGGCGACACGATCCACGTCCCCTCGTGGCGCGGCGATGTCAGCCACTACTCCGACGTGGCCGAGGAGGTCGCCCGTTTCTACGGCTATAACGTGCTGCCGACCGCCTTCTCCGGCGGCATCAGCACGGCCGGCGGCTACAGCCCGATCCAGCAGTACGAGCGCGAGCTCGGCACGGTCTGCCGCGGCCTCGGGCTCGACGAGATCATCACCTATTCCTTCATCAGCCCCAGCTACTATGACAAGATCCGGATGAGCGCCGACGATCCGCGCCGTGACAGCCTGCGCATCCTCAATCCGCTCGGCGAGGACACCTCGATCATGCGCACAACGATCCTGCCCTCGATGCTCGAGATCCTGAGCCGCAACTACAAGGTCCGCAACAAGGAAGCTTGGCTTTATGAGATCGGCAAGATCTACCTTAAGCGCCCGGACGGCATGGCCGACGAGCCGAAGATCGTCTCGTTCGGCGCCTACGGCGAGGGCGTGGACTTCTTCACGCTCAAGGGCTGGGTTGAGACGCTGCTCGGCACGCTGCGCGCCGGAGAGGCCCGCTTCGTCGCGGACAAGACGAATCCCGCCTACCATCCCGGCCGCTGCGCCAAGGTCTATCTTCAGGGCAAAGAGATCGGCACGCTCGGCCAGATCCACCCCGAGGTCGCGAAAAACTACGGCGTCGACGCCGAGCTCTACTGCGCCGAGCTGAGTTTTGAGACCATGTTTGCCTGCAAGAGCGGCACGCCGGTCTTCAAGCCGCTGCCGCGCTTCCCGGGCACCAGCCGCGACATCGCGGTCATCTGCCGCGCCGACATCCCCGTCGGCGAGCTGCGCGACTGCATATTGAAAAACGGTGGACAGTATCTGGTCGACTGTACGCTCTTTGACGTCTACACCGGCCATCACATCGCCGACGGCATGAAGTCCGCGGCCTTCTCGCTGCGTATGCGCGCCGAGGATCAGACCCTGACCGACGAGCACGCCGAAGAGACCGTTAAGGCTGTTCTTACGGCACTGGAGCGCCAATTCGGCGCGGTTCTGCGCTGATTTCTGGCTTTTATCCTCCACTTTCCCAAAATTTTAATGAAAATTAAGGGCTTTATTCACAATTTCGACTTTACTTGACAGCGAAACATGCTATAATAAGCACAAGTAATGAATAGTCCACGGATTTACTTTCAAGGACAGAGGAGGGAATCAGGCCATGGAGGATGCAACAAGGAAGTTTACCGCGCTCGACAACAAAGCGGAGATGAAGGAGATCCTTTCATCCGTATATAACTCCCTGATGGTGAAGGGCTATAACCCCATCAACCAGATCGTCGGGTATATTCTCTCTGAGGACCCCACCTACATCACCAACTATAACGGCGCCCGCACGCTGATCACGCGGATCGACCGGGACGAGCTGATGCAGGAGCTGGTGCGGACCTACCTTGATAAGAAATAATACTAATACCTGATAAGAAGCTTTAAAAAGATTTCGAGTCAGAATTGTGCCAGACAAGGCGCCTTCCGCAGAGCATAATGGACATATATGGTCAAGGAAGGCAACGCAGTATGACGCAATTCTGGCCGAAAGATATTAAAGATTTCTATTAGGTATTAGTATAAGGAAGCCCCCAAATTACCGCTGCCGCAGGCTGAACGCCTGCGGCAGTTTTCTATTCGCTTTTTTCTTGACTTTTCCGCTTTCTATGCTATAATTTGAAAACAGTTTTCAAATTACTTTTGATAATGATTCTCAATTCTGGAGGCCCCGTATGGGAGATAAAGGACAGTATAAAACCCGACAGCGCGAGGAGGTGCTCTCCTATCTGCGCTCGGCGGCCGGACAGCATGTGACGGCCAACGACCTTTGCAGCTATTTCAAGCTGCAGGGCCGCCCGATGGGCACGGCCACGGTCTACCGCCAGCTGGAGCGCATGGTGGACGAGGGACTCGTCAGCAAGTACATCATCGACGCCAACACGCCCGCCTGCTTTGAATACACGCCGCGCGAGAGCCATGTGAACGAGGGACAGTGCTTCCACTGCCGCTGCGAGGTCTGCGGCACGCTCTTCCACATCCACTGCGACGAGCTGGAGTGTCTGTCCGGGCACCTCTCCGCCGAGCATGGCTTTACGATCGACCCGCTGCGCACGGTTTTCTACGGCGTCTGCGGCGAGTGCCGCCGCAGAGAGGAGGCGGATGAATGAGACCTACGCTTTCTCTGCTCCTCGCGGCCGTGCTGCTGCTCGGTACGCTCTCGGGCTGCGGCAGCACCCCGGCACAGAAGGAGGACGGCAAGCTCCAGATCGTCGCCACGATCTGGCCGATTTACGACTGGGTGCGGAATCTGACTGCCGGGAGCGACGGCGTCTCGCTGACGCTGCTGCTGGACAGCGGCGTGGACATGCACTCCTTCCAGCCCACGGCCGCGGATATCATTAAAATTTCCGACTGTGACGTGCTGCTGTATGTCGGCGGTGAGAGCGACGAGTGGATCGGTGACGCGATCGAAGAGGCTGTCAACCGCGAGCTTGTCGCGGTGAATCTGATGGAGGTCCTCACACCCCGGCTGCAGAACGAGGAGTACGTCGAGGGCATGCAGCACAGCGAGGAGCATACCGGTGCGCCGGAGAGGGACGAGCACATCTGGCTCTCGCTCGAGAATGCCCGGCTCTGCTGCGCGGCGATCGCGCAGACGCTCGAGGAAAAGGACCCGGCACACGCGGCCCTGTACGCGGAAAATGAGGCAAAATACGCCGAAGCCCTCGCCGCGCTCGACGGCGCGTACCGCAGCGGTATTGAGAGCGCCGCAAGAGATACGCTGCTCTTTGCCGACCGCTTCCCGTTTCGCTATCTGACCGAGGACTATGGCCTGCACTATTACGCGGCCTTCGCCGGCTGCGAGGCCGAGACCGAGGCCAGCTTTGAGACCCTGGCTTTCCTTGCCAACAAAACGAAGGAGCTTGCGCTCCCCGCTGTGCTGGTGATCGACGGCTCGGATCAGAAGCTCGCCCGCGCCGTGGTACAGAGCGCCGGCGTGACCGGCTGCGAGATATGCTGTCTCAACTCGATGCAGTCCACGCGCCCCACGGACGCAAGCACATATCTCTCCATTATGGAAGAAAATCTCGCCGTTTTGAAAACGGCGCTGAACTGAAGGATGCTCCTGTATGGCACAAATCATCTGTGATCAACTGACCCTGGGCTATGAAAACACCCGGCTGCTGAGCGGGCTGAGTTTTCAGGTGAACGCCGGGGATTATCTCTGCATTGTGGGCGAAAACGGCTCCGGCAAGTCCACGCTCGTGCGCACGCTGCTGGGATTGCAGCCGCCGGTCAGCGGGTCGATCCGCTTTTCCGACGGCCTGAGCGCGCGGGAGATCGGCTATCTGCCGCAGCAGACCGAGGTGCAGCGCGACTTCCCGGCCTCGGTGCGCGAGATCGTGCTCTCGGGCTGCCAGAACCGCATGGGGCTGCGCCCCTTCTACCGCAGGGAAGAGCGCGCCCTGGCCGAGAGCAACATGGAAAAGCTCGGCATCCAGAACCTCGCCGAGCACTGCTACCGTGAGCTTTCGGGCGGACAGCAGCAGCGCGTGCTGCTCGCGCGCGCCCTGTGTGCCACCCGAAAGCTGCTGCTGCTCGACGAGCCCGTCTCGGGACTCGACCCCTTTGCCACCAACGAGATGTACCATCTGATCGCGGGGCTCAACGACGAGGGGATCAGCATCATCATGGTCTCGCACGATATCGACGCGGCCCTTCGCTATGCCAGCCATATCCTGCACATCGGCGGCGGCACCTTCTTCGGCACCGCGGCGGATTACGCGGCCAGTCCCGTCGGACGCCGCTATCTCGATCTGGGAGGCAGCGGCGTATGAATATGATATGGGAATACCTGCAATACCCCTTTGTCCGCTATGCGCTGATCGTCGGCACGCTGATCGCGCTGTGCTCCTCGCTGCTGGGCGTGACACTGGTGCTCAAGCGCCTGTCGTTTATCGGTGACGGGCTGAGCCATGTGGCCTTCGGCGGAATCGCGATCGCCTCGGTGCTCAATCTGTCCGACCAGATGCTGCTGGTACTGCCGGTCACGGTGTTCTCGGCGATCCTGCTGCTGCGCGGCGGGCGCCAGAGACGCATCAAGGGCGATGCCGCGATCGCCATGCTCTCGGTCGGTGCGCTCGCGATCGGCTATCTGTTGATGAACCTGTTTTCGACCTCGACCAATCTCTCGGGCGACGTGTGCTCGACGCTGTTCGGCTCCACCTCGATCCTGACACTGACCAAGACCGAGGTCTGGCTGTGCGTCGTGCTGAGCGTGATCGTGCTGGCTGTGTTCGTCCTGTTCTATAACAAGCTCTTCGCCGTCACCTTTGACGAGAGCTTTGCCCAGGCCACCGGTCTGCCGACTGCGCGCTACAATCTGCTGATCGCGGTCGTCATCGCCGTGATCATCGTGCTTGCGATGAACCTCGTGGGCTCGCTGCTGATCTCCGCGCTCGTGATTTTCCCGGCGCTCTCGGCCATGCGTGTGTTCAAAAGCTTCCGCTCGGTCACAGTCTGCTCGGGCATCCTCTCTCTCGTGTGCGCGCTTGCGGGCATACTGATCTCGATTCTGGCCGGTACGCCCGTCGGCTCCACGATCGTCGCCGCCGATATCCTGGCCTTCGCCGTCTTCTCGCTGCTCGGACGAAAGAAAGCCGGATAAAAAACGCGCCTTTTTCCGCACAGCGATATATTCACGTTTTCATTTACCCATGCCAGGGGGATCTATATGACGCAGACAATCCGCGATTTCAAATACTGTATACCGAAGCTTCTGATCCTGCTGGTGACACTGTACGCAATGCTTATGATGCTCCACTGGCCGGTGGGCTTTACGTTTTTTACGCAGCTTTCGAACCTCTATGCGGCGCTCGTCGCCGGTCTGCAGATCGCAAAGCCGCGCAGCGCAGGGCTTGCCGTCGTAAAATACACTGCTACGGTGTGCATCACGGCGACCTTTCTTGTGTTTCTGACGGTCCTTGCGCCGCTCGATCCGCGGGGCCTTGTGGCAGCCTATACGCAGGATCACTGCGCAAGCCTGTGTATGCACTTTATTACCCCCGTTTTGACGGCCTGGGATTTTCTCGCCAACGACGCGGGGGATCTGCGTCCCGACAGGAAACTTGTACCGTTCGCAGTTTTGCCGCCGCTGCTGTATTATCTGATGATACTCATGCTCTCGATGAGCGGCTTTCGCTGGAACGGCAAGACAGCGCCGTATCCGTTTCTCAATTACGATGCGCCCGCCGGCTGGTTCGGCTTTATGCCGGAGACGGCGGACTATACGACGCTGGGGATCGGCGTCGCCTATGCCGTGCTGGGGATGGTCGGCGTTTTCCTGCTGCTTGGCTGGCTGCTCGCCGCCGCGGCGCGAGCCGTGCGGAACAAGCGCGGAAAATGATCGGCCCTGCAGGGGCCGCCGAGGAGCTTGCCACCCATATTTCAAAAGAAAACGGTCAAAGTTCAGAACGACCATGGAAAAGAAATCTTTTCGTTGGCAACTCTGCAAAACGAATTTCTAAAAAGATACGTCGATTGTTCTGGTAAACGATCAAATCCGTACTATAATCATAACAGCATCTATCGTAACGATTAGGGGGGTGACTGTATGGCGACACAAGTTTTGACATTTCACATGGCTTACACAGGGCTGGAGGATCGCATTTGGCGTGACGTTGAGGTTTCGTCCAAAATGAGATTGGATCAACTCGGGTATGTGGTTCTGGCCACCTTTGACACAATGGCCTATCATCTGTTTGAGATCGAGTTTCGTGGCAAGGTTTACTCCGTCCCAGATATGGAAACGCCGACACAGCAGCGCGACCCTGCCGACTTCACATTGGGGGAGCTCGCGCCGGAGGTCGGCGAAACGATGGAATTGATTTACGATTTCGGAACCGAGCAGCATTTTCTGCTGATACTTACCGCTGTTCGGGATATGAAGCGCGGAGAGGGACGACATTTTCCCTGGGTGACAGCCATGAACGGACGGGGCATCATCGACGATATGCCTGTCCGGGAATTGGAAGAGCTGATCAAGCAGATCGACAGAAACGGCAAGACGGACGAGCCCGTTTATTACAGCCGGGACGGCATAGAGGATCGTTCTTTTCTCCCCGCTCCATGGGACATCAATCGGTTTGATCTGAAAACTGAAAACGCCTTGCTGAAATACGATGTGGAGAAAATCGAGCAGGGCTATTCGCCGTTTTGGGAAGACTGACATCTGATGGAATACCCGATCATCATTCACGACGGCCCCGCTCCGCAATGGCGGCAGGATCAGGGAATCGGGAAGCCGATCGAGGCGTGTCAAAAATGAGCGAGCTTCACAGATATGGTTTGTGCGGTGTTGCCTAAATTTTTAAAACAGGAGAAATACGATGGATAAACAATCATTGATTGCGATATTTGAGAAATATTGCAAGAAACTGCGGATTACACCTGCGTGGGACATAAGACTTGCGTTTGTTGAAGACCCGGAATGGAAGAAAACAGGCGATTTCAAAATTGATTGTGAGGATAGAAAGGCAATTTTACTGTTGAATGCAGCTAATCCGAAGCAAGAGAACCTTGAAGAGGTCATCATTCATGAGCTTATGCATATCAAGATGTACCCCTTAGATCAGGTGACGGAATCGCTGATTATCAATTGCTTTGAGGAAGGATCGGCAGCAAGTAACTTTGCCTATCAGCAGTTTTTCACAGCCCTTGAGCAGACCGTTGAAGAATTGGCAAAATGTTTTTTACTGGAGTTTGGGGATAACAGGGAATTCTCCTATGGAAGGTGTAAAAACGGCAGGTCTTTCAATGACCTGTATGACGGCTTAAAAGGTATTAAATAATATATGTTCGTCTCCAATCGCTGAAAGCGATTTAGGAAAAACATTGTTTTTCCCGATCCTTTGCATGTCTTCATGCAAAGGATCGGAGACTACCATGCAATTTATTCCCAATACACGCTTTACGGCGTGTATACAGAGAAGTTTTAACTTCTCTGTGGCGGCGTTTCGCCGCCTGGGGAAGAAATGTATAACTATGTCTCCACGTCCGCCGCTGGCGGACGTGGAGACATAGTTATACATTTCTGCAAATAGTGGGCGAATTCACAGATAATGTTGCGAATTCGCCCACTATTTGTACACAAATCAGATTCTGCCGCACGGGCCGCCGGGGGCGGCGGCCCCTACAAAGTCAAGCGTTGTATTAAGGCAATACCGCATAATGTGGCAAGAGCAGATTCCGAGAAAAACCGAGTTCTGATGATGGCACTTTTTCGCAGGAATACTTTGTGTATTGCAAGAAAAAGTGACGAAATCAGGGCGCGGTTTTTCCGGAAGATGCCGCAGGCGTATTATGCGGTGTTGCCTTAAATCTCCGTCACCGGCAGCTGGCAGGTGCCGCCGGAGCAGATATAGTAGCAGGGGCGGCCGTCCTTCGGCTCGAAGGCGGCTGTATAGGCGGCGGCGTCGCCGAGCGCGGCGGCGTTCGACGGCGTTTTTACCATCAGCGTCAGCTCCGGTGCGTAGCGGCCGCGCACGCGCGCGAGCGCGGCGGGAATCGTCTCGTCCGGCAGCGCGGCCACGAGCTCGCGGCCGGGGAACACATCGCAGAGCATCGCCGTCAACCCCGCGCAGCTCCCGGCCGGATAGTCGCCGAGTACGGCGCGCAGGCATTGCTTCACCCGGTCGCTATCGTCGCGCCAGCGCGGTTCGGCCGTCAGACGGAAAAGCGTGTCGAACAGCAGCGCCGCGGCGCTGTTGCCGCAGGGCAGGGCGCCGTCGCGCAGCTCCTTCGGGCGCAGGATCAGCGCCTCGCCGTCCGAGGGCGTCATAAAGAAGCTGCCGTCGGTATCGGCAAAGCGGGCGAGGAGCTGTTCGGCCAGCCGCTTCGCCTGGACAATGTGCGTCGGATCGAAGTCCGCGCGGTAGAGTTCCAGCAGTCCCAGGGCGTAAAAGGCGTAATCGTCGAGCCGTCCCTCCTGGCTGCACTTCCCCTCGCAGTATACGGCGGAGAGCCGCTCGCCGTGCAGCAGCGTCCCGGCCATAAAGTCAGCCAGTTCATGCGCCGCATCCAGTAAGCGCGTATCGTCAAAGGCCCAGGCGGCACGCGCCAGCGCGCAGAGCAGCAGGCCGTTCCAGCCTGTCAGCACCTTACCGTCGCGCGCGAGCGCCATGCGCTGCTGTCGGAAGTGGCGCAGCTTTTCGCGGTGGACGCCGTAGCCCTCGGGCACGAATTGCCAGCGGTTGTTCAGCAGCAGATTGGGGATACTTTTGCCGTGAAAGTTGCCCTCGGGTGTGATGTCATAGCACTCGCAAAAGTGCTTGCCCTCGCTCTCACCGAGCACGGCGGCGACCTCGTCGGGCGTGAGCAGGTAATAGGCGCCCTCCACGCCGTTCGCGTCGGCGTCCTGGGCGCTCGCAAAGCCGCCGGACTCGGTTTTCAACTCGCGCAGGCAGTAGTCGAGCGTGCGCTCGGCCACGTCGCGGTAGAGCGCCATATGCCCGTCCTGCCAGGCCTCGGTATAGCAGAGAGCCAGCAGGGCGTTGTCGTAGAGCGTCTTTTCAAAGTGCGGCGCCAGCCACTCGCGGTCGGTGGAGTAGCGGGCGAAGCCGCCGCCGAGATGGTCGAAAATGCCGCCCCGGTACAGCTGCTGCAGCGTCCGGTCCACCTGATGGCGGGCCGCCTTGTCGCCGGATAGCTTTGCATAGCGCAGCAAAAACAGCAGGTTGTGCGGCGAGGGAAACTTCGGCGCCGTGCCGAAGCCGCCGTACTCCTCGTCAAACGAGTCGGCAAGCTGCGCCGCTGCGGCCCGGATGGCGGTTTCTGCATCGTCGCCTTCGGAGAGGGGAGACCCGCCGCGGCGCAGAAAGTCTGTCAGATCGTCCGCGGCCTTGAGAAAGCTGCCAGTACCGTCGGCCCAGCGCGCGGCCACCTGGCGCAGCAGCGGCAGCAGGCCGAGCTGGCGGCCGCGGTTGTCCTTCGGCAGATAGGTCGCGGCGAAAAAGGGCTTTTGCTCCGGGGTCAGCAGCAGCGTCATCGGCCAGCCGCCGCTGCCGTTCATGGCCACGCAGGCGCGCATATACACGCTGTCGAGATCCGGCCGCTCCTCGCGGTCGACCTTGACGGGGATAAACGCAGCGTTGAGCACATCGGCCACCTCGGCATCGGAAAAGCTCTCCTCGGCCATGACGTGGCACCAGTGGCAGCTGCTGTAACCGATCGAGAGAAAGATCGGCTTGTTCTCCCGCACGGCGCGGCTGAGCGCTTCCTCGCCCCAGGGATACCAGTCCACCGGATTGTCGGCATGGCTGCGCAGATAGGGGGATGTCTCCCGGCTGAGTCTGTTGGGCATAGTGGGCCTCCACTTAAAAAATCAAAGGATAGTATTCGAATCGAGTGGCTGTATTATACAACGCAAGCTGGGAAAAAACAACACTCACGCATTTCTCGGCGGAGGCAGGATTCCGCTCTTGATTTTCCGATTGGCTCCATGATATACTAAATCAGTTAATGTAGTATTTTATGCAGTTTTTGTCGATAGAACAGGAGAGTATATGCTATTCATTGAATATCCCGCGTGCAGCACCTGCCAGAAGGCCGGAAAATGGCTGGACGCCCACGCGCTTGTCTATACCGACCGCCACATCAAGGAGCAGCCGCCTACCGCGGACGAGCTGCGCGCCTGGCGACAGCGCAGCGGCCTGCCGCTCAAACGCTTTTTCAACACCAGCGGCCGGGTGTATCAGTCCCTGGGGCTGAAGGAGAAGCTGCCGACTATGGACGAGGCCGGGCAGCTCCGCCTGCTCGCGAGCGACGGCATGCTGGTCAAGCGCCCCATTCTGGTGACAGACGACGCTGTTCTTGTGGGCTTCCGGCAGGCGGAGTGGGAGGAGGCGCTGTTGTGAGTGACCTGACACTCGACAAGCTGAAGCTGATCTCCGCCAGCAACATCATCAATCTGCGCACAACTGCGGGGCTGACCCAGGCCGAGCTCGGCGCGAAGCTCAACTATTCCGACAAGACCATCTCCAAGTGGGAGCGCGGCGACGCGATCCCTGACGCCTTTGTGCTCACACAGCTGGCCGAGATCTTCGGCGTGGATGTGAACTATCTGCTCTCCGAGCACACCAAGTGGGAGCCCTCGGAGGCGGAGCAGCCCGACCCGGGACCGAGCTACAGCTACAGTGCCAGCGCCATCATGGCGATCTCGGTGCTGGGCACGGTCACGCTGGGCCTTGCGGTGTTTATCACACTCTGGCTGATGAATACCGTCGAATGGCGCGTCTTCCTCGTGACGGCGCTGATCGCGATCTTAGTGTACATGATCCTCGACTGTGTATTCAAAAAGGCCCGGCACCTGCAGCCGGTGCTGCTGCTGTTTGTGGCGATGGTGTTCGTGAACATCTATTTCTTTATCCCGCTGCAGAATCCCTGGCAGCTCTTCCTGCTGCTGATCCCGGCTGAGCTGCTTGTGCTGCTGAGCTTCCGCATCCGCCGCCGTCCGCACAAAAAGCACAGCGAGGCTGAAAACAAAGAGAATCCTCCATCCGCTCAATGACGCCCGTCATTGAGCGGATTTTTGCCTAAATAGCGCGGTTTTGCCCCACTCTACGATTCGTAGAGTGGGGCAGTAGAGTGTGGAATCGGGGCAGTAGCTTGCCCTTGAGGACGGTAACCGCTAAAATGATTATATCGAATCGCAGCAAGCGGATACGGAAGGAGTCAAACCAATGAGCGATTACATTTTAAGCTGCTGCTCCCCGGCGGATCTGTCGAAGGAGCATTTTGAAGCGCGGGATATCCACTACATCTGCTTCCACTATTTCCTGGACGGCGTGGACCATCTGGACGACCTGGGGCAGACCGTCCCGTTCAAGCAGTTCTATCAGGCCATGCGCGACGGGGCCGACACCAAGACCTCGCAGATCAGCATCACCGAGTATGTGGAATACTTTTCCGCTTTTTTGAAAGAGGGGAAGGACGTCGTCCATGTCACGCTCTCCTCGGGTATCTCCGGCACGGTCAACTCGGCCAGGAACGCCGCCAACGTCGTGATGGAGCGCTTCCCGGGCCGCAAGATCTATGTGGTCGACTCGCTCGGCGCGTCCTCGGGCTACGGCCTCATCATGGATGGCGCCGCGGACAGACGCGACGAGGGGATGAGCGCCGAGGAGCTTGTCCACTGGCTCGAGACGAACCGCCTGAAGCTGCACCACTGGTTCTTCTCGTCCGACCTGACCTTCTTCGTCAAGGGCGGCCGCATCTCCAAGACGGCCGGCGTCTTCGGCGGTCTGCTGGAGATCTGCCCGCTGATGAATATGGACAACGAGGGCCATCTGCGCCCGCGCTTCAAGATCCGCACGAAAAAGCGCGTCATCCGCGAGATCGTCAAAAAGATGGAAGAAAACGCCCGCGACGGCCTGAACTACGACGGCAAATGCTATATCTCGATGTCCGACTGCCTTGACGACGCGAAGGCGGTCGCGCAGCTCGTGGAGGAGCGCTTCCCGAAGCTCAACGGCAAGGTTGAGATCAACGACATCGGCAACCTGATCGGCAGCCACACCGGCCCGGGCACTGTGGCTCTGTTCTTCTGGGGCAGCGAGCGCGTGGATTGATATACACCAATAACAGATAAGCGGCGGGTCCGTTCAACGGATCCGCCGCTTATCTGTTTTATAGCGTTCGTACAAAGGCGTTGGCCTCGGCGTAGATTTTCGCCGGTTCATCCCCGACAAAGAACGCGCCGTTTTCGTAGAGGACCTTTCCGTTGACCATGGTCAAACGCACATTCTCCTTGCTCCCGGCGTAGACCAGGTTTTTCGTCAGGTTGTGGAGCGGCTGCATGTTGGGCCGCTGCAGGTCGATGACGATCAGGTCGGCCCGCTTGCCCTCGGCGATGTCGTCGCAATCCGCAAGCCCCATCGCCCGGGCCCCGCCGACGCATGCCATCTCGAGCACGCTGTCGGCGGCGCAGACCGAGGCGTCCTTCTCCGCGACCTTCTGCAGCGCGGAGACGAGATACATCTCGCGGAACATATCGAGCGCGTTGTTGCTGGCCGCACCGTCGGTGCCGATGGCGAGCGGGACGCCGGCCCTCTGCAGCTTCACGATCGGCGCGATACCGCTCGCGAGCTTGAGGTTCGAGGCGGGGTTGGTCACGGCCCAGAGCTGCTTGCGCGCAAACAGGGCGATATCCTCCTCGCTCATATAGCAGCAGTGATAGCCGCCGCCGCCGTAGTCGAAAAGCCCGAGCGAATCGAGCACCTGGGGCGGCGTCGTGCCGTAGCGCTCGATGCAGCCGTCCACCTCGGATTTTGTCTCGCTCAGATGGGCAAAGCAGGGGGAGCGGTATTTCTTCACCAGCGAGGCCATGTACGCCATGCGCTCGCGGCAGGTGGTGTACTCGCCGTGGATGCCCATGGTCATCGAGATCAGCTCGTGCAGGGAATTGTACTTGATGTAGTCGCGCTCGACCTGGGTGATGTCCTTATCAAAATCGTTGAAGCCCGAGCACAGCACGGCCTGAAAGCCCGCGTCGATGCAGGCGGCCGTGAAGGCGTCGTTGTGGACGTACATATCAAAGCAGGCTGTGATGCCGCTCGATACATACTCCATGATGCCGAGCTTCGTGAAGGTATAGACGGCCCCGTCGGTGAGCTTGGCCTCGTTCGGCCAGACCTGCTCGCTCAGCCAGTTCTTGAGCGGCATATCGTCGGCCTTCGAGCGCAGGAAGGTCATAGCGGTGTGCGTGTGCGCGTTTTTGAAGCCCGGCAGCAGCAGATCGCCGCGCAGGTCGATCGTGCGATCAAAGTGCGGCGCATCCGCGCGCGCAGCCCCGACATAGACGATCCGGCCGCCGTCGATCCAGACTTCATCTTCGGTCACGCGCATCTCCGGGGCAAAGCGCAGCACCCGACCGTTAAAGAATCGTATCATTGGCAAGTCCTTACTCTAATTTTTTGCACATCTCGTCGTGCGCGGCGAGCTCGGCGGCATCGTCAAGCGGCGCGAGCTCGGCCTTTCCGTATTTCCGCTCGAGCGCGGTTTTCAGCAGCAGGTCGCAGAAGGCCGGGTTTTTCGGCAGAAGGGGCCCGTGGCTGTAGGTGCCGAATACGTTCTTGTAGTGGGCGCCCTCGGTGCCGTCCTCGCCGTTGTTGCCAAAGCCCTTCAGCACGTGGCCGAGCGGCTCGAGCGAGGGGCCGAGGTACGTCTTGCCGCTGTGGTTTTCAAAGCCGACGATCACGCTGCCCCCGGCGCTCTCGCTGCACTGAAATTTGTAGTTGCCGATCATGCGCGTGTCCGAGCCCTTCGTGTACAGGTCCAGCGCGCCGATGAAGTCGCAGCGCTCGCCGGTGTGGGTCTCGTAATAGGCGCCGAGCATCTGATAGCCGCCGCAGATCGTCAGAAACGGCAGGCCGTCTTCAACCGCGGCCAGGATCTCTTTGTCGCGCCCTCGGTGCAGATCGTCGAGCAGCACCTGCTGCTCAAAGTCCTGGCCGCCGCCGATGAAGACAAGGTCGTATTGGGAAAGGCCGAGCGGCGAGCCGATCGGGGCGTTGGTGACGCTAACGCCAATGCCGCGCCACTGCAGGCGGCGGCTCATGCACAGGATATTGCCGGTATCCCCGTAGAGATTCAGCACGTCGGGGTAGAGATGGCAGATTTTCAGTTCCATGGTGTTCAACCCCCTTCGCCCTCATTCCCAGAATTCACTGCCGCCCACGTGGCGCACCACGGTGGAGCGCAGCTCCAGCATGGCGGTATAGGTCGGCATCAGCACGATTGGCAGCGTCTCGTCATTCAGCTGCGAGACGATCGTCTCATAGCTGCGCTCAAGCGTGAGACGCTCGGCCGGCACACCGGCGTACTTGATACGAAGCAGCATGTCGGACGCGCGGTCGCCCGAGACGATGACCTTCTCCAGCCGCGGCCCGAGCGCGCCGAGCTTTTCAAATTCCGCGTCCCAGATCCAGCTGATGTCGGTGCCGTCGGCCCCGCGGTCGTTGAGACAGACGACGAGCACAAAGTGTTCCTGCATCTCCTGCAGGAAGTTCAGTACCTGGCTGCAGCCGGCGGGATTTTTCACGAGCACCATGCGCGCCCCGGCCTTGCCGAGCGGGAACTGCTCCATGCGCCCGAAGCCGCAGTTAAAATGGCCGAGCGCCGCAATGCCGGTGTCAACGTCAATGCCCATCTCGGTGACAGCCGCGAGGGCCCCGGCGGCGTTGTAGATGTTATAGACCGCGGGCAGGTTTGTCCGGACGAGCTTGCGCTCCCCGCGCACGTCCATGACGACCGTGCTGCCGTCCAGCTTCTGTTCGACGATCTCGGTCACGGCCACGTCGGCGGCGTGGCGGGCATAGCCGCACTTCGGGCAGCGGAAGCCGCCGAGATGGGCGTAGGTGCGGTAGTCATAGTCGTATTTCGTCTTGCAGCGGATGCAGTGCGTCGCGTCCGAGACCGGCGGCTCCGGCGCATCGTGCGCCGCGGCGGATTTCTCAAGCCCGTACCAGATCACTTTGTTCGGCAGATCCCCAGCGAGAGAAGCCGTCAGCGAGCAGTCGGCGTTGAGGCACAGCGTAGTCTCGGGCAGGCCGGTCAGCGCCGTGCGGATGTTCGAGAGCGTGTGGGTCACCTCGCCGTAGCGGTCCAGCTGGTCGCGAAAGAGGTTCGTCACGATCACGACCTTGGGCCGCAGCTGCGGGAAAACCTTGACGGCGGCGGCCTCGTCGCACTCGATCACGGCGTAATCGCATTTCGGCTTGCCGGTGAGCGTGGCGTTCATGATGAACTCGGTCGTGATGCCGGAGATCAGGTTGGCGCCGGAGCGGTTGGAAAAGTAGCTGAGCTTGGCGTCGGCAAAGGCCTGCTCCACCATGCGCGCGCTGCTGGTCTTGCCGTTGGTGCCGGTGATGGCGACGGCTTTGACGTCCTTCGCGAGATAGCGCAGCAGCTGCGGACAGAGCTTTAAGGCCATGCGGCCGGGCATATCGGTGCCGCCGCGGTGGATGACGCGCGAGATCCAACGCACCAGCCGCCCCAGCAGCAGGGCAAAAAAGACTTTGATTTTCATACAGTTCTCCGTTCTGTCGGGAAAGATAAAGGAAGTATACCATAGACCTATGCGTTTGCCAACGGAAAAATACCATCCTTGGCTCGCCCCCGAGCGAAAGCGAGAGGGGAGAGCTGGCGCGATAGCGCCTGAGAGGGGCTGCCGCGCCCACGCCGCCGGTGGCGGATGAAGTGGGCCCGGCAGCTCCGCAGCCGCGCCATTGGCGGGCCGTCGCGTAAGCAGGCCCGGGAATGGCATTCGCGGCAAGGCGGCCTGCCTCCCTACGGCGGGGCGAGGCAAGAGCCTTCAGTCAAACGCGAGATCCCACACGGTGTCCGCCGGCAGCGCGGTATCGAGCGCCATATAGGGTTCGTCCCCGCCCGCGGACATCAGGCGCACGCGCTCACAGCCGAGCGCCTTGCCGAGCGCGGCGGCGGCGCGTTCGCGGTCGGGACCCAGACACTCGCGGACGGTCAGTATTCCCTCGTCAAAGCTCGCGGCGCAGAGACATTCGCCGACCGCGTACAGCCCGCCGCCAAAGCTGCGGCAGTTGAGCGCCTCGGCCTCGATCGCGGTTTGACCGAGGCAAAGATGCGGCCGCCCGGCGAGCAACTCCTCACGCCGGGCATTGTACGCCGCGGCGTCGAGCGAGCGCACCGGCAGCGCACCGCCGGCGTCCAGCGTCTCCCAGCCACGGTAAAGAGCATGGCGCGTGCCGATGATTTCCCGGTACCAGATACGCAGCGGCTCGCTCGCGGGCAGGGTCGCGATCACGCGGCCCTCGCGCCGCCCATCCTCGGCGCAGGCGCGGCAGAGCGCCGCCCCGAGACCGCGGCGGCGGCAGTGCTCGTCGACGGCCACGGCGTAGAGATATCCTACACGCCGCCCATCGGTGAGACTCAAATCACAGATCAGGTACGCCATGCCGACGATGGCTCCGTCCTCCACCGCCGCGTAGCCGAAGCCCAGCCGCTCGAGCAGCGAGAGAAAGCCCAGCGCATAGTCCTCACTGTCGCCAAAGGCGCGGTGCCACAGCGCGGCCAGGGCGGGGTAGTCCCCGCGCTCAGTCCGCCGCAGCATGGTTGTCCACCCAGTGCGCCGTGTATTTCTTCAGCTTGTAGGCGGGGCGGTAGCTCTCCTTCGAGCGGCGCAGCGACTCGAGCCCCATGTCGTCCTCACGGTTGATGTAGGTGAGCTGCGGATATTTTTGCATGAGCATCCTGGTAAACTCCCTGCATACCATGGGGTAGGCTCCGTTGATGCTGCCCTCGGCCTTCTCAAAGTGGACGTCGAAGGTGTCGCCGCAGATGAGCTCACCGACCGTGAAGCCGACGATGCGGCCGTTGGCAAACAGCACGCCGCCGTCCATGTTCAGATATTCATACACGGCAAAGCAGCGGATCAGCGCGTCGTGCTCATAGACCACGCTGCGGTCGAGCCGCTCGCGGTTTTCCTCCTCCCAGAGATCCAGCATGTCGAGACAGTCGGGGATCAGCTCACGCGTCAGCGGCTCAAACGACCAGTCGTTTTCCGCCTCAAAGCGGTTGGCGTGGTTCTTCTTGGAATGGAGCGACTTCCCGGCATAGGTGCTGAGCTTTTCGGCGAGATAGATGTAGTCGGCGTTGTCCTCGTCCTCCTGATAGGAAAAGCAGCCGGGGTACTCCTCTTCCAGCAGCGCGCGGTGTTCCTCGGTGATGCCGCGCAGGCAGAAGCAGGTACTCTGCGCCTCGGCGTAGGCGCGCAGCGCCTCGATGGCCGGGCGGAGCGGCCCGCTGCCGATCGGGAAGACGAACATCGGCCGCCCGGCATAGCGCAGCTTGACGAGCAGCCGGTCGCCGAGCCGGGCCGCCAGCTGACGATAGCGCTTGTCCCAGATATAGATGTTGCCGAAATTGAAGTCGGCGCTGCGGCTGTTTTCGGCCATGACGATGGCGTCCACCCAGTCCTTGTCTCGCAGCGTGAATTTTTTGAATTCGATCATAGAAGCATCCGTCTCCATTATTCGTCGGAGTCATAGACCTCGGGGCAGTTGTCCCGGATCAGCGTGCGCAGCACCATCAGATCCTCAAAGGCGTCCGGCCGCTTCGAGGGATCGCGCAGCAGGGCCGAGGGGTGGAAGGTCGCCATCCAGAGGATGCCCTGCCGCTCCTGCCAGGTGCCGTGCTCGCGCGTGATGCGCAGATCGGCGCGCAGCAGCCCCTTCCCGGCGATCCGGCCGACGCAGACGATGATTTTCGGCTGCACCAGCTTGATCTGCCGGTCCAGCCACTCGCTGCAGGCGTCCATCTCCAGCTGCTCGGGGTCGCGGTTGTGCGGCGGACGGCATTTGACCATGTTGGCAATATAGACCTTTGTGCGGTCGAGGTCGATGATCGCGAGCATTGTATCTAATAGCTGGCCCGCCGGGCCGACAAAGGGTACGCCCTGCTTATCCTCCTGTTCGCCCGGCCCTTCGCCGATCAGCATGACGCGCGCGTGCCGGTTGCCGGTGCCGAAAACCAGACTGTTCCGGCTCTGCCCCAGCGGGCAGCGCATACAGCCGCGGCAGCTGTGCTCGAGCTCTTCCCAGCTGTCAGTGTTTGTTCTCTCGTCCATTTATTCTTCAGTTCCTTTGGCCAGATTCAGCAGGATCTCCCGGGTGTTGTTCCCGGGGAAGGAGATCACATAGTCCAGCAGAAAATTCAGCATATCGCCCAGCGTCCGCCCGCGCAGGCCCAGGGCGAGCAGATCGTCGCCGCTGACAGCCAGGTGCTTCATCGAAAAGCACTCGCCGCTCTTGAGCACCGCCGCGAGCGCACGCTCAGAGCGGCCGCCGCGCAGCGCGTCGCGCAGCTTCGCGCTGCAGCGCACGGTCTCAACGCCATAATCTCGCAGCTGTCGCTTCCATTCGACGGCGCTTTTCGGCACAGACGCTTCCAGCAGCGCCGCGGCGTCGGCACTGCAGCGGATCGTGCGGTTGTCGAGCCGCAATGCGGCGAGAAAGTCCTGCACCGAGGCGATGCAGCCGGCTTCCTTCAACAAAACGGCCGCGGCGCACCAGCGCGGCAGCGCCTTGCGCGGCAGCAGCGCGATGCGCGAAAACGGCGCTTCGCCCTCCGGCCGCCGCCGAAGATAGCGATCGAGCAGCCCGGCCGAGATCAGCGTGCCCAGCAGCTCGGGATGGGAGCTCAGCAGCAGCTTCTCCAGCTCGTCGCGCACACGCTCGACCGCCAGCGCGGCAGAGAGCGGGGCAAGCTTATAGATGGCGGCCAGTGTCTCCGCCTCGATCGTAAAGTTCAGCTTTGCGGCAAAGCGGATGGCGCGGAACATCCGCAGCGCGTCCTCCTCAAAGCGGCGCTCCGGCTCGCCCACGCAGCGGATCAGCCGGTTTCGGATGTCGTCCACGCCGCCGAAGGGGTCGGCGATCAGACCGTCCGGCGGCAGGGCGATCGCGTTCATTGTGAAATCCCGGCGGCTCAGGTCGGTGCGCAGATCGGCGACAAAGCATACGGCATCGGGGTGGCGATGGTCGCTGTAGCTGCCCTCGGTGCGAAAAGTCGTGACCTCGACGGCGCGTTTGTGCTCCCATACGGTCACGGTGCCGTGCTTGAGCCCGGTCGGCTCGGCGTGGGGAAAGATCGTGAGCACCTCCTCGGGCAGGGCGGAGGTGCAGATATCCCAGTCGTGGGGGGTGACGCCCAGAAGCATATCCCGGACGCAGCCGCCCACGAGATACGCCAGATGCCCCCTGGCCTGCAGGGCCGTCAGGACCTGACGGACGGCGCTCGGCGGCGTGATTGCGGACATACGACCCCTCCTGATATATATTTCTTGCATTTCGCAAAAAAGCAAGGTATAATATTCAAAATTGCAAATCGTGCAACTGCATTGTTTATACTATTGATTTTACCATTTCTTGGCCCGCACATCAACAGAAATTTTGTCTCCCCGGCGGGGAGCGGCGGGCTGATCAAAGAAACGGAGTGTTTATATGATCGAATTTGATAACTATATGTCCCCGGGCCGCCACGGCCATCTGGTCGGTATCGGCGGCGTTTCCATGTCCTCCCTGGCCGAGGTACTGCGGGGCATGGGCCTTGTCATCACCGGGTCCGATACCAGCACGGGCAGCAACGTCCAGGCGCTGAAGGCCAAGGGCTTCACGGTATTTGAGGGCCACCATGCCGCGAACATCACCGACGATATCGACTTTCTGGTGCGCACGGCCGCCGTCCACGACGACAATCCCGAGATCGCCGAGGCCCGCCGGAAGGGGATCCCGGTGTTCGAGCGCTCCCAGGCCTGGGGCGTCATCTCGAAGGACTATAAAAACGCCCTCTGCATTTCCGGTACCCACGGCAAGACGACCACGACCTCGATGTGCACGCACATCCTGATGGCCGCCGACAAGGACCCGACCGTGATGATCGGCGGCACACTGCCGCTCTTAAACGCCGGCCACCGCGTGGGCCACGGCAATACGATCATCATGGAGAGCTGCGAGTATTACGACTCCTTCCTGTCTTTCCACCCGACCGTCGCCGTGATCCTGAACGTCGAGGCCGACCATCTGGACTATTTCAAGAATCTTGACAACGTCAAAAAATCCTTCCGCGCCTTTGCCGAGCGCACGCCCGCGGACGGTTTTGTGATCGCCAATTGCGAGGATGCGAACACCATGGAGCTGCTGCGCGGCATCGAGCGCAAGGTCATCACCTTCGGTTTGACCGATAAGGCCGACGTCTATGCCGAGAACATCGAATTTGTCGGCGCCAACTCCAGCTTCGACGTGATGTACAAGGGCACAAAATTCACCGACGTGACGCTGCACGTCCCCGGCATGCACAATGTGAAAAACGCGCTGGCCGCCACGGCCGCCTCTATCTGCCTGGGGATCCGTCCGAACGCCGTGAAATACGGTCTGGCCGGCTTCAACGGCGCCGGCCGCCGCTTTGAGTTCAAGGGCAAATACAACGGCGCCGACGTCTATGACGACTATGCCCACCATCCCGGCGAGCTGAAAGCCCTGCTGGACGCGGTCGAGCTGCTCAACTACCAGCGCACGCTGCTTGTGTTCCAGCCCCATACCTACAGCCGCACCCACGCCCTGTTCGAGGATTTTGTGGAGCAGCTGCGGCGGCCCGAGCGCGTCCTGCTGGCTGAAATCTACGCTGCCCGCGAGAAGAACACCATCGGCATCTCCTCGAAGGATCTGTGTGAGCGGGTGGAGGGCGCCAGCTTCTATCCGGATTTTGACGCGCTTGAGGCGGCCCTGCGCGCCGAGGCCCGCCCCGGCGACATCATCCTGACCGTCGGCGCCGGCGACGTCTATAAGCTCGGCGAGCACCTGGTCAAAGAGACAGAATAATACAACGATACAAGCCCAAAAAAGTGCTTGTTGCAAAATGCAGGAAACCGAGTAAAAGAAGGTCGCTTATGTAGGGGAGGGGCTTGCCCCTCCCGCGCACGCAAATGCACTAATTCATAAAAAATGTACGGCGTAATCGCAAAATGATGCGATCACGCCGTTTTTTGTCGGCAAAAATAACATGGTACCGCCGGGAGGGGCGAGCCCCTCCCCTACGGCAGAACCATCATGTGTGCATGCTAAACCGTATTTTGCAACAGCCCCTTGTGCAGTATTCTGTGGGAGAATGGTATCATCCCTTGACTGCGCCGCCGGTGACGCCCTCGACATAGTACTTCTGCAGGCACATGAAGAGGATCGTGACGGGAACCGCGACCAGGATGCCGCCCGCGCAGAAGCGGGTGAAAAAGCCCTGATAGTCGTTGGTCCAGACCCAGCGGGTCATGGCGACGGCCACGTTGTAGCCCTTCTCATAGCCGAAGGCGACGTAGGAGGCAAAGATATAGTCGCACCAGGGAGCCATGAAGGCCACGAGCGCGGTGTAAATGATGATGGGCTTGGAGAGCGGAATGATCATCTGCACAAGGATCTGCGCGCGCGACGCGCCGTCGATGATCGCGGCCTCGTCGAGCGATTTGGGGATCGTGTCAAAGTAGCCCTTGCAGACGTAGTAGCCCATGCCGGAGCTTGCGACCGAGATCAGGATCAGGCCCGGAACCGCGCCGGCCATCGTCAGGCCCATCTGCTTGAGCAGGAAGTACAGACAAATCATCGTCAGGAAGCCCGGGAACATGCCCAGCACAAGCCAGATGTTCATGAGCGCCTTGCGGCCGCTAAAGCGCATACGAGAGAGGGCATAGCTGACGCAGATAATAATAATCGTCTGCAAAACAGAGACAAAAATGGCGATAATCAGCGTGTTGACATACCATAGCGGGAAATTGCAGTCTCCGCTGAAGAGATACAGATAGTTCTTGAACGAGAACTCCTTTGGCACCAGATACTGCACCATGCCGCCGCTCTCGCCGCGGAAGCTCTGCAGCACCAGCCCCACGAACGGGAAAAGCCAGATAATGCTCATGATAATCAGAATGCAGTAGATGGCGGCATTCCCTAATTTTCTTTTCTTTGCCATTACTGGAAGCCCTCCTCATCCTTGACCGACGGCATCGTGTTATACACGACCAGCGAGATCACAGCGGTGACCAGGAAGACCATGATACCGATGACGGCGGCGATCTTGTAGTTGGAGTCGTTGATGGTCATTTTGTACAGCCAGGTGACCAGCAGGTCGGTCGAGCCGGCGTTCTTCGCCAGCGACATGCTCTTGGGGTTGCCCTGGTTGAGCAGGAAGATGACGTTGAAGTTGTTGAGGTTGCCGATAAACTGCGTCAGCAGGAAGGGGCCGGTGACGAAGAGCATATAGGGCAGCGTGATCTTCCGGAAGGTCTGGAAGGCGTTGGCCCCGTCGATGCGCGCGCTCTCGTAGAGCTCGGCGGGGATGTTCATCAGCAGACCGGTCACGATCAGCATCGTGTAGGGGATGCCGATCCACAGGTTGATCAGAATAATCAGGATGCGGGCGTAGGTGGCGTTCTGCCAGAACGGGATCGCTGTCTGGATCCAGCCCCACTTGAGCAGCAGGCCGTTCACCAGTCCGTCTGCCGCGAACATCTTGCCGACGTACAGCAGCGAAACGAACTGCGGCACCGCGATGGTCATGACGAGAATCGTGCGCCAGAGTTTTTTGAGCTTGATGCCCTTCTTGTTGATCATGATGGCGACGGCCATGCCAAGGAAGTAGGTCAGGAAGGTCGCAAAGAAGGCCCAGACCAGCGTCCAGCCCAGCACATAAAAGAAGGTGCTGCCGAAGCCCTCGCCGCCGATGCCGAAGAGCTCCTTGAAGTTTGACAGCCCCACCCAGGTGAACAGCTTGGCGGGCGGCTGATGGTTGACGTCGTAATTCGTAAAGGCGATGCAGATCATGAAGATGATCGGCAGCACCGTGAAAACAAAGATACCGAACACGGGCAGGGCCAGCAGGGTCTTGTCAAAGTTCTTGTCGAGCAGCGAGGCAAGATCTTCGCGGTTTGTCGGCAGGCGCTTGCCGCGCTTCAGACGCAGCTCAGCCTCGCGGTTCTGACGGACGTTGACGCGCCAGAGGAAGATGAGTGCTGCGATGATGACGATGGTCAGCAGGCCGTAGAGCAAAATCAGGAAGCTGTTGTCGCCGTAGACGGTCTTGCGGCCCTCCTTATGCGTCTCGACCGTGCCGAGCGTCAGGATATCTGAAAGGTAGTTCCAGCCGAAGCTGATCAGGTAGAACAATATACCGCCCTCAAGCCCGAGCATCGTGAGCCCGCGCACAAGCTGCCCGCGCACAAGCTGCCCGAAGCCCATAATGAGGAAGGAGAGCCTGGTTGCCCAGCTCCCCTCGGCAAAGGTCAGGCCGATCTCGTGGAGATCCTTGCCAAGGGCGCGGAAAAAGCGAGAGATCATCTGTGTATTCCCCCCTAAATACAGATGGGGAGGTGCGGCAGCTGCCGCATCTCCCCGAAACAGGTATTCTTACTTCGCGGCTTCGCAGGCAGCCTGGAAGGTCTGCAGCGCGGCGAGCAGAGCGGCGTCATCCGCATCGGCGTACTTGCCGGCGATGATATCGTCGCCCAGGCCCTCAGCCAGACCCCAGTATTCGCCGGGATACTGACCCTGCGGGATCGTGAACGCGAGCTGCGCGCCGAGAGCGGAGAGCGCCTCGTCAGCCTGGACGGCCTCGCTGGCCTTGGCCTCAAGGTTGGAGGGGCCCCAGCCGACTGCATTGTAACGGGCCAGCTGCACCTCGCCGCTGGCGAGATAGTAGGCGAGCGCGTCGCAGAAGGCGAGCTTGTCGTCATCGGTCTGCGGCTTGACGCCGAGCAGCTTGAAGCCGCCGAAGCCGCTCAGCTGCTTGGCTTCGCCGTTGATCTCAACGGTGGGGAGCTTTGCACAGGCATAGTTGTCGCCAAAGGTCTCTTTGACAGCACCGGCATCCCAGGTGCCGTCGATGATGGCGCCGACATTGGTGGCGCTGCTCATCGAGGAGCCGTTGACGAAAGCGGGGGACTTGACCAGCGCGACCAGCGCCTTCATCGCACCAACGCCCTTGTCGGAGGCGTAGTCGATGTTGCAGCCGGTATAGGCGCCCTCAGAGTCGGTGTCATAGGTCAGCGTGCAGCCGGCGCCGAAGAAGAAGGCGGGCTGATACCAGCCGCTGCGCAGATCGTAGTAGAAGCTCTTGCCGGCGGCCTCGCAGCCGGCCAGGATGCCCTCAAGCGTGGAGGGATCGGAGACAACGCTCTTGTCATAGTACAGGAAATAGCCGTTGTCAGAGGTCATCGGGTAGGCATACATCAGATCGCCCAGCGTGGCGGCGGCAACGGAGCCGGCGTCGTTCTCAGCGGCGACCTGCTTGGCGACCTCTTCATCCAGCTCCAGCAGGGAGTTGGCGGCGACCAGACGGGCCAGCTGGTCCTGGGGGAAGCCGAAGATATCGGCCGCGGCGTCCAGATCGGTCAGCACGTTGGAGGCGGCGTCGCCCTCGCCGACGGGCTCGACGGTGACGACAAAATCAGCATACTCGGGGTGGGCGGCCTGGAAATCGGCGATCTGCGCCTTGGTGAAATCCACGACGTTTTCCGCAACCCAGACCTTCACGGCCTTGTTGTCCGCGGCGTAGGCGGGAGCCGCCAGCGCGACGATCATGACAAGCGCCAGTGCGATAGCCAGAATCTTTTTCATACTGTGTACATCCTTTCTTACTACTTTTTTTGTCGCTCTCGCGACTGTTCACATTCGCTATTGTAGCATCCGGGTAGAAGCACTTCAACTGTTGGATGCTACAAAAAATCAATTCAATTTTTGTTAAAATCGGCAATACGCTTTGACCGGTGCCGCGCGTGTTTTGACCCTTGCGCGCGGCGTACGGCTGCGCTATACTGACAGTAACCAGTCTGAAAGGGGCGAATGTCATGAAAAAACGTGTGATTTGCTGTGTTCTGTGTCTGGCTGTGCTGCTGTGCCTGTGTCCCGCCGGCTTTGCCGAGGGGGCGGAGCAGCCCGTCAACTGGTACGAGGTCTTTGTGCGCTCGTTTCGTGACAGCGACGGCGACGGGCTGGGGGATCTGCGCGGCGTCACAGAAAAGCTCGACTATATCCGCACGCTCGGCTGCGGGGGGCTCTGGCTCATGCCGATCATGCCCTCGCCGAGCTATCACAAGTATGATGTGGTGGACTATTATGCGGTGGACGGCGAATACGGCACGCTCGACGATCTCCGCGAGCTGCTTGACGAGGCGCACGCGCGCGGCATGTGGGTGATCCTCGATCTGCCGCTCAACCACTGCTCCAGCCGGCACCCCTGGTTTCTCAGCGCCGCGTCCTCGGCCGACGCGCCATATCGCGACTGGTTCAACTGGAGCGACACCCCCGCAAAGGGCTATACGGCGTGCGGCGGGGCGTATTATGAGAGCCGCTTCGTCGATTCCATGCCCGACCTGAACCTCGACAATCCCGCCGTGCGCGCCGAGATCGAAAACATCCTGCGCTTCTGGCTGGAGGAGGTCGGCGTGGACGGCTTCCGGCTCGACGCGGTGACAAGCTTTTACACCGGCAATACGGACAAAAACGTGGAAACGCTGAATTGGCTGGCCGATACCGCGCACGGCATACGGCCCGACTGCTATCTCGTCGGCGAGGCCTGGGAGAGCCTTGCGACAATTGCGCGCTATTCGGAGAGCCGCATCGACAGCTTTTTCACCTTCCCGGTCTCGCAGGCCGAGGGCATGATCGCCAAGGTGCTCGGCGGCCGTGCCAAACAGCCTGGACGGAAGCTCGGTGAAATGATCACGCAGCTGGAGGAGACGCTGCCGGAGACGACGGTGCCCGCACCTTTCCTGGAAAACCACGACACGGGCCGCACGGTCGGCTTCACAGGGCGGGATAATCCCGGCAAGACCAAGATGGCCTTTGGACTGCTGTGCCTGCTGCGCGGGAATGTGTTCGTCTATTACGGACAGGAGATCGGCATGGTCGGCAGCGGCGAAGATCCAAACAAGCGCATCGGCATGCTCTGGACAGACGACGAGGAGCCCTGCCTCCCGCCCCCGGGCACGACAAAGATAGAATACGCCTATCCCGCCGTCGCGGAGCAGGAGGAGGACCCCTCCTCGATCTTGAATTACTATAAGCAGGCGCTCGCCCTGCGCGAGACCTTTCCGGCCATCGCCCGCGGCAGGGGCAAAGTGCTGCCCTGCAAACAGGACGATGTCTGCCTGATCCGCAAGCAATACGGGAGCGAGACGCTTCTGCTGGCCGTGAACCCCTCGAAGAGCGAACAGGTGCTCGCCCCGGAGGGCTTCACGACCCTCGCAGCCTCGCTCTGCGCCGAGGCAGCGGACGAAGCTGTTATTACCGACGGTGTGTTGAAGCTCCCGCCGTACAGCATCGCCATTTTAAAATGATGATTGGGGGCTGTGAAAAAAGTCCGGAAATTGTGGTTTCTAGGGGCTGTTGCAAAATGCGGATTAGCTGCACAAAAGACGGTTCTGCGGTAGGGGAGGGGCTTGTCCCCTCCCGTGCGCGCAACGGTTTCAATTTGCAAAAATATACGGCGCAATCGCAAAATGCTGCGATTACGCCGTATATTGTTTTAAAATAATAACTAAATCCCCGCGCGCATGAAATGCGCGCATGCGAAACGCTGTTTCGCATGAAAAACACAGAATAATCTGTGTTTTTTGGGGATATCGTTGCAACGTCGTCTCCAGCTGACGCGCGTTGTGCGTCAGCTGCGGGCTATTGCCCGCTTACGTCCGCCAACGGCGGACGTGGAGACAAAGTTATAACATTGTACTGCCGGGAGGGGCAAGCCCCTCCCCTACGTGAATGACCGGCTTTTCGCGATTTCTTGTATTTTGCAACGCGCCCCATTACTGGACTTTTTTCACAGCTTCGATTACCGGATGTCCTCTCTAACCGTTGTGGGCGCGGTGGCCAGCATGTCCGGGTGCTGGAAGATGTAGCGGAAGGCCTGCAGGAACTGGGCATAGTAGTGGCCGTCACAGATGCCCTCGTCCAGGACCATTTTCATGTCGACGTACTTGCACTTCTCAACCTTGCCGGCATCGGTGATCTCATATTTGTGATATTTGGCGCCGAAGGCGAGGAACAGCGGCAGCGTGCCGAAGTTGTAGATGTGGTGGTAAACCGGGCCGATGCGCAGCGAGCCGAGGTCGGTGACGATCATCGAACCGTGGAAGGGGCTAATCTCCAGCAGCGAGGCGGGGAGCCACCCGAAGTAATCCCCGATGCGCAGCACAGTCAGCGCAAAGCGGATCAGGAAGCGGGGCAGACGGGCGATTATGTCGGCAAACTGGTCTGTGTCGTTGGGCTCGCCCGAGCCGCTCTTGACCTCGTCGGTGGCGGCCTTCATCTTGCGGTACACATCATAGATCGTGTCGGTCGGCTCAAAGCGGACCTTGACGGAGGTCTCCTCGGCGTTGATCGACATTTCCTTCTTGACGGTCATGATCACCTCGACGCTGTTGCGCGCATAGATGCGCCGCCCGGCGATGAAGCGGTTGATGCCTGGCAGGCTGCACAGGCAGCGGATGTAGGCGGCAATAATGAAATGTAAAAGCCCGATGCCCTTGTAGGCGTCGTCCTGACGCAGAGCACGCAGAAAACGGTCGGCCTTGGTGATCTCAAAGCTCTCCTCGTAATTGATGAGTCGGTCGTTGCGCTGCGGCATGATGAAAGGCACGAATTTCGAGTAGGGCGAGATACTGCGGATCAGACGCCCGTCCTTTCGATCTCCGGCGCGGTGTGTGTTCTTAGCCATGGCTACCTCCAAGGATGTCATAATCATGAAATCGAACTATTCGTATTATACAGACCTGAGGGGTGGAATACAAGCCTTTTTTCACATTTGCAAGCGAAAAGAGACGGAAAAAACCCAATTTTGCGCAAATGCATACGCGAAAATGACGGAAGGCTGGAGCGCTTTATTGTGCCTTCAACAGGCGGATGTCCTTGCCCACAAAAGGCAGATGCAGGAATTCCCCTTCAAGCCGCGAGCAGATCTGCTGGGGGTAACGGCGGCGCAGCTCCTCGTCGGTGAGATTCGTGCTGATCACGGTGCGCCGGCCGTTGACAAGGCGCGTGTTGAGCAGCGTGTAGAGCGCGCTCGTGCTCAGGCTCGTCACCATCTCAGTGCCGAGGTCGTCGAGCAGCATCAGATCACACGAGAGCATCCGCTCCGCGCGCGCCGCGGCCGCCTCGGCCGTGTCGGCGTCGCGGCTGAAGCGCTGCCGCTCAAAGGTCTCAAGCGCGGCGGCTGCGCTGTCATAGCAGACAGAATAGCCCTTGTTGGCCACAACGCGCGCAATACAGGCCGAGAGATAGGTTTTTCCGAGCCCCGTCCCGCCCTGAAACAGCAGGTTCGAGGAGACGTTCGGGAAATTCTCGGCGTATTTTTCGCAGGCGGCCTTCACACGGCGCATGACCTCGCGGGGGACCGTGCCGCTCTCGTTGGGTGCGTCGCTGTAGAGCGCAAGATCGAAGCGCGCAAAGCTCTCGTCCCCGCGCAGCAGCGTGCTGAGCTCCCGGGTGAGCTCGCGGTTGTAGAGCCGGACCAGACATTCACAGGGCTGTCCCTCGTACACGCCGGTATCGCGGCACCTGGGGCAGGAGACGATCTCATCGAGATAGTCGATCGGCCAGCCGTGTTCGACCAGCAGCTCGGCGCGGCGCGCCTGTGCATCGAGATTGGCCCGGCGCAGCCGCTCCAGCTTTTCGGGCATATCCGCGCCGCCGGCGATCGTGACGCGCACAAGCTCCGTCATCTGTCGGCGCATCTGCTGATCGAGCTGCCGGATCTCCGGCACGCGCGCGTATACGGTGCGCACTCGGCTCTCGTGCTCCGCCTGGTTGTCAGCGCGGCGCGCCTCCAGTGCGCTGCGGGCACGCGCGAGCAATTTTCCGTCGTAAGCCATGGCTCCTCCAGTGGTTAGTGATTAGTGGTTAGTGGTTAGTGGTTAGTGGTTAGTGGTTAGTGATTAGTGGTTAGTGATTAGTGGTTAGTGATTAGTGGTTAGTGATTGTTTCAGCACAAAAGCAACTTATATATTACTGATAAGCGTGTCGAGCGCCTCGGTGTTCACGCTTTTGTCCGGCGCGCCGCGGCGCGAATCGTTTCCGCGGCCGCGGCGGGGCTCGGCAGAATCGATCTCGGCGGGGGTGTGCAGCTTTTTCTCGTGCCAGGAGCGCAGGATCGTGTCCATATACGCCCACTTGAGACGGCCGGTGTTGGTCACGGTCCGGTCATAGGCGATCGCGATGCTGTCGATCGGGAAGCCTAGTTCCAGCCAGGACTCGACGTATTTACGCTCGCTGGAGGACAGTCGCCGCCCCTGCAGTCCCAGCAGGCGCTGCACCTGGAAGCTGTTCTCCTGCAGCTCGCTGAGATGGCGGATGTGGGCGTCGGCCATGTCGATCGTGTGGATCTCGAGCTCTGCCCAGTGCTTGCCCTCGGCATAGACCCAGCGGTAGGGCGGCTTGCGGTGGCCGTCGCGCTCAAAGCGCTCCTCACAGTAGTGCAGCAGCATCAGCAGCACGGCGACCGGCAGCCCGTAGCCGTCGTGCAGATCGAGCAGCAGGGCCATTTCCTCTTTAGTCGTGTGGCGGCCCAGCACGGCGTCGGATTCCCGGAACAGGGCTTCGAGCTCGGGGCTCTCGCTGACACGGCGCACAATGGTCTCCGCGCCAAACTGCGGCGGCTCCTGCGCGGCGGGCGGCTCGTCACGGACGGCGGTCTCCGTCTCTGCGCCGGGCGCGGCGTCCGTCTCTCTCTCCGGGGACGCTGCGGCGACAGGCTCCGGGCTGCTCAGCTCCGGCAGCGCGAGGCGCGCGAGCTTTTCCTCCGCGCTCTCAATGTCGCGCAGTGTGCGGCAGAGTACGCCGGCCGCGGCCTCGCGGTCGAGCGCGCCGGGGTGAGCAAGGCGGTACAGGTAGAGAAGAGCCACGTCCCCGTCGTGGGCGGACAGCAGCCGCTCCGCAGCCGCGGCGGGAATGGCATATATGTTTTCGAAATCAGTCATAGGGCATACCTTCGAGATCGGAAGAATCGTTGACAAACTGTGAAGAATTTGTTTTTCCAGTATTATATCATCAAATATGACTTGTCGCAATAGGGATGATTGTGCTATAATGCTGTAGTTAAATGGAAGCAGAGCACCTGCCGACAGATGACAACGACTGACAAACCAGACCCGCCGGACGACGGACGGCGGGCTTCGAGGAGATAACCGATGATGGAACTGCTCTCTCCCGCGGGCTCGCCCGAGGCTGTCATCGCCGCCGTACAGAACGGCGCCGACGCGGTCTATGTGGGACTGGATGATTTCAATGCCCGCCGCGGGGCGAAAAACTTCACGAACGAGGAATTTGAGAAGGCTGTGCGCTACTGCCATGTGCGCGGGGCGAAGATCTATGTGACGCTCAATACCCTCGTCAACGACAGGGAAATGGAAACGGCTGTCAGCGCTGCCCGCATGGTCTCGCGTATGGGGGCCGATGCGATATTGGTGCAGGATCTGGGCCTTGCCGGCTGCATTCACAGCGCCGTGCCGGACATTGCGCTGCACGCGAGCACGCAGATGAGCATTCACAGTCTTGCCGGGGTCGAGGCCGCGGCCGAGATGGGCATTACCCGCGCGGTGCTGGCCCGCGAGCTCAGTCTCGAACAGATCCGGCTCATCAGTAAACATGCGAGCATCGAGACCGAGGTGTTCGTCCACGGCGCACTCTGCTTCTGCCATTCCGGGCAGTGCTATATGTCGGCCCTGATCGGCCGGCGCAGCGGCAACCGCGGCATGTGCGCCCAGCCCTGCCGCATGCAGTACAGTCTCGGCGGCAATATGGACGATTATCCGATGTCGCTCAAGGATAACTGCCTGGTCGAGTATCTGCAGGAGCTTGAGGATGCCGGCGTCAGCTGCATCAAGATTGAAGGGCGCATGAAGCGCCCCGAGTATGTCGGCGTTGTCACCGGCATTTATTCGAGGGTGCTGCGCGATCGTGTCCGCCCGACGCGCGACGATATGGAGACGCTGCGCCTGGCCTTTTCACGCCAGGGCTTCACACAGGGCTATTTCAAGGGCGACAAGAAGGATATGTTCGGCGTCCGCGAGGATGCGGACAAGGGCGAGGTCGACCGCCTGTTTGCCGCGGCGCGCAAAAAGTACGCCGACGGCGAGCGGGACCGTGTGCCGATCCACTTCTATACCGTCGTCAGCGAGGGGAAAAATGTCCAGGCCATCGCCTTTGACGACGACGGCCACCGCGCGGTGGCCGACGGCCCCGTCCCCGAGCCCGCCCGGCACCAGGGATTGACAGAGACCTATCTGACCGACCAGATGGGCAAGGTCGGCGGCACGCCCTATCGCGTGGTCGAAAACAAAGCAAAGACCGATCCCGGCCTCTTCCTGACGGCGGCCTCGATCAACGAGCTGCGCCGCAGTCTGGTATCGGCGCTGAGCGAGCAGCGCGGCGCGCAGCCGCAGCGCCGCAGTCTGCCGATGCCGCCCGTGCCGAAAAATGTCCCGGCGATCAGCGATCCGCGCACGATCTTTCAGGTGCGCACGGCCGAGCAGCTCACGGCCGAGCTTGCCGAGCTGCGGCCCGACTATATCTACGTCCCCGTCATGCTGATGGCGGAGGATTACGCCCGTCTGCGCTCCTTTGTCGACCGCGGCGTGCATCCCGTGGCCGTGCTGCCGCGCGTGATCACCGACGAGGAGGGGCCGATTGTCTTCAACGCCCTGACAAAGCTCTTTGACTACGGCGTCAACGAGGCGCTTGTCGGCAATCTCGGGCATGTGATGCTGGCCCGCCGCGCGGGGATGAAGGTCCGCGGCGATTTCGGGCTGAACGTCTTCAACGCCTATACGGCCGAGATGCTGCACGGCGCGGGTTTCCTGTCGGCCACGGCCTCGTTTGAGCTGCGTCTCGCACAGATCCGCACGATGCCCAAGCCCCTGGATATGGAGCTGATCGTCTACGGCCGCCTGCCGCTGATGGTCTCGGACCAGTGCATCATCCGCGAAAGCTCCGGCCGCTGCAGCTGCCAGAACGGCGCCCAAATGGCCGACCGCATGGGCTCGGTATTCCCGGTCGTGCAGGAGTTCGGCTGCCGCAACGTCATCTACAACGCGCATAAGCTGTATCTGGCCGATAAGAAGGAAGATCTGCTGTCGCTCGGCGTCTGGGGCGAGCGCCTGCTCTTTACCACCGAGAGCCCGCGCGAATGCGTCGAAGTGGCCAAGGGCTATCTCGGTCTCAGCGATTACCAGCCCAATACCCTGACCCGCGGCTTGTACTACCGCGGTGTCGATTAGAAAGAAACTTGGCTCGCCCCCGCCCATGGGCAAGGGGAGAGCTGGCGCGACAGCGCCTGAGAGGGCTGCCGGGCCCACGCCGCCGGTGGCGGAAGAAGTGGGCCAGGCAGCACCGCAGCCGCGCCATTGGCGGGCCGTCGCGAAAGCAGGCCCGGGAATGGCATTCGCGGCAAGGCGGGCAGCGTTGGACGTGCAGGGTCATTCGACCAGCGCCCCCCTCTCCGCCACTTCGTGGCACCTCTCCCCGCCGCGGGGAGAGGCAAGAATCATTTGCTATCAATTATTTCAGAGGAAATCTGCCATGTCGATCATACTCGCGTCCGCGTCTCCGCGGCGAAAGGAACTGATGGAGATGCTGGGCGTAAAGGAGCTGCGCATCGTTCCTGCAAAAGGAGAGGAGCGCGCCCCGGCCGGTCTCGCACCGGATGCACTTGTGCGCTATCTCTCCCGCCAGAAGGCTGAGGAAGTCGCCGCTGTGGCCGGCGACGGCGACACCGTTATCGCGGCCGATACGGTCGTCTGGGTCAACGGCCGCCTCTTCGGCAAGCCTCACAGCATGGAGGAGGCTGCCGAGATGCTCCGCACACTCTCGGGCCGCGCGCACGAGGTGTTCACCGGCGTCACGGTGATCCGCGGCGGCGTCTGCGTATCCGAAGCCGAGCGCAGCGTCGTGCACTTTCGCTCACTGAGCGAGGAAGAAATCGCGGCCTATATCGCCACCGGCGAGCCGATGGACAAGGCCGGCGCCTACGGCGCCCAGGGCAAAGCGGCGCTCTTTGTCCGCGGCATCGAGGGGGATTTCTTCAACGTGATGGGCCTGCCGCTCTGCAGGCTCGGAGAAATGCTGAAAAAGCAGGGAGTTGGACTTCTTTGAAAGAATATCTGAGAAAAAACGGCATCCGTGTCGGTATCCTGGTGCTGGCGGTCGTACTGCTGATCATGCTGGGCGCGGCGACGCGCAACGGGCGTATCGGCTTCGTGCAGAATGTCACCGGCGTGCTGATCTCACCGGTGCAGAAGGTTGTCAGCGCCACGGTCAACTGGTTTGACACGATCTACGGCTATCTCTACCGCTATGACCGGATGGAGGCTGAAAACGAATCGCTGCGTGCCCAGCTGGCCGAGGCCCAGCAGTCCGCGCGCGAGGGCATCGAGGCCACCGAGGAGAACGCGCGATTGCGCGAGCTGCTGAACCTGCGCGAAAAACACAGCGACTATGTGTTTGAGTCGTCCAAGGTCGTACTGTGGTCGTCCTCGAACTGGTCCCACTCCTTTACGATCAGTAAGGGCAGCAGCAGCGGCATCGAGCTCGGCGACCCTGTCGTCACCGAGTATAACGCCGTTGTCGGCCAGATCACCGAGCTCGGTGCCAACTGGGCCACGGTCAGCACGGTCATCGATGTCGATATGTCTGTCGGCGCCTTTGTCGGCAGCACGGGTACCTCCGGTATCGCGCTCGGCGAGTATGCGCTGATGAAGCAGGGGCTGGCCAAGCTGACCTATATGGCCGACGGCGCGCAGATCTATGTCGGCGACGAGGTGCTGACCTCCGGCGAGGGCGGTGCGTTCCCGCAGGGACTGCTGATCGGCCGGATCTCCGCCGTGCAGACCGAGGCCGGCGGCCAGGTCATGTACGGCCTGGTCGAGCCCGCCTGCCCCTTCGATTCGCTGGTGCAGGTGTTCATCATCAAGGATTACAAAGTGGTGGAATGATGACAAAAGAGCTGTTTTCCAGGGCCCGTGTCCGAAAGCTCCTGTGGTATGTGCTCTACCTGTTTCTGACACTGGTGGCACAGAACATGGTGCTGACAAATCTGCGCCTGGCGGGGGTCTGTCCCTTCATTCTGCCTGCCGCGGCCGTGGCCGTCGGCGTGTTCGAGGGCAGTGCCCGCGGCGCGATCTTCGGCCTGGTGATGGGCATTTTCGCCGACTTTGCCTTTATCGAAAGCACGGTCGGCTTCACGCTGATGTTCCCGCTGCTGGGCTTCGGCGCGGGCTTTATCGCCCAGTTTTTTATCAACCGCCGGTTTCTGGCCTATATGCTGGCCGCGGCGGGCGGCCTGCTGACGGTGGCGCTGCTGCAGATGCTGCGCGTGACCGTGGCCGAGGGCTTTGCACTGCAGATGCTGGGCACCGTGGTGCTGCAGACGATCTGGTCTCTGCCAATGGCGGCGGTGCTGTATTTTCCGCCAGAGAGACTGAGCAAATACGAATAACCCGATTGCGAAACGGATTTCGCAATTGCCGGATTGCCTCCTTCGGAAAGGAACTTGACCATGAAACATTTAGTTAAGCCCGGACGGGTTGCGGCTATGGCCATCATTCTGTCGGTGCTGATGGTGGTCTATCTGGTGTTCCTATACCAGCTGCAGATCATCCAGGGCGAGGAATATTACAGCCGCGCCAACGCCATCACCAAGTCCGAGCGACGCGTCACCGCCGCGCGCGGCTCGATCCTGGACCGCTACGGCCGTGTGCTGATCAGCAATAAAGAGTGCTATAATCTCACGATCGACGTGACAAAGCTCTTCAACAGCGAAGACCCCAACGCCACGATCCTCGAGCTCGTGGGACTTGTCAACCAGTACGGCGACCATTATAACGACGACCTTCCGATCACGACCGAGCCACCCTTTGAGTACGATCCCAATATGACGGCCATTCAGAATACCATGCTGAAGGCCTATTTCAAGGACCACCGGCAGGGCATCGGCAAGGATGAGCCGACGGCGGTCGAACTGCTGAGCTTCATGCGTACACGCTACGACATCGACAACAGCTATACCGCCGAGGAGATGCGCATCATCGCCGGTGTGCGCTATTCGATCAACGTGCGCTATGCCATCAATACGGCCGATTACGTCTTTGTCCAGGACGCCAGCATGAAGCTGACGACTTCGATCATGGAGCAGAAGCTCGCCGGCATTCAGGTCTCCCGCGCCTATACGCGCGAGTATCACACCGAATACGCGGCCCATCTGCTGGGCTATGTCGGCTTGATGACGCAGGAGGAATTTGAGCATTACTCCCTCCTCAGCTACGCCAACGACGCCATGGTCGGCAAGGACGGCGTAGAGCTGGCCTTCGAGAACTACCTCCACGGCAAGGACGGCGTGGTGGAGGAGACCAAAAACGCCGCCGGTACGGTGCTGAGCACTGTATATAAAGAGGAGCCTGTGCCCGGCAACAACGTGTATCTGACACTGGATATCGCGCTGCAGGAGCAGGTCGAGCGTATTTTGCAAAACGGCGTCGAGATCCTTTCACGTGAGCGTCTCAATGAAAAGCAGGAGCTGACGGCCACCGGCGAATGGACCATCAAGGACGGCTACTGGGAGATCACCGGCGCCTCGGCGGTCGTCGTCAAGGTCGACACCGGCGAGCCGCTTGCGATCGCGAGCTGGCCGACCTACGACGTGTCGACGATCATCGAAAAGTACGCCGAACTGCTGGAGACGCCGAACGCGCCGCTCTTCAACCGCGCGCTGATGGGCGCCTACGCCCCGGGCTCGGCCTTCAAGCCCTGCACGGCCATCGCCAGCCTGACCGAGGGCATCATCAATACCGAGGACAAGATCGACTGCATGGGTGTGTTCAGTAAATACGCGGCCGACGGCTACGCCCCTGAGTGCTGGATCTGGACCAGCATGCTGCCCGAGCACTACACCCACCCCGAGCTCGACGTGAGCCATGCGCTGCTGCACTCGTGCAATTACTTTTTCTATACCGTCGGCGACCTGCTCGGCATTGACAAGCTCGAGCCCTACGCCCGCAGCTTCGGCCTGGGCGAGAGCACCGGCATCGAGCTGACGGAGACGCGCGGCAATATGTCCAACAGCCGCAACCACGCCGACTACACCGGCACCGTGTGGCGTAACGGTGATACGCTGCAGGCAGCCATCGGCCAGTCGGACAGCATCTTTACGCCGCTGCAGCTCGCCGAATACTGTGCCACGGTCGCCAACTCCGGCCACCGGCATTCCGCGGCGATCCTCAAGGAGGTCCGCAACTACGACTACAGCGAGAGCATCTTCCAGCGCTCGAGCAAGGAGCTCTCCATCGTCCAGAGCGGCGACTACAACTGGGATGCCGTCCATGAGGGCATGCACCTCGTGGCCAACGACATCGGCAATAACCCGTCTGTCGCCAAGTATTTCGTTGACCTGCCCACCTCAAAGAGCGCCTGCGCCAAGACCGGAACTGCCCAGAAGGGCGAAAACATCGTCAACGACGCTATTTTCATCTGCTATGCGCCCTATCAGAAGCCCGAGATCGCGATCGCCATGGTGGTCGAGCGCGGCAAGGCCGGCGCCAACAACGCCTTCATGGCCCGCCAGATCCTCGATGCCTACTACAACATCATGAGCTTCACCGACGAGTCCGAGCACGAGATGGCACTGCTGAAATAAAACTGTGCCGACCGGAAAAGTGCCGGACCGTATAGAAAACCGCAGCTTTTGTACACTCTGCCTTATTTTACGAAATAGCGGCGTGAAATCTGTAAAAAAAGCTGATACAATTTCAAAAAATGATTTGTCTTTTCCCGTATAGCATTGTATAATATCTCTGTAACGAAAAAAGAGACTTGAAAAAATGGAAAGATGGATTAGAATAGGAGGAGCGCATGAATATCGCCTTGATGGCACACGATCGCAAAAAAGAGCTGATGGTCCAGTTCTGCATTGCCTATTGCGGAATTCTGGCCGAGCATTCTCTCTGCGCCACGCATGTGACAGGGAAGCTCGTCTCTGAAGCGACCGGGCTGCCAATTACGCTCTATCTCCATGCAGATCAGGGGGGCGCGCAGCAGATCGGCTCCCGTATCTCCTTCAACGAGATCGACCTGGTGCTTTTCTTCTGCGACCCGGCCAATCCGAAGGGCTTTGACGACATCAACCGGATCGAACGCCTGTGCGACCAGTATCAGATCCCCTTTGCCACCAACGCGGCCACGGCCGAGGTGCTGGTGCAGGGACTGCGCCGCGGTGATCTGGATTGGCGCAATATCGTCAACCCGAAGAGCAGATAACTGCAGGAATCAAAGACCGGAGCAATCCGGCCCGAAGGATGGATGAAACGTTTGGACATGAGGCGGAGAGACACAGTGCGTCTCTCCGCCCTTCGTTTGATGAAAGAAAGGATAAACACAATGCCTAAAGTAACCCCACGCACGCTCTCGGGCTTTATGGAGCTGCTGCCGCGCGACCAGGTCAAGCTTGAAAAAATGATGCAGATCCTGCGGGAGAGCTATGCCACCTATGGCTTTACGCCGCTCGACACCCCGGTCATCGAATCGGCCGAGGTGCTGCTGGCCAAGGGCGGCGGCGAGACCGAAAAACAGATCTACCGCTTCCAGAAGGGCGACAGCGATCTCGCGCTGCGCTTTGATCTTACGGTGCCGCTCGCGAAGTATGTAGCCGCGAACTACGCGAACCTCAGCTTCCCCTTCCGCCGCTACCAGATCGGCAAGGTCTACCGCGGCGAGCGCGCGCAGCGCGGCCGCTTCCGTGAGTTCTACCAGGCCGATATCGACGTGATCGGCGACGGCAAGCTCGACATCATCAACGAGGCCGAGATCCCCGCTATCATCTACGACACCTTCACCCGCCTGGGGCTGAAGAACTTCAAGATCCGCGTCAACAACCGCAAGCTGCTCAACGGCTTCTATGCCATGAACGGCATGAGCGAGAAGGCCGGCGAGATCATGCGCACGGTCGACAAGCTCGACAAGATCGGCGCACAGAAGGTCAAGCAGCTTCTCATTGACGAGGTCAAGATGCTCCCCGACAAGAGCGAAAACGTGCTCGATTTCATGGCTATCTGTGGCACGAACGCCGAGGTCATCGAGCGCCTGGAGAACTACCGCGGCATGGACGAGACCTTTGATCAGGGGCTCGACGAGCTGATCACCGTTACGAAGTACCTCGCCGATTTCGGCGTCCCCGAGGAGAATTTCGCCATCGACCTGACGATCGCCCGCGGCCTCGACTACTATACCGGCACCGTGTACGAGACCGTCATGACCGCGCATCCCGAGATCGGCTCGATCTGCTCGGGCGGCCGCTATGACAACCTCGCGGAGTACTATACCGACAAGCAGCTGCCCGGCGTCGGCATTTCGATCGGTCTGACGCGCCTGTTCTATGTCCTGCAGGAGCAGGGATTGCTGTCGGACGAGGTCGTCACGTCCCCCTGCGACGCGCTGATCCTGCCGATGAGCGAGGAGCTCGGCTACGCCGTCGCGGCAGGCCGCGTGCTGCGCGCGGCGGGCGTGCGCACCCAGCTCTACGGTGAGCAGCGCAAGTTCAAGGCCAAGATGGCCTATGCCGATAAGATCGGCGTCCCCTTTGCCGTGCTGATCGGCGAGGACGAGATCGCCGCGGGCGTTGTCTCGGTCAAGGACATGGCGAGCGGCGAGCAGCGCAAGCTCAGCCCCGTCGAGGCCGCTGCCTTCATCAAGGCCGCCGTTGCGGAAAAGAACCGCGGCGCGCTGATCAAGGAAGGCGTGAAATAACACCGTAATGGTCTCAACCGTAGGGGCGCTTCACGAAGCGCCCGGCGGCAATTTGATCAACAGTAAGCACTTCGCCTGGGCGGATTCGTATAACAGAGGGTTATACCGCACGGGCCGTTCATGAACGGCCCCTACGATGTGGGAACCAGACTGGCGAAAGATGACACCCAGAGAATTCGATTCAAAATAGAAAAGAGGATACACCCATGGTTCAGTCCCGTACCCATACCTGCAACGAGCTCCGCATGGAGCATGTCGGCCAGTCCGTCAAGCTGGTCGGCTGGATGGAAAACCTGCGCGAGGTCGGCAACAACTTCGGCTTCGTCGTACTGCGCGACTATTACGGCACCACCCAGATCGTCATCGAGAACGAGGAAATGATGTCTGTCGTCAAGGCACTCAACAAGGAGTCCACGATCTCTGTCGAGGGCACTGTCCGCGAGCGCGCCAGCAAAAACCCCAGGCAGGACACCGGCGACATTGAAGTCGTCCCTGAGAAGATCGAGGTCCTGGGCCGCTGCCGCTATAACGAGCTGCCCTTCGAGATCAACCGCAGCCGCGAGGCCGACGAGGCCCAGCGTCTGAAATACCGCTTCCTCGATCTGAGGAACCCCGCCGTCAAGAAGAATATCGTCCTGCGCTGCCAGGTTGTGGCCGCGCTGCGCGCCGCCATGACGGCCCACGGCTTCCTCGAGATCACCACCCCGATCCTGACGGCCTCCTCGCCCGAGGGCGCGCGCGACTATCTGGTGCCCTCCCGCAAGCACCCCGGCAAGTTCTATGCCCTGCCGCAGGCGCCGCAGCAGTTCAAGCAGCTGCTGATGACCTCCGGCTTCGACCGCTATTTCCAGATCGCGCCGTGCTTCCGCGACGAGGACGCCCGCGGCGACCGCACCCCCGGCGAGTTCTACCAGCTCGACATGGAGATGGCCTTCGCCAACCAGGACGACGTGCTCGGCGTGCTCGAGGACGTGCTGGTGCCAATCTTTGAGCAGTACGGTCTCTATAAGCGCGTGACGCCGGCCCCCTTCCGCCGCATCCCCTTCCGCGAGGCGATGGAGAAATACGGCACCGACAAGCCCGACCTGCGCATCGATCTCGAGATCCAGGACGCCACCGCGCTGCTGCAGGGCATCGGCTTCGGCCCCTTCGAGGGGAATCTGATCAAAGCCATTGTGGTCTCGGATTTCAACGCCACGCGCAAGCAGATCGACAAGCTCTGCGCCGACGTCGAGGTCCAGAGCGCCGAGAAGAGCTACTGGTTCCGCGTGGACGAAAAGGGCGAGCTCGTGGGCGGCATTGCGAAGTTTGTCCAGCCGATCCGGGAGCAGGTCATCGAAGCGCTCGGATTGAAGAGCGGCGACTTTGTCGCTCTTGCGGCCAACGCCAAGCTCGAAACCGTGCAGAAGACGGCCGGTGTACTGCGCTCGAAGCTTGGTCTGCTGTGCCCCAACCACATGGACAAGGAGCAGTACCAGCTCTGCTGGATCGTCGATTTCCCGATGTACGAGATCGGCGAGGAGTCCGGCGAGCTCGAGTTCTGCCACAACCCGTTCTCGATGCCGACCGGCGGTCTCGACGTGCTGCTGAAGGCCGAGCGCGGCGAGATCGACCCGCTGTCGATCATGGCCAACCAGTACGACCTTGTCTGCAACGGCTACGAGAGCGCCTCCGGCGCTGTCCGCAACCACGATCCCGAGATCATGGTCAAGGCCTTTGAGCTCGTGCGCCTCGGTGAAGAGGACGTGAAGAAGAAGTTCCCCGCCATGTACAACGCCTTCTGCTACGGTGCGCCCCCGCATGCCGGTGCGGCCCCCGGCGTCGACCGTCTGATCATGCTGCTGACGGGCGAGGAGTCGATCCGCGAGGTCATCACCTTCCCGATGAACCAGAAGGCCCAGGACGTGATGATGGGCGCCCCCTCCGAGGTCACCCAGAAGCAGCTCGACGAGCTGCACATCGCCTGCGTGGGAGAACTGGAAGAATAATTGTTTAGTCCCCTTGATGGGGACTAAACAATTAGAGGAATTGCGCCCTGCTGCATGCACTCGCTTGCGTGAGACGCTCGCATCGTCAAACGAAACTCGCTCCAGTACGCTTCCCCGGTTTCCGTAGGAGCCGGGAAAGCTATACGGAACTTGCGAGGACGCGCAGGGCGTAAGGAGTTTTTTCCGAGGCGCATGTCCCCGGAAAAAACGTATTTGACTTCTTTTTCGCCTTTCGAGGCGAAAAATCAGAGGCGTTCCCCCTCTGAACTCTCCCTAAACAAGGTGGGGACTGATTAGCTGTGAGTAAAAACGAAAGGGGGCACTTGTTAGCGCCCCTTTTTTCGTCAAGGAGTTGAGATCCTGTGTTTTCCTGCGTCAACAGTCTGGGCGTCAGCGGCGTGGGCGGTTACGGCGTGTCGCTCGAGGTCTTCGTCTCGAACGGCCTGCCGCATTTTGACGTGGTCGGTCTGCCCGACACGGCTGTGAACGAGGCCCGCGAACGCGTGCGTGCCGCCATCAAGAATAACGGCTACCGCTTTCCCTCCAGCCGCATCACGGTCAACCTGGCCCCGGCGGACAAAAAGAAATCAGGCACCCTCTACGACCTGCCGATGTTCATCGGCATCCTTGCGGCTTCCGGCGAGATCGAGGCGCCCGCCAAAGACTGCGCTTTTGTCGGCGAGCTCTCGCTGACCGGGCAGCTGCGTCCGATCCCCGGGGCGCTGCCGATGGCTATGGCCGCCGCGCGCGAGGGCATCCGCCATCTGTTCGTCCCGGCCGAGAACGCCGGCGAGGCCGCCTTTGCCGAGGGCGTGAACGTCTACGCGGTCGAGACCGTCGCCCAGCTGATCGCGCACCTGAAAGGGGAGCGCTCGCTGCTGCCGATCCCCGAACCGAGCCTTTCCGCCGACGACCTCATGACGCCGGATTTTGCCGACGTCAAGGGACAGGAGAACGTCAAGCGCGCGCTCGAGATCGCCGCGGCCGGGGGCCACAACATCCTGATCGTCGGCCCGCCGGGCGCCGGCAAGTCGATGATGGCCAAGCGCCTGCCGGGCATTCTGCCCGACATGAGCCGCGCCGAGATGATCGAATCGACCGAGATCCATTCCGTGGCCGGGCTCACCAGCAGCAAGCACCCGATCGTGGCGGTGCGGCCCTTCCGCAGCCCGCACCACACGGTTTCTGCCGCCGCGCTCGCAGGGGGCGGCACGACACCGCGGCCCGGCGAGATCAGCCTTGCCCACAACGGCGTGCTGTTTCTCGATGAATTGCCAGAATTTTCCGCCGCTGCGCTCGAGGTACTGCGTCAGCCGCTCGAGGACGGACAGGTGACGGTCTCGCGCGTGGCCGGAACGGTCACTTTCCCGAGCCGTTTTATGCTGGTGTGCGCCATGAACCCCTGCAAATGCGGCTGGTACGGGCACCCGTCGGGCCGCTGCCGCTGCTCGGCGGTCGATATCCGCCGCTATCACAGCCGCATCTCCGGTCCGCTGCTCGACCGCATCGACCTGATCGTCGAGGTCCCGGCACTGGACTATGAGGAGCTGCGGCGCCGCCAGAGCGCCGAGCCCTCGAGCGAGATCAAAAAACGGGTCGACGCGGCCCGCGCGGTGCAGGAGCGGCGTTTCCACGACTGCAACGCCCACATGGACAGCAAGGCGCTGCGGCAGTTCTGCGCGCTGACGCACGAGGGCGAGGAGCTGATGCACCAGGCCTTTGACGCGCTGGGGCTCTCGGCGCGCAGCTATGACAGGATCTTGCGCGTCGCGCGCACGATCGCCGATCTCGACGGCGCGGCAGACATTGAGCCGCAGCATCTCGCCGAGGCGATCCAGTACCGGACCTACGATTTCCGCGAAGGATAAAAAGGAGTATTTTCAATTGAACGATATCATTCTCTGCAAACTGGGCGAGATCGTCCTCAAGGGCCTGAACCGCAAGTCCTTCGAGGCGAAGCTCCTGGCCAATCTGCGCCGTCGGCTCGAGCCGATCGGCAGCTTCAAGGTCTATTGCCTGCAGTCCACGGTCTATATCGAGGCACAGGAGGACAACGCCGATGTCGACGCGGCCTTTGAGGCGGCGCGCAAGGTTTTCGGCATCATCAAGCTGGTGCGTGCCGCGGCCTGCCCCAAGGACAAGGACGCGATCGCCGAACTCGCGATCCGCTATCTCAAAGACGATATGCTGCGCGCCAAGAGCTTCAAGGTCGAATCCAAGCGCAGCGACAAGAGCTTTCCGATGACCAGCATCGAGCTGAGCCAGTACGTCGGCGGCGCGCTGCAGGACGCCTACCCGCACACCGTCGTGGACGTGCATGAGCCCGAACTCACCGTGCAGCTCGAGGTGCGCGATCTGGCCGCCTATGTCCATGCCTCCCCGGTGCCCGGCGCGGGCGGCATGCCGGTCGGCTCGAACGGCGTAGCTGTCACGCTGCTCTCCGGCGGCATCGACAGCCCCGTGTCGACCTACATGATCGCGCGCCGCGGCGTGCGGCTGATCCCGATCCACTTCTTCTCCTTCCCCTACACCAGCGAGGCCGCCAAGGAGAAGGTACTCGAGCTTGCCCAGCTGCTGACGGCGTACTGCGGGCGCATGACCGTCGAGGTTGTGCCCTTCACGCACATTCAGGAGGAGATCCGTGACAAGTGCCCCGAGGAGTATTTCACGCTGATCATGCGCCGCTTTATGATGCGCATTGCCGAGCGTATCGCCGTGGCGAACGGGGCAAAGGCTATCGTCACCGGGGAAAATCTCGGCCAGGTGGCCAGCCAGACCATGGAAGCCATGGCGAGCACCCAGGCCGTCACCCATCTGCCGGTGCTGCAGCCGCTCGTCGGCATGGACAAGGCCGAGATCGTCACGCTTGCGCGGCAGATCGGCACCTTCGATACCTCGATCCTGCCCTATGAGGACTGCTGCACGGTCTTCACGCCGCGCCACCCGCGCACCAAGCCCCGTGTGTCCGAGGTCGAGGCTGTCGAGAAGGCGCTGGACGTCAAGGCGCTGGTGGACGAGGCGCTCAATGGCACCGAGCGTGTCCGGCTTGAAGAATAATAACGGCGGCAGCATAAAAATTGTAAATTAGAGCTTGACAAATCGCGGAAATCGTGTATAATATCCCTTGCGTTTAGCGGAGTTGTGTAAAGGTAGCACACCGGACTCTGACTCCGTTTGTGAGGGTTCGAATCCTTCCTCCGCTGCCAAAAAAGAAGACCACCCGTCGGGTGGTCTTCTTTTTTACAAAGAGGGAGGATTCGAATCATGTCCGCACATGCCGGTGGCATGTGCATGAGCCAGTGCAAACACTGGCGAATACATATATTTTGTTTTCCCGTCTCCCGCAAGGGAAAACAAAATGCAAGCGAATCCTTCCTCCGCTGCCATGAAAAAACCTCGTCGAAAGACGAGGTTTTTTCAATGAAGTCGCCCCTGCGGGGCGGATGAAGAAATGAAGACGCTTCGCTAATGAAGAAATGAATGAACGAAGGAACGAAATGAAGGGCGACTTCACTTCATTAGGCAACATCGTTGCCGACTTCATTAAGCCGTCAGGCTTACTTCATTAGGCGCACTGCGCCGTCTTCATGATAACTGTTTTGTCTTACTATTATCTATGGATAGCAAAGAACGAACTGACGAACGGAGACTCTTATTCCGATTGGCTTGACGATTTCTCTACTGATGTATTTTTTGACCCTTATACAAAAGAACGGCTCGCCCAACAGGGCGGGCCGTTCTTTTCGAGGTGGGCGAATCCTTCCTCCGCGAAGAGCTATCTGGTGTGGCTGACTGCTCAGCCGCATCCAAATAGCTCTTGTACTTTTTATGGCTCCAGATTTGTCTCATCAAAATAGGGAGAGTCAAAGAAATCAGAAATATTGATCTCCAGACCTTGACAGATCTCATGAATTACGCGCAGCTTCACGGAATCATAGGCGCAATTGACGATGTTGCCGATGGAGGACTTGGGTACGCCGCTTTTGATGTAAAGCTGATACTGTGTCATGTTCCGCCCGCGTAGGAGCTCTTTGAGCCGTGCGCTGACCGCCTCATTCAATTGCATATCATCACCACACCGTTCCTGTAACTGTACTAATCATTATAGGAAACAGTTATGCGAAATTAGTCCTTGTAGCTGTACTAATGCTCGCTTTTGTGGTATAGTCATGTCGAGGTGATATAGATGGAGAATACTTGCTACGTCTTTTTTGTAGAGAGCCCGCGTATTATCGAGGATCTAATGACGCCACACCCGGTCGAATGTGAGAGGCAGTATGAAATTGTAAAGACTGTGAAGCTGGCAAAGATCGACTATGACAACTTCATCACGGACATGATCGCGGATCGGCATTTCATCGAAGACTATGCAGCCTTGTGCTCGCAGGGCGAGGTCTGGCGCTGTCTCCTCGTGCAGCAGAGAGGACGCTCGGACGGCGTTCTTGTTGTGCCTATGGACGGCTGCTATGTCGGTTGGGCCGCATATTATCGCAAATAAAGAAAAGCCCCGAAGCGCGCATTAGATTGCTCGCTTCTGGGCTTTCGTTCATATCAAAGATCTTAAATTGAGAACAGATTCAGTGCAGCCATTCCGACAGCGTGAACAGCCGCGCTTTTGTCCAGTCGGCGGCGGTGGAGTAGTAGATCAGCGGGTAGATGCTGCCCTCGCGGTAGAGATCCGAGGCTTCATGGACGGCAGCCTCCTTGCTGTCGATCCAGGCGCGCTCGGCGGCGGTCAGACGCTGGAAATTCTCGGCGTCCAGCATCGCGCCGAGCTGCTGCCACACGTCGTTCAGGGCCGCGTCCCATGCGGCGTAGATCTCGCCGGCCGTGTCGTTCAGCTCCGTCTGAGAGAGGTCCTGCTGCAGCTTTGCCTCGAGCGGGGCCGCCGTGCGGACCGCCTCGCTGACGCGCTGCCGGATCGTGCGGCCGCCGTCGGAGAGGCGCATCGAGGAGAAGGCCTGCTGCTCGGACTCGTTGCAGAGCGTGTAGAAGCCGAGCTGGTCTTCGGTATACTGCGCGGAATCGCCCTGCGCCCAGCGGACCCAGCCGAGCAGCTCTTCGCTGAGAGCGCTGCGCAGCGTTGCGGGCGGATAGAGCGTAAAGCGGCCGTCGCCGGTCAGCCCGTAGGGCTGGCTGTAGATCGTGCGGACGCCGTCGAGGATCTCTTCGCCCTCTTCCTTCAGGCAGTGCAGATCCTCGATCTGCAGGCGGACGGCGCCGCCGTCCAGAAGCTCGGCCTGACCGAAGCGGCCGTAGAACTGGCAGAGATACAGCGTCCCGTTGGGGTAGCCCTCGCCGATGTCGCCCATGTCGGAGTCGTGATACGTGCCCCAGAAGCTGCCGTCGCGGTCGATATACAGCTCGGTGCCCCAGCCGCCGGCACCGCTGGAGAACTCAAAAACAAGCTCGCTGAGCGCCTGCCACAAGGCCGCCTCGTCCCACTCCGGCTCCTTCGTGGGCGCGGCAGTGGGAACGGGGGCGGGGGAGGAAGACGCCTCGTCAGAGATCGTGATGACCTCGGCCGGGGCAGGGGTGGCAGCAGGTGCGGCTGCCTGTCCGGCACAGCCGGAGAGCAGCGAGAGAAAAAGTAATAAAATCAGAATGCAGCTGACGGAATGACGCATGGCGGTCTATCTCCAATCTGCCAGGTATTTCATATAGCATCTTTCAGCGCGTATTATAATGAATATTGGATGGCGAAAAGCCAAAAAGCTTTTCGCCGCGCCGCGTTGCGGCGCAGCAAAACAGCACCGCTGTTTTGCTGTATATTCATTGCAATGAACATCGGGCGAATGATTCAGAGAATCATTCGCTGCCAAACGTGTCGTTTGGCAGCGAAATCAATCGAATCCTCGATTGATTTCGCCATCCGATGGTCATTATAGCCGTGATCGTATGCAGGGTCAACTTAATTAATCTTAAGACTGCGTATCGGTGCTGTCCCGGCACAGCGCGGCCAGATCGTCCGGCAGCGGCGCTTCGAGCGTCAGCAGCGCGCCGGTGACGGGGTGGCGCAGCCGCAGATACGCCGCGTGCAGCGCCGGACGGGCAAGGCGTGTGTCCCCGCCGTACAGTGTATCGCCCAGCAGCGGATGATCGAGCGCGGCGCAGTGCACGCGCAGCTGGTGCGTGCGCCCGGTCAGCGCTCGCAGACGCAGCAGGGAATAGTCGGAAAAGCATTGAAGCGTGCAATACTCCGTAAAGGACGGCTTGCCGTCTGCGCGGACCTCCTGCGCGGTCGGATGGTCCGGCGCCTTGGCGATCGGCAGCTCGATCCGGCCCGAGGGCGGCTCAAAATGTCCCGCGGCGAGTGCGAGATATTCGCGCACAAAAGCGTCGGTGTGCAGCTGCCGCCGCAACAGCTCGTGGACGTAGGCGCTTTTGGCTATCACCATCAGCCCGCTGGTGCCGCGGTCGAGACGGTTGACCGCGTGGAAGGCCTGCTCGTGGCCCCAGCGCGCGGCCAGGGCGTTGGCCACGGTCGGCTGTGTACCGGCGGCCGAGCCGTGGACGGCCATGTCCGCGCGCTTGTTGAGCACGGCCAGATCCTCGTCCTCGTACACGATGTCCAGCGGCACGGCGATGGCTTCGGCCTCGTTGCGGCCGTCCCAGTCGCTGATCATGACTGTGAGAATATCCCCGGCGCACACACGCTGATTGGTGAAGACGCGCTGTCCGTTCAGACAGATGCCGTCGGGGCGCAGCTTCAGTGCGGCGATGTGTCCCTCGGCCATATGCAATTCCCGTTTCAGAAGACTTTTGACACGGCGGCCCTCCCATGCGGGCAGAACCGTCAAAGACAGGGTACGCATTTTCCTGGCCTCCTTCACGCAGCTGCGTCAAACGATCAAAAAAGGTAACTATTCAGTCTTGGCATTCATAGGGGGAAGTTCAGAGGGGCTCTCCTCTCTGATTTTTCGCCGCGGACGGCGAAAAACGCATTCAAATCCGTTTTTGACGGGGCTTTGCCTCGACAAAAACACGCTAAGCCGAGCTGAGCGAGGCCTCGCGCCGTCGTCAAACGAAACTCACTTCATTCCGCTTCCGCCTTTAGGGCGAAAGCTGCATGTCCGTTCCTTCCGT
>ONNS01000065.1 GCA_900319275.1 uncultured Eubacteriales bacterium
AAGGGGGGAGGGGCAGAGCGCAGTTTTCGTCATGCTTGACGGAAACGGAGCGTTGCGAGCTTCTTCTGACGCAAGCCCGCTGCGATAAGCGCGAGTGCCCCCTAACTATTCAGTCACCCGCAGGGTGACTGAATAGTTACCATAAAAAAGTATACCGTGCGGCCCATAGGCTGTCAAGATACGGACGTGGAGAGATAAAACACGGAAAATCAAAAAAAGCTCTTGACTTTGCCGAAGAGCTGCATTATAATACACAAGCTAACAAATGAACATTGCTTCACTTGAGCGCTATGTGCAGAAGTCGCGTAGTTGGTCGAGCGCGCACGATTGGAAATCGTGTATACCCCATAAGGGTATCGAGAGTTCGAATCTCTCCTTCTGCGCCAAACCCTGAAACCGTGGGAATTCCTGAGGTTTCAGGGTTTTTTCATATACACAAACAGGAGGAGGTGCGGTATGATGGAGCTCGGACGCTTTGCTCCCACGCCGAGCGGCCGGATGCATCTCGGCAATGTATTCTCGGCTCTGATGGCCTGGCTGTCGGCGAAGAGCATGGGCGGCGAGGTGCTGTTGCGGATCGAGGATCTCGACACCGTGCGCTGCACGCCGCAGCATACGGCCCTGCTGCGGGACGATTTGAACTGGCTCGGCCTGCACTGGGACCGCGAGCAGCCCTGCCAGAGCAGCCAGAGCGCGCGCTACGCGGCCATTTTAGACGAGCTTTGGCAGCGCGAGCTCGCCTATCCCTGCTGGTGCAGCCGCGCCGAGATCGAGCACGCGGCCAACGCGCCGCACGCCTCGGACGGACACGCGATCTACCCGGGCACCTGCCGCGCGCTCAGCGAGAGCGAGCGCGCCGCGCGCTTTGAAAAGAAGGCGCCGCTCTGGCGCCTGCGGGTGCCGGACGAGACGATCAGCTTCACCGACGGCCATTTTGGGCCCTACAGCGAGGATCTGGCGGCGGAGTGCGGCGATTTCATCCTGTGCCGCGCCGACGGCATTTTTGCCTATCAGCTGGCCGTTGTGGCCGATGATATTGCGGCGGGCGTCACGCAGGTTGTGCGCGGGCGCGACCTGTTGTCCTCAACACCGCGGCAGCTTTATCTCTACCGACTGCTGGGGGCCGAGCCGCCGAGATACTGGCATATCCCGCTGCTGACGGCGGCGGACGGCCGCCGGCTTTCGAAACGCGACAGAGATCTGGATCTCGGGCTGCTGCGGCAGCACTATACCGCGGCGCAGCTGATCGGCAAGCTGGCCCACGCCGCCGGACTGATCGACAGCGAAGAGCCCTGTACGGCCGACGAGCTGATCCCTCTCTTTTCATGGGATAAGGTGCCGAGAGAGGATATTGCTTTTGATCTGAAATGATGATCCCCCGATGCGAATACACATCGGGGGATCATCGCTTTTTCAGCCGTCGAGACTCACCATCGCGGCGGCCTGCCAGCGCTTGTTATACATGACAAACACCAGCTGATAGCCGTTTTCGGTCTCGAACGAGGATTCGTTGTACCAGGACTGCGCCGTAGCCGAGGCGGAATAGTGGACGGTGCAGGTGAAGCAGCGATCACTGAGAAAATCGAAGTGGTCGATGCTGAACTCGTCATAGTGCAGCTCGGTGTTCGAGGCCCAGTACATCGCGTCGGCGGAGTTGCGGATATACTTGTACAGGTCGGAATGCGGGACCACGATCTCCAGCAGCGTGCTCATCACACCGCGGTTGAGACTGTGGGAGGCGTAGTTCATGTACCGCGTGAAGAAGTCCTGTACCGCCTCGCGGACGTCATCGTCTGCCTCGTCGCTGCCGCGCAGGCAGTAGAGCGAGCCGTCTCCGCCGATCAGCGGCACCATCTCCCGGCCGTCGCTGTCGACCACCTTGATCTCGGGCTTTGTGTACAGCCTGTCGCCGGCGTAAAAGAGCGAGGTATACTGCTTGCCGCCGGTGTAATCGTCGAGCCCGGCAAAGATGTCCTTGCAGCTGTGGTCGACGTTGCTTTCTGTCAGCTCGACACCGTTGACAGTCACGGTCGCATCGGCCGGGGCCTTGACGCGGAAGCTGTAGCTGCCGTAGACGTCGACGGTATACGGGCATACGCCGTTTTCGATCGCACCGCTCGGCGCAATTTCAACGCCGTCGCTGCCGGTCACGGTCACATTGCCGTACAGCCCGGGGATCGTGTAGCGCAGATAGCCCGTCCGCTCGCGAAAGCGCTGCTCGAGCTCGGTCACATGCGGCGCCGTGATGCCGCGCTCGGTGACATAGCTCTCGGGCACGGCTGCACCGTTGACATACAGGGAATAGCCCTCCGGTGCGTCGATCTGTAAGGTCACACCGGTTAGCGTCGCGCGGAAATCGGCGGCCTCGATACGCGAAACCTCCCACTCGCTGCGGCCAAATGCGGCGTGGCTGCCGCTTTTCGGCTCCAGGGTGACAGTGGCGGCGCGGTGCCTGCCGGCGTACACGCTAAAGCGCGGATGCGCGGCGCTGCTGTCGAGCGAACGGGTATAGCTGAAGCGCTCGCCGCGCAGGACGCTCTCAAAATAGGCGTCAAACAGTGCTTCGTTGCTCTCAAACGGCGTGCTGTCCTCCGGCAGGGTCTCGCGGATCGAGCGATACCAGTCGTCCTCGCTCATGTCGGCCATCAGCGCGTCCATGGTGATTTCGGGCCGGGTGCGCTCGTACACGCCGGTATAGCTGTACAGCAGAGCACAGCCCACCGCGCCGAGGATCAGAAGGAACGCCGCCCAGATCAGCAGCTTGACGCCCCAGCGCATGTTATGCCTGACCATCGCCATACGCCTCCTTCAATACGATAAAACCGGTGGGGATCCTGCGCGGGCCGGTGACGGAGGCGCAGTTGTTGATGATCTCCCCGCCATACACCATCGTGGAGGAGGAGCCGCCGTCGAGGTTGCCGGCGTTGATGGCGCCGTATTGCAGCATAATGTTGCACACGTCCTCGACCGTGGCGCCAAAGGTATCGAAGCTGCGACCGTCCAGGCACAGCAGCAGCAGCGTGCCGTCCTCGCGCTGGCCGATGGCCGTGCGCGGATTGATGCCGGCCCCGAGATCCTGGGTCTGGACCTGGCCGTTGATGATCAGGGACGAGGCCACGCCGTCGTGCGTCGTGAAGCTGACGCCCCAGCGAACGCCCTTCGCAAGCGCCTCTTTGCCCCGCATGTTGCCGACGATCAGAATGCCGTCGTTATCAAGACCGACCACGGCGTAGCGCGCGTCGGGGTTGCCGTAGATCAGCTGCCCGTCCTCAATGACGAGCCCCTGGGGCGTGCCGCCGTTGCCGAGCCCGTTGTTGTCCACGAAGCCGCCGGCATTGATGCCGCCGACGCCGTCGTACTTGGCGACCATATCGGTCAGCAGCAGACCGGGATCGCGGCCAAAGGCACCGGAGGTGCCGAGGATCACGCTTTTGCGGTCCTTGACGATCAACATCTTGCCGCGGGCGTTTCCGAAGGCAATATCGACGACCTCAACATTCTCTTCCGCATTGCTGATGGCTCTGGCGTCGGCTACGCGGATCAGCGAGGTATTGACCTCCTCGGTCTCCACATCGCCGGTATTGGTCAGCAGATAGCCGGCGAGTTCATCCTCCGTGAGAAACAGCGGCGCGATCCAGCGCAGGGCGCTTGTTTCCCGCATGCTGCTGACGAACATGCGCGTCAGCGTGGGCGAGTTGCCGCGTTCCATCACAAAGATGACGCCAAAGAGGATCAGCACGACGCACAACAGCGTGACACCGATGAAGGAGAGAATGTGGCCGACCACATGGCCGCCGGTTTTGCGCGGCACTTCGACTGTCGGTTCAGTTATCTGAGATTCGTGTCTTCCTTGTCTTCCGTTTTGCATGGTTCATCCTTTTCAGGCGGAGGGGGAGTTGCACTGCCTGTCGTCAAAAGCCAAATCGTACTGCATCTGCTCTCGCAGCAGCGCATAGCGCTCGGTATAGCCGCCGCCGATCTTAAAGCGCCACTGTCCGGAGGTGGTGGGATCGCCGCCACCGTCGCTGACAAAGCAGGTCTCGGGAAGACTGGCCTTGAGCTCTTCCACCTGCTCGCGCGTGACATGGTTATAGGTCGTACCGCAGATGCGTACCTGCTTGAGCGACTGCTTGCCGTAGAGCGGTGAGATGTCCGCCAGATTTTTCATCGCACCGATGTTGACGTATTCGAGCTTCTCCATCCCGGCCAGCACGCTGATGTCGGAGATCGGCGTCGTGATGCACTCAAAAAACTCAATGTCGGGGCAGGCTTCAAAGGGGGAGATATCGCTGATGTTGGTCAGCGACACGATCGCGACCTGCAGCTTCGGGAAATAGCGGACGAACTCCACGTTGGTCAAATAGCTGTTGTGGCCGATATCGAGATACAGCACGTCGTGCATGTACTTGAGCAGATGGACGTTGTTGTCCAGCAGCCGCGGCGAGTTGATGAGCGTGGTGTCGGTCATGAAGGGCCAGCCGCGGATTTCCACGCTGAAAACAACGTTGACGTTCGTAAAGTCGTTTTTCAGGGCTTCCATCCCGTCGTAGTCGGTGATGCCGCAGGACTTGACGCGCAGCAGCTCCAGACTGTCGAGATAGGGCAGGACATTGCGGAACACAGCCACGCCGTCGTTGCCGATGTTTTTCCGCTCATAGCGCAGCTCTTTCGTGTCGTTGTCGGCGTCCAGACCGTAGAGCGAGAAGCGTACGGCGAGCTTTGCCGACGCGGCGGCAGAGCGCAGCTGCGCCAGATCCTCAAAGCTCAGGGCGGTATAGCCGTCCTCACCCACGGTGTTGATCTCACGCAGATCGTCCATCAGCGGGAGATAAAGGCAGAGTGCGGCAATGCTGTCGCTGCCGGCGGAGGAGAGATCCAGCGTCTCGGTCGTATCAGACAGCGCATAACCCTCTACCGTTTTCTGCCAGGAGACGCGGGCAGCGGGATAGGACGCGCGGATCGTGACGAGCCCGTCCGGGCCGAGCGCGGTCTCGCCCAGGCGGATGGCCGTGACGGACGGAAGCTTTTTGGCGGCGGCGCAGAGCGCTTCCAGTGTGAAGCGGCCGTCGCTCAGTTCCAGCGTTTCCGCGTCGACACGCACGACCGTGCCGCCGACATCGAGCTCGACAAGCGGGGTGGGCGTGGGCGGCGCCTCGGTTTCTGCCGCGGCGACCGGCGCGGAGACGGCGTCCTGCTGTCCGCAGCCGGCGAGCAGCAAAACAGCGGCCAGCACAACGGAGACAAGCAGCTTCTGTTTATTTCGAATCATGATGATGCTCTCTCCTTTGATAGATAATCAGCAGAACAGATTCGGCAATCACAAGCACCAGAAAGATGACGAAGGGGATCTTGAAGGTGTCGCGGCCCAGCATGTGCATCGCGGAATTGAAGCGGTCGATGACCCACAGCACAAGGAAGATCACGGCCATGTCGATGCACAGATGCGGGAGCATTTTTTTAAACATCAGTCCGCCGCCTCCTCGCTGTCGGTCACATAAATGCAGTCGGAGACCGGGCGGCCGTAGGGATAACTCACAAGCGTGCCCTGCCAGGTAAAGCCCGCGCTGGCGCCGCCGTCAAGATTGAAGGCCCGCACACAGCCGAGATCGTAGAAAAGCTGGCTGAGGCCCTGCATCGTGATGCCGTTCGAGGCGGGGATGCGTCCGTCCACCTGAATGAACACATAGTGGCCGGGCTCCACATAGCCGATGGCGGAGCGGGGGTTGTTGCGCGTGACCGAGCTGTTGAACTCGCTCATGACCTGGCCGTTTTCATCCAGCAGCATCGGCCCGAAGGCCCAGGCCTGGTAGACGCCCATGGTTTTGACCGCGTCCATGTCGAGCTCCCTGTCGGTCATCGTCACCATGCTGCCGTCGTCTAGCAGCAGGCAGACATCGTCAAAACGGGTCTCCCGGTAGAGCACGCCGTTTCGCACCACGATGCCCTCGTAACGGGCGTTGTAATGGTCGCCGGAGATAGCGGCGACGGCCTGACAGCGCGACGACATATCCACAAGATGCTCGTTGCCCTTGGCGTATTCGCCGCGGCCGAAGGCCGTGCGCAGAAATTTGAGATCTCTCACATAGATGTCGGCCACATGATACAGAAGTCCCGGCTCGCTTACCTCGGTATAGGTCACGTTGATGTTGCGGCTGCGATAGCTGGTTTCATCGGCAATGACCTCGCCGTCGGTAAACTTATCGTGGAATTTCTCGTCAAACATGCCGTCATAGACGATCGGTTCGCTCGTCGGCTCGGCCGTTGCCCCCGGCAGGGAGGCGGTCGCTTCGGCCTCGGGATAGGCCGTGGTCGAGAGCGGCTCGGCGACGGGTACAGCGGCGGTCGGCAGTGCGGAAATCACCTGCGGCGTTGATTTCGCCTGCTGCGGAAAGACGATATGTACCAGGGCGAAAAGATTCAGTCCCAGCCCAATGACGAGCAGATCGATCAATACCAGCTGCCAGACGCGCAGCTGCTTTGGCTTGGGGTCGTGCTTGCTGTGAATGGTACTCACTTCCTTGCTTTGCTTTCAGATAGTCAGGAATAAAAATCGGGGAAGTATTGCTGCATCGCTGCACTGTCCAGGCGGCTGTACGACTGCAGCATACGCACCCAGGCGATGTCGCGCTCGGCATTGAAGCAGTTGCGCTGCCGCGCGAGATTCGCATCGTAGGTACCGCCGTCGTGCCAGCGCTTTATGTCGCGGGCGGCCTCTTCGGCCGTGGCCCCGGTCATCTTATCCATGGCAGCCAGCACGGTTTCGTAATTGAGACCGTTGCGATAGAGCTGCGCGGCGGTGTCCATCACCAGCAGTCGGAACTCCTCGTTGTTGTCGAGCGAATTGAAAATATTCCCGATCTGCGCATCCATCTGGTAGATCGCGTTATACGAGGGCTGGTTACTGCCCATGGCGATGTCCAGGTCGAAGAGCATCACGCGCCACTTGCTGTCCGGCAGATTGCCCTTGCAGTAGCGGATATTGCCCGTGGGGTCGAGATTGTTGAAATAGCTCTCGTAGCAGAACCACTGCGCCAGACTCTGCAGGTCAAAGCGCTCGGCAACATAGCTGTAGCACGCGGGATCCGTCATGTCGTTGCGCGTCATGTAGGCATAGAGATCCATCAGCTCCTGATTTCTCACGAAAGGCGCGCGGACAACGATGCACTCGCTCTCGTCCGAGCCGGTGTGCGCGGCGACATACTGCGGGGAATAGGCCTCGCGCAGGTTGTAGAGACCGTAATACTTGCCGTTGAGATACATGGCGACGTGCATGCCGTCGAGCGTCAGCGGGTCGACCACACAGGTGTCGACCGCGATGCGCGAGACCAGCAGATCGCGCAGCTGGTGCATGCCGCCGGTGTCCTGACCGCGCATCAGCAGCGAGTGAAACTCGGTGATGCCGTTGCCGAAAAGATCAAAGTCCGTCTGCAGATTGCCGCCATAGCGGTCCTTGAAGATGAACTTCAGGCTCTTCTTGGCCTGCACCTGGCGGGAGCTGGCGCCGTGGATCGAGACCGCGCAGTTGCGCGAGAAGCTGCCGTTCGGGCCGTAGTAGGCGAGCGTGGCGTCCATATCGTAGTCGTTGGAGTAATTGAAGATATAGACGACGTCCTTGGGGTCCATGGCCACATTGACCACGGGGATCGCGTGGTTTTCGTTGATGATATAGCCGGCGGCGATGCTGTCGCTCTGCTGTTTGCCGTCGGCAAAGCTCGCGATGCGCAGGCAGGTCGTGGCCGTCAGCGTCAGCGGCCCGTCATAGGCCGTGGAAGCGGCGGTGGGAATGCTGCCGTCGGTCGTATAGCGGATCGTCCCTTCGCCTGCAAGCTCTACGGCGACGCTTTCCACGTTGTCGTAGACGCCGGGCTCAGTCACAAAGGAAGGCACCGCGCAGTGGAAGCGGCAGCCGCCCACATTGTCCTTTTCCGGCGTGCGTGTGCCGAAGATGAAAAAGCCGCTTTGCCCTTTGACACGCCCCTTGCTGCAGTTGAGCGGCGTATCGTTCACACCGGCAAAGTCGCACAGCGTACCGTCAGCGCGGAAGAGATACAGCGCGTCCTGGTGCGTGTCCAGCCCAAAACCGGCGTGGGGGAAGCTTGTCTGCACCGCCGGTTCACCCAGGTTGATGACGTACAGGTAATTTGCGCGCAGAGAGAAGCTTGGAAGCTGGTATTTAAACGGCTCACTCAAATCGTCCGTGATATAGTAACCGCTGAGATCGAGCGCGGTGTCGGAATTATTCCGCAGCTCCACCCAGTCGAAGAATTCACCGGCGTGGTAGTTGTAGTTGCTGTTGTGCGTCACGAACTCGTTGATCAGCAGCTCGTTCTGCACGTCAGTGGCCTGAATGAAGGCCTCGCGGCCATCCTCGGTGTTGGGGTAACCCGGCGTAGCCTGGAAGGTCGCGGTCTGCGTCTCTCCGTCCAGGCAGAGAGAGGCGTCCTTGTCCAGCTCCTCATAGCTTACGCGCAGCAGCTCATAGCCCAGCGGTGAGGAGAGCAGCAGCTCGTCGTTCCGGCGGGAGAGCGCAAAGTTGGTGTGCAGCTGTCCTTCACGCTTGTCCTTCCCGGAGAGATAGATCAGCGCATACTGTCCCGGCTCGACCACCAGGGCGGGGATCTGCCATTTTTGCGGTTCTTTTTCACTGTCGGACAGCCAGAAACCGGCGAGATCGCAGCTCTGTTCGCTGGGGTTATACAGCTCGACCCAGTCGGAAAAATCGCCGTCCTCATCCCGCACACAGGTCTCGTTCGAGGCCATCAGCTCGCTGATGACGACATTGACCGTGGCCACGTCCGGCGTGGGGGCGGGCGTAGAGGCGGGCGTGGACTCCGCGGCGGTTGTCGGGGCCGTGGCCGGGAGCGGAGAGAGTTTCAGATCTTCCGCCGTGACACAGCCGCTCAGCAGCAGGGGAGACAGCATGGACGCACCCAGCAGGGAAGAGACGAGGATTCTATAAAGATGAGGGAAACGTTTCAAAAAATCACCTCAAAACATCGGTAAATGCGGCCAAAGCAACTCATATTATTATATGCCATGTTCTTCACAGTGTCAATAAATAAAGTGCGGCCCGCCGTGCGCGGCGCGGCACGGATGAAAAAACCCTCCCGCAGACGCGGGAGGGAATGTGCTGTGGAACGTTTATCAGTCGGTGTGCACCGGCGCGCGGCAGACGAGCTCGCCGTTTTGCACGTCCACGGTCAGCGTGTCGCCGGCGCGCAGCTCGCCGGAGAGGATCGTGCGGGCCAGCAGCGTCTCTACACTGCTCTGCAGATAGCGGCGCAGCGGGCGTGCGCCATAGAGCGGGTCGAAGCCGCGCTCGATGATCACGCTCTTGGCCTCGTCGGTAATCGTGAGCGTCAGACTGCGGTCACTGAGACGCGCACGCAGCCCCTCGACCATGATGTCGATGATGCCCTTGAGATTGTCCTTTGTCAGCGGGCGGAACAGAATGGTCTCGTCCAGACGGTTGAGGAATTCGGGCCGGAAGGCCTGGTGCAGGGCCATGTTGACGGCCTCGCGCGCCTCGGCGGATATCTCGCCCTTTTCGTTGATGCCGTCGAGCAGGTACTGGCTGCCGAGGTTGGAGGTCAGAATGATGATCGTGTTCTTGAAGTCCACGGTGCGGCCCTGCGAGTCGGTGATGCGGCCGTCGTCGAGGATCTGCAGCAGGATGTTGAACACGTCGGGGTGTGCCTTTTCCACCTCGTCGAACAGAACGACGCTGTAGGGACGGCGGCGCACGGCTTCGGTCAGCTGGCCGCCTTCGTCATAGCCCACGTATCCCGGGGGCGCGCCGATCAGGCGGGAGACCGAGAATTTCTCCATATACTCGGTCATGTCGATGCGCACCATGTTGTGCTCGTCGTCGAAGAGGCTCGCGGCCAGGGACTTTGCAAGCTCGGTCTTGCCGACGCCTGTCGGGCCGAGGAACAGGAACGAGCCGATCGGCCGGTTCGGGTCCGAGATCCCGGCGCGGGAGCGCAGGATCGCCTCGGTGACCTTCTGCACGGCCTCGTCCTGGCCGATGACACGCTGATGCAGCGTGTCGTCGAGATGCAGCAGCTTTTCGCGCTCGCCCTCCATGAGCTTGGCGACCGGGATGCCGGTCCAACGCGCCACGATCGCGGAGATCTCCTCCTCGGTCACGGTGTCGTGCACCAGCGTGTCGCTGCGGCGATTCTCGCCGGCCTTTTCGGCCTCGGCCAGCTGCCGCTCGAGGGCAGGCAGATCGGAGTACTTCAGGCGCGCCGCCGTCTCATACTCGTAGCGCAGCTGGGCGCTTTCAATGTCGGCGTGCATCTGTTCGATCTTGGCCTTCAGTTCCTTGACGAGATCGACGCTGTTCTTCTCAGCCTCCCAGCGGGACTTCATCTCGTTGAACTGGTCCTTGGTGTTTGCGAGTTCCTCCCGGAGCTTCGCCAGCCGGTCACGGCTGAGCTGGTCATCCTCCTTTTTGAGCGCCATCTCTTCGATCTCGAGCTGCATGATCTTGCGCCGGACAATGTCAAGTTCCTCGGGCATCGAGTCGATCTCGGTGCGGATCGAGGCGCAGGCCTCGTCCACAAGGTCGATGGCCTTGTCGGGCAGGAAACGGTCGGTGATATAGCGGTTCGAGAGCGTGGCCGCGGCGACCAGGGCGTTGTCGTGGATACGCACGCCGTGGTAGACCTCGTAGCGCTCCTTCAGTCCGCGCAGGATCGAGATCGTGTCCTCCACGGTCGGCTCATCCACCAGCACGGGCTGGAAGCGGCGCTCGAGCGCGGCGTCCTTTTCAATGTACTTGCGGTACTCGTCGAGTGTGGTCGCGCCGATGCAGTGCAGTTCGCCGCGCGCCAGCATGGGCTTTAAGAGGTTGCCGGCGTCCATGCTGCCCTCGGTCTTGCCCGCGCCGACGATCGTGTGCAGCTCGTCGATGAACAGCAGGATCCGGCCTTCGGACTTGCGGATCTCCTCGAGCACGGCCTTCAGCCGCTCCTCAAACTCGCCGCGGTACTTCGCGCCGGCGATCAGCGCGCCCATATCCAGCGAGAAAATGGTCTTGTCCTTCAGCCCCTCGGGCACGTCGCCGCGCACGATGCGCTGGGCCAGGCCCTCGGCGATCGCTGTCTTGCCGACGCCGGGCTCGCCGATCAGCACGGGGTTGTTCTTGGTCTTGCGCGAGAGAATGCGAATCACGTTGCGGATCTCGCTGTCGCGGCCGATGACCGGGTCGAGCTTGTTGTCGCGCGCGTACTGCACGAGATCGGTGCCGTATTTGGTCAGTGCGTCGAAGGTGCTCTCGGGGTCGTCGCTCGTGACGGGGCCGCTCTTGACCTTGCTGAGCTCCTTGGAAAACTCCGCCTTCGTGATGCTGTGGTCGGAGAAGATTCGCTTGATGGCCGGTGTGGCCGCGGCGAAAATGCCGATCATCAGGTGTTCGACCGAGATATATTCATCGCCCATGCTCTGCGCGGCCTTTTCGGCGGCGCGGAGGGCGCGGTCGGTCTCGGGCGAGGCGTAGACCTGGGTGACGCTGCCCACCTTCGGCAGCGCGGCGATCGCGGTATCGAGCTCCGAGAGCACGGCGTTGCAGTCGGTGCCCATGCGGCCGAGCAGCGTCGGGATCAGGCCGCCGTCCTGGTCGATGAGCGCGTAGAGCAGGTGCTCCGGCGCGATCGTGCTGTTGCGGTTTTCCTCAGCCATGGACTGCGCGGTTTTCAGCGCTTCCAGGCTTTTCTGCGTATAATTCTGAGCATTCATAAACAATACTCCCTTCTATAAAAAACGTGTCGGGATATTAAATGTGGATCGGGGTGTTGCGCATCTGGGAATAGTAGGCGGCCTCGATCTCGTGCGCGTCGAGACGGCCGGTCAGATAGCCCTTCATCAGCTTGTCGAATAGCTGAACATAGTCCGAGATCGTCCGCGCCAGCTCCTGGCTCGTGCAGTCGCGCTCGGGACCGGCGAGATTGCGCACGAATTTGCCGTCATAGAGCGCATAGCGGTGGCGCTGCCCGATGCGCGGCGCAAGATGCGCGTCCTCGATCTGCTTCCACAGCCGGAAGAAATCGGCCATGGCCTGGATCAGTGCGCTCGACTGTGTGCGGAATACCACTGAGAGTGTGCCGATGTCCTCGCCGTCGCCGGGCGTCAGTTCGACCTCGTATTTGATCGTAGGGCGGTATTTGTACTCGAGCGAGCTCTTGAGCGACACGGAATTGGCGTTTGGCGCAAAGAAGGGCACCAGCTCGCGCGAGGGCGCCATCAGCTGTTCCACGGCCTTTAAGATATCATTGATGCGGCGCTCGGGCGTCGTGTAGTCCACATATTCGGCCAGGATCTGGTTGATGAGGGCCGAGCGGTTCGTCCCGAGTTGGTGGGCCAGTGCATCGACCTCGCGCACAACGTCCTCGTTGAGCATCAGGCTGTATAAAGTCTTTTTCATCGAATCATCCCTTTTCGAGGCAGTCCGGACTGCCCCCTGTTTTGCTGGTACCATCATAGCGCAGACGATAAACTTTGTCAAGAGTTTTATATAAATTAAATACCGAAATATATGAACGGCGAGTAAATAAATTTTCTGCCCCGGCGTCTTGATTTTTGGTGAGCTTTTAGGTATAATAACAAAGCTGACTTCCCGAATGGGAAGAAAGAACTGAATATGGACAGGTATCGAAGTGGTCATAACGGCCCTGACTCGAAAACGTGTGACCATTTTGGAAGCCTCTCCCGAAAATGTCCTGATTTTTCAAGGCTTCCGAGGCATCGTGCCGCAGAAAACTTTCCGGTTTTCTCTCCTCGTTTTCTCCCCAATTTCCGGGCTGTTTCGGAGATCCGGAACACACAATTTAACATGCAGCGGTATCGAAGCGGTCATAACGAGAACGACTCGAAATCGTTTGGTCGGCCAGAAACCGGCCCGTGGGTTCGAATCCCACCCGCTGCGCCACACCAGTTTCCTCGCGGAAATCCGCTTGGAAGCTGGTTTTTTATTGGATTGCGCTCAAAGCTCCCTTTAATCCGTTTACCATTGCATCTGCCGAGGACAGCTTGGAATTGTAGTCCAAATGGGCATAAACATTGGCTGTGGTCGAGAAGTCGCTGTGACCGAGCCACTCCTGGATCTGCTTCATCGGGACGCCGTTGGAGAGCAGCAGAGACGCGCAGCTATGCCGGAGATCGTGGAAACGGATATGCCGCAGGCCGTTCTTATCCAGCAGCTTTGGAAATGCCGAGGTGAGATAGTGGGGAGAAATCAGCGTTCCCACCTCATCCACGCAGATGTAGTCCAGATACCTCTTGTCGTAGCACTTGCCGCATACGCGCCGGTATTCGTCCTGCTGCTTTTTGTGCGCTAACAGCTTTTCCTTAAAAGCAGGGACAAGGGGCAGCGTCCGCAGACTGGATTTCGTTTTCGTGGTGTCCTGCGCGATCTGGACGTGTTTGCCGTCGAGGTTACAGGATGTGACGGTATGGCGAATGGTAATGGTGTCGCTCTGGAAATCAATCGCGCTCCATTTCAACCCAAGGGCTTCGCTTCTCCGCAGGCCGTAGAAAGCACCAAGGAAAATCGGAATTTCAAGATTCGTCCCTTTCGCGGCGGTAAAGAGCTTTTCTACCTCGCCGCTGTCATAAAAGCTGCCAATATAGCGATTCTTTTTTGGCCGTTCCACCTTATCCGCAGGGTTTGTTGGGATCAGATCAATTTTCACGGCATATTTCAGCGCCTTATGGATATTGGCGTGATAGTGAATGACGGAATTGGGGGTAACACGCTTTAGCTGCTCCATGTAAAATGCCTGGATGTCGGTTGCTTTCAAATCGCTGAGCTGGATGCCTTTGGCTTTGAAGTAAGGAGCGATTACGCCCTTAACCATACCGGAATATGACGAATAGGTGGTAACGGCTATCGTGGGCTTTACGATCTCCAACCATTGCAGCATAAAATCCGAAAACAGGATGCCCTGCTCCAACGGCTTTTCATCCGGCACATATTCCTTTCGCAGCTCCATGAGCATCTTTTCCGCTTTTTTCTTGTTGCCCTTCACGGGCAAACCGGTAGGAAACCATTTTGTTTTCCGCTTGCCAGCGG
>ONNS01000157.1 GCA_900319275.1 uncultured Eubacteriales bacterium
ACCGCCTCAAGGATGTCGACGAGGTCGCCTATGTGCGCTTTGCCTCGGTTTACCGCAGCTTCAAGGATATCAACACCTTCATGGAAGAGCTCACCAAGCTCCTCAACGGCCGCACCTGAGTAACTGTCTCTAAAAGATGCTGCCGGGCAGCGGGTGTTCCATTTCGTCGATGCACCGGAGATGATAGAGCAGCTTTTCACAGGCGGCCGCGGCTGCCTCGCCCTCTTCCTCCCGCAGCGCTCCGGCACAGTCAAAAAAGGCGTCCATGCAGCTTTCAATCTCCGCGTGTCGGATAAAGATCTGCGTGTATGGCGCAGCGTTTTGAAAGCGCTGCAGCCCCCGCTGCAGATGATCTTCGGCGGCGCGGTAGTCGCCGCGTGCCGCGGCCTGCTGCGAGAGCAGCACGTCCTGACGGATGCCGTCGGTCAGCTTGTCGATCGTGTGCACGTTCCAGATCGCCCCGCCCAGCAGTGCCAGCAGCAGGCCGAGAGCGGCAAGCTCACGTTTCATGGCTGGGCCTCCCGTTTCGCAAGATAAATATCTCCGGCAGTGTTGACGGTCATTAAAAAGACCTGGTCGGCGTTTTCAATGCCGCGGCTTTTCAACTGCTTTGCAAGCCAGGCCTCGTCGTGTCCGCTGTGCCGCAGATTGGCCGAGAGCGTACGCCCGTCGTTGATGATGACGATCGGATAGCCCGGCTCCGTCACGGCGATGCCCAGCTGTGTGGGCTTTACCGGCTGAGCGGCGGCGCACAGCAGCACATTCAGCCGCCCGTCGGTTTCGAGAACGGCGGTTTCCACACTGCGGACATCCGCAATGCCCTGGCTGCGCAGCTCCTGCAGCAGCTCGTCGACCGTGAAGCGGTTTTGCAGCAGCTCTTTCTGCAGGATCCTCCCGCCTGAGATCAGGATGCTGGGGCGGCCGAAGAGCAGTGTGCGCAGCCGGATGCTCTTCATGCTGAGCCCGGCGATCAACAGTTCGCAGCAAAAGAGCGTGACGATCGGCACAACGGCGTTGAGCATCGGTATCCCGATGTCCTGCAGCGGCAGGGCCGCGAGATCGGCGATAACGGCCGCCACGACGAACTCCGAAAGCTCCATCTCGCCGAGCTGCCGTTTCCCCAGCAGACGCATGGTGATCAGCAGCAGTGCATAAATCAGTAAGGTACGTATCAATACAATGACCATAATCCACCTCCGGGACAGTATGCCCGGAAGTGCCGGGGTTTATGCAAAGGAGGGCCGGGCATGAAAACAATCATCCTGCCGCGCCGCGAGACGCTTGCCGCGGCGGCGCGCTCAATCGCTGCGCTCCTCGATGAAAAGCCGGAGGCTGTACTGACGGTTTCGGCCGGGGATGACTGTCTCGAGCTGTACGATGTGCTGGCTTCCCTATGTGCCGAGGGGCAGCTTGACCTGTCCCAGGCTCGCCTCTTCGCGCTGACGGAGTTCGAGGGACTATCCGCGGACGATGCGCGCAGCTGCCGTGCAAGGCTTCAAAACCGCCTGGTCGGGCCCTGCGCTGTCCCCGCCTCGCAGGTCCGTTTTCTATCCGAGAATGACCTCGAGCGCTATGACGATGAGATCGCCGCGGCCGGCGGATTGGATCTCGCAATCGTGGGTATAGGCCTCAATGGCCGCTTCGGCTTCAACGAGCCGGCCACGCCCTACGACAGTCTCACGCACCGCCAGAAGCTGACGCACAAAAGCCGCCTGGAGCTCGCGCCGCTGTTTGGCGGCGAAGAGCAGGTGCCCGCGTTCGGCCTCACCGCGGGTGTGAAAACCGTTGTTGAGGCAAAGAAGATCCTTGTGCTCGCCCTCGGCGGGGACAGGGCTGACGCTGTGTATAAAATGCTGTATGCACGGACCGACAGTTTCGTGCCTGCCGCGTTTTTGCAGCTTCCGCTGCAGGTGGACGTCTATCTGGACAAGTCTGCAGCAGAGAAGCTATAAAACCTGCCGCCTGTGTGCATTCTGCTTTTCAGACGGGCGGCTGCCATCGGAAATCTGAGTCAGGAGGAATCAAAGGTTGAAACATTGTAATCTGAGCACCATACCGAAAAAAGGGCGCACAAAACCAAGCCCATCAAAAAAGGGCCTTTTCAAGATGGAGAGGACGCGGT
>ONNS01000066.1 GCA_900319275.1 uncultured Eubacteriales bacterium
GGAAGAACAGCAGGGCTTGAAGGAAGTGGCAGATGTTCTCCGACAGGAGATTGAAGTACAGGAACAGCAGAACCAGAATTTAGATCTGTTCATTGAGCGCATTCAGAAGTACACAGCTTTGGAGGAACTGACACCCTATGTTGCGCACGAGCTCATCAAGGCGATCTATGTGGGAGCTCCGGACAAGAGCAGCGGCAAGCGCCACCAGAGCATCTATATCCAGTATGATCTAATCGGTTTTATACCGCTTGATGAACTGATGAAGCAGGAAACGGCATGACCAATGCCATGCCGCCCCTGCAAATGATGATAAAACTATCTTACGGGTGGAGGCCCTTGCCCCTCCCGCGCACGCAAATGTATAAATTCGCAAAAAATGTACGGCGCAACCGCAAAAACGCTGCGATTGCGCCGTTTATTGTCTGTAAAAATAACATGGTGCCGCCGGGAGGGGCAAGCCCCTCCCCTACGGCAGAATCGTCGTTTGTGCAGCTAGTTTGCATTTTGCAACAGGCCCTTTCTATCCGCAGAAACAATATTATGTAAACCGATAATGCGGCGCAGTTTTTTACATCCCCGATTGACGGCGCGGGGAGAATATGCTATATTACATTTTATACTTTGGGAAAGTGGGCCTTTTTGCCTGCTGCCCGCAGAAAAAAGGAGTTGTTTATCCTACATGGATGATGGCAGTCGATTGCCTTGGATACTGGCAATCGCGTTACTGTTTGCAGCGGCCTATTTCGCCCTGGCCGAGACAGCCTTTGCCTCGGTATCCCGCAGCCGCATCCGGACGCTGGTTGATCGCGGCGACGCGCGCGCCGAGCGCGCCCAGGCGGTACTGGACGATTTTGACCGCGCCATAACCACGATCCTCATCGGAACGAATATCGCGCATCTGAGCATCGCCTCGCTTGTCACAGTGGCTGTGACGCGGCGCTGGGGTCTCTCGGCTGTGTCGTTAAGCACACTGATCACGACGCTGGCCGTGTTTTTCGCCGGTGAAATGCTCCCCAAGAGCATAGCCAAGAAGTATAGCGAAACGCTCAGTCTCGCAATGGCTGGATCGCTGCAATTCTTCATCAAGCTGTTTTCACCGGTCTCGGCGCTCCTGACACGGATCGGCGAGGCTGCATCCCGTCTGACGCGCGGCGAGCCGGAGCTCTCCGTTACCGAGGACGAGCTTTATGATATCATCGAGGATATGACCGAAGAGGGCACGCTCGACGAGGACCAGGGCGATCTGATCTCCTCAGCGCTGCAGTTCGGCGACGTGACCGTCGAGAGCATCCTGACGCCGCGCGTCGACCTCGAGGCGATCGACATCGGCCGCAGCCATGACGAGATCCTCAATCAGATCAAGGCCCAGAACCACAGCCGTCTGCCGGTCTATGAGGGCAGCATCGACAATATCATCGGCATCCTGCAGATCCGCCGCTTTATCAAGACGTATCTGCGCGATCGCGAGACGCTTGATGTGCGTGCGCTGCTCGACGAGCCGCTGTTTATCCACCAGAGCACGAATATTGATGAGGTCCTGCCGATCATGACCAAGGCGCGGATGAATATCGCCGTCATCACCGACAACTACGGAGGGACGCTCGGTATCGTCACGGTCGAGGACATCCTTGAAGAGCTCGTCGGCGAGATCTGGGACGAGGACGACGTGGTCGAGGAGACCGTCGTCGATCTCGGCGGCGGCCGCTATCTGGTCGACGCGGAGGAGTCGGTCTCCGACGTGTTTGAGACACTGGACTTTAAGGACCCCGAGGAGAATGAAGAGCTTGTCAACACGCTGATGGGCGAGTGGGCCTATGAGCAGTTCGCGGCCATTCCCAAGGTGGGCGACAGCTTCGACTATCACGATCTGCGCGTCTCGGTCAGCGAGATGGAGCACAACCGCATTTTAAAGCTGGAGGTCTGGCGCCTCCCCGAAGACACAGAGAGTGCAGAGGGAGGTGAGGGCGCATGACGAGTATTTTTGTGGGACTCGGCATACTGCTTTGCCTGTTGCTCTCGGGTCTCTTCTCAGCCAGTGAAATGGCCTATTCCTCCTGCAATACCATGCGCCTTGAAAGTCTCCGCGATGGCGGGGACAAGCGTGCCGGCACCGCGCTGAAGATCGTCGAGCACTTTGACGATACGCTCAGCGCGATCCTGATCGGCAACAACCTTGTCAATATTGCGGCCTCCTCACTCTCGTCGGTGTTTATGCTGCTCGTTTTCGGCAGCGACGACAAGACCTGGATCGCGACCGCTGTGATGACGCTGCTCGTCATCATCTTCGGCGAGACGATCCCCAAGATCACGGCCAAGAAGAACGCCAACAGCTTCGCCGTGCGCGAGGCCTGGCTGCTGCGCGGCCTGACAGTGCTGCTCTTCCCGCTGATCAAGCTGGTCGTCGGGCTCATCAAGCTGCTGACGCTCGGCATGAAGGGCGAGGGAAACGACAGTTCTGACGAAGCCGTCGAAGAGCTGCAGTCCATCATCGAGACGGCCGAGGACGAAGACGTCCTCGACGAGGACCGCTCCGAGCTCCTGCAGGCTGCCATTGAATTCCAGGATATCTCCGCCTCCGAGGTCATGACGGCCCGCGTGGACATGCAGGCCATCGACATTGACGACAACTGGGACGAGATCCTCGCCGAGATCGAGGAGGCCCCGTTCTCGCGTCTGCCTGTGTATGAGGACAGTGTCGACAACATCATCGGTGTGCTCTACCTCAACCACTTTTTAAAGGCCGTCACCGACAACGACCACGCCGACATCCGCTCGCTGCTGATGCCGCCCTGCTATATCTACAAGACCACCAAGCTGCCCCAGGTGCTCAGTACGCTGCGCAAGGCGCGGCAGCATCTGGCCATCGTCACCGACGAATACGGCGGGACGCTCGGCGTCATTACGATGGAGGACGTGCTTGAGGAGATCGTGGGCGATATCTGGGACGAAACCGACGAAGTCGAGCCCGAGGTCGTCGAGCGCTCCGAGGGGGAGTACGAGCTCGACGGCGGCATGAGCATCGACGACGTGCGCGAACTGCTGGGTCTGAACGAAGAGCAGCTGAACGCCGAGAGCACCACGCTCGGCGGCTGGTGCGTCGAATCCTTCGGCAGCTTCCCCCAGAGCGGCGACAGCTTCCGTCTGGAGGATTACACCTTCACCGTTTTAGCCATGGACGGCCGCCGCGTCGAGCGCGTTCTGGTGAAAAAGGATCCCCCGCCCGAGTCCGAGACGAAAGACAAGGGCAAGGAAAAAGAATAATCGTCATGACATCCCGGAACACAAAGCCGTTCCGGGATGTTTTTCGATTTCCTTGCAGTTTTTCCGCCAATATGGTATTCTGTGGCCGGGAGAGTGAACGATCCGATGAGAATGAGAAAAAGACACAATTTAGAGCCGCGTATGCAGGCTGTTTCGGAGCTGCTGGTGACGGACGGCGCAGCGCTCCGCGGCCGCTGGCTGGACGCCTTTCCGGGGCATACACGCCTCGAACTGGAGCTCGGCTGCGGCAAGGGCCGCTTCACGGCTGACACGGCTGCGGCTGAACCCGACACGCTGCTCGTGGCGCTCGAGAAGGTGCCGGACGCGATGATCCTCGCGATGGAGCGCGTCCGCGACCGCGGCATCACGAACGTGCGCTTTATGGACATGGACGCCGCGCACTTAAACGAGCTTTTCGCCCCCGGCGAGGCGAGCCGTATCTACATCAATTTCTGCGACCCCTGGCCCAAGAGCCGCGATGCGAAATTCCGCCTGACGGCGCCGAACTTCCTGCGCAGCTACGCCTCGGTGCTGCCGCTCGGCGGGCAGATCTGTCTGAAGACCGACAACACGCCGCTTTTTACCTGGTCTCTCGAGCAGCTGACGGCCGAGGGCTGGGCGCTGAGCGAAGTCACGAACGACCTGCACGCAAACGGAGCGCAGGGGGTCATGACCGATTACGAGACCAAGTTTTACGCCGAGGGTTTGAAAATCAACCGCCTGGTGGCGACGCGCACGGAAGCCACAAAAACCACAGCCGACGGCCAGGTACCGCGGCTGCACAACAGCGCGCTGTCGGATGCGAGGGGCTGCTGACATGGGCTATATCCAATGGCTGCGCGAGCGCGTGGGACACGCGCCGCTGAATTTAAACGGCAGTGTGACCGTCGTGCGCGATCCGAGCGGGGCCGTGCTGCTGCAGCACCGCAGTGACGGCCGCTGGGGCCTGCCCGGGGGACTCATGGAACTCGGCGAGAGCTGCGAGGAGACCGCGCGGCGCGAGCTCTGGGAGGAGACTGGCGTCGAGGCCGACGAGCTGCGGCTGCTCGGCGTCTATTCCGGCCAGCAGTATTTTTGCCGCGTGAAGAACGGCGACGAGTTCTACTGCGTCACAACAGCGTATGAGGCCGTGCGCTGGCACGGCGAGCCCTGCGTCCACGACAGGGAATCCACCGAACTCGGCTGGTATCCGGTCGAGGCGCTGCCGGAGAACATGGTGAAGTCGCATTTGCAGATTTTGAGAGAGAATATAGGGAGTGAAAACCGATGAGATACATCTCCTGGAATGTCAACGGCCTGCGGGCCGTGATGAAAAAAGGCTTTGAAGAGGTATTTCAAAGCTTTGACGCCGACTTCGTCTGCCTGCAGGAGACCAAGCTGCAGGCCGGTCAGATCGAACTGAGTTTTCCCGGCTACGAGAGTTACTGGAACTACGCCGAGCGCAAGGGCTATTCCGGAACCGTGATTTTTGCGCGCCATACGCCGCTCACGGTCAGTTATGGGATCGGCATTCCCGAGCACGACACCGAGGGCCGCGTCATTACGCTCGAATATGAAAACTTCTATCTTGTGTGCGTCTATACGCCGAACGCGCAGGACGGTCTCAAGCGCATCGACTACCGTATGCGCTGGGAGGACGCTTTCCGCGCGTATCTCGTCGATCTCGATAAGAAAAAGCCCGTGATCGTCTGCGGCGATATGAACGTGGCGCACGAGGAGATCGATTTGAAGAATCCCAAGACCAATGTCGGCAATGCGGGCTTTTCCGACGAGGAGCGCGGCAAGTTCAGCGAACTGCTCGCCGCCGGCTTTACCGACAGCTTCCGTGCGCTCTACCCCGACAAAACCGACGCCTACTCCTGGTGGAGCTACCGCGCCGCCGCGCGCGAGCGGAACGTCGGCTGGCGTATCGACTATTTTGTCGTCTCGAACCGGCTGAGAGAGCAGATCAGCGACGCCTTCATTCTGCCCGCGGTCATGGGCTCGGATCACTGCCCGGTGGGGCTGGAACTCAAATGGTAAGCATCGGAAATGTCGAACTTGCAGGCCGTGTGATCCTTGCCCCGATGGCCGGGGTGACGGATTTCGCCTTCCGCCGTCTCTGCCGCGAGCAGGGGGCCGCGCTGACGGTCAGCGAGATGGTCTCGGCCCGGGCACTTGTGTATCGGGACGAAAAGACCCGCGCGATCTGCTATCGCGGCGAGGGGGAGCAGCCCTTCGCCGTGCAGATTTTCGGGCACGAACCCGAGATCATGGCCGAGGCCGCGCCGATGGCGCTCGAGCTCTCTGGCGCGGATATCCTGGATATCAACATGGGCTGCCCGGTCGGGAAGATCGTCAAGAGCGGCGACGGCTCGGCGCTGATGCGCGACGTCGAACTCGCCGGGCGCATCGTCGAGGCGGTCGTGAAGAGCGTGGACCGGCCCGTCACGGTCAAGTTCCGCAAGGGCTTTGACGGCGGGCATGTGAACGCCGTCGAATTTGCCCGGGTGCTCGAGCAGGCGGGCGCCTCGGCCCTGGCCGTGCACGGGCGCACGCGCGTGCAGATGTACGCCGGGCGCGCCGACTGGGACATCATCCGCGAGGTCAGAAAGGCCGTGCATATCCCTGTGGCAGCCAACGGCGACGTGTTTACGGGCGAGGACGCGGCCCATATCCTGAAATACACCGGCTGCGAGCTTGTGATGATCGGGCGAGGCTGCTTTGGGAACCCCTGGCTCTTCGCCCAGGCGAACGCCGCCATCGCCGGGGAGGAGATCCCCGCGCTGCCGCCGCTTTCTGAGCGGCTGGATGCAGCGGTCGGGCAGATCGAGGCGCTGGCCCAGATCAGCGGCGAGCGCATCGCCTGCCTGGAGGCTCGGCATCATCTGCCGTGGTATCTCCACGGCGTGCCTTACGCCGCGGTATACCGCAATGCGCTTGTGAAAGTCGAGAGCCTTGCGGAGATCCGCAAAATCGTCGGAGAAATGAAACGGGATTTAAAATAATACGGGAGGTGATAGCAGTGACTGCGGAGGAAGAACAGGCGCTGATTCGCCGGGTGCAATCCGGGGACGCGGCGGCCTTCGAGCCGCTGCTGACGGCCTACGAAAAGGGCGTCTACAACCTTTGCCTGCGCATGGTGAAAAACCCCGCCGACGCCGAGGATCTTGCGCAGGAGAGTTTCCTGAAGGCCTATCGCGGCCTCGGCGCCTATCGCGCCGAGAGCCGCTTTTCGGTCTGGCTCTACCGCATCGCCTCCAATCTCTGTCTTGATTTTCTGCGGCAGCAAAAGCGGCGCCCAACAGCGCCGCTGCAGACAGAGGACGAGGACGGCGAGGCGCGCGAGACGGAGATCCCGGACGAGCGCTTTCAGCCCGAGCGCCTGCTGGAGCAAAAGCTGACGCAGGAGAGCTTGCAGCGCGGCCTTGACGCACTGCCGCCGGAGTTTCGGCATGTGTTGCTGCTGCGCGAACTGCAGGGGCTGAGTTATGAGGAGATCGGCGCGGTCACGGGGCTCGAGAGCGGCACCGTGAAGAGCCGCATTTTCCGTGCAAGAAAAAAACTGTGCACGTATCTGCAGTGCGACGGGAACCTTCCCGACTGGATAGCGTCTAAGGAAGTGAAAGGGGGTGGACGGTAAGTGAGAAGCTGTGAGGAATACCAGGAATGGGCCAGCTGCCTCATCGACGGCGAACTCGATGATGAGCGTGCCGAGGAACTGCGGCAGCACGCGGCACAGTGCGAAGAGTGCCGCGCCGTGCTCGAGGCCTTTACCGCCCTCTCCGACAGTATGGAGGATGGCTTAGCCGAGCCACCCGCCACACTGCATGAAAATGTGATGGCGGAGATCCGCCGTGAAAGCCGAAAGCCGGTGCTGATTTTCACAAGGCGCCATCGGCAGCTGGCCGCGGCCGCCGTGCTGGCCGTGGTGCTGCTGGCCGGGCTCTCCGCCGCAACGCGAAACCGCGCGGACAAAGCGGCGGGGGGGCTGACGATGGCGGCGGTGACCGCCGATAAGACCGCCGATGAGATTGCCGAAGATTCCGCCGACAGCTATACAGCCGCGGAAGCGGAGGTCGAAATGCACAGCATGCCCGCGGCCGCCCAGATGGCGCCGGAGGCGGCGCAGAATGCTATGCGAGCGGATACGGCGGCGGGAGCGGCAAAGCATGCCATGCGAACGGAAACCGCCTTGGCGGACAGCAGTGAAGCGGCTGAAAGCGAGCCCATGGAGCTGACAGGGGAGCAGGCTGAGATTCTGTTGTCTGCGCTCGGAGAAGCGACGGACGAGCGCGCGGCGGGGGAGCCGCTGCGGCTGAACTGGACGGATGCGGACGGCACGACGCACACCGCCGCGCTGTATGATAATGTTTGCGTAATCGATGGCACAAACTATGGTCTGATACAGTCAAAGGACGAGCTGATAGATAATCTGACGCAGTAAGCGAGTGTAAGGGGCTGTTGCAAAAATGCGAGAAATCGCGAAAAACCCGGGTCGCTCACGTAGGGGAGGGCCTTGTGCCCTCCCGGCGGAATCAAGTTCATATAGCGCTGGCAAATATCTTTGCGCGCCGGGCGGCCGCAAGGGCCGCCCCTACGGCAAGACCATCGTTTTTACAACTCCGGTGCATTTTTGCAACACGCCCTTTGTAATATCACCGGATGATATCCTTGATAAACTTCGGCTTTTCGACCGGGGTGTCGCTGAAGGTGTAGCAGCGGCGCAGCAGCGCGGCGGCCTCGGCGGCCTTTTGCTCATTCGGCGCGTAGATCGTGGCCAGACTCTCGCCTGCCTCCACATGGTCCGCGACCTTTTTGTGCAGCTCCAGGCCGACCGAGAGGTCGATCGTGCTCTCCTTGGTGGCGCGGCCGCCGCCGAGATGCATGCTGACAAGACCGACCTGCTCGGCCTCGATGTGCCGCACATAGCCTGCCTGCTCGCTCTCCACCTCAATCGTGACGGGAGCTGCGGGCAGCAGGGAGGTGTCATACACGGCCGCCGGGTCGCCGTACTGGCCTTCGACCAGCTCGGCGAGCTTTTTCAGCGCGCTGCCCATCGCAATGGTCTCCTGCAGCATCTCGCGCGCCTGACTGTCGCTCTCGGCGATGCCGCTCTCGGTTAGTATGCAGCTGCCGAGCGCCAGGCAGAGCTCCAGCAGCTCGCCCTTGGTCTCGCCCCTGAGAACGGAGATGGCCTCTTTTACCTCGATCGCGTTGCCCACGGCATAGCCGAGCGGCTCATCCATGTCGGTGATCACGGCGCAGACCTTGCGCCCGGCCAGACGGCCGACGCGCGTCAGCCCGCGGGCGAGCTCGCGCGCCTGCTCCTCGGTTTTCATAAAGGCGCCGCTGCCGCACTTGACGTCCAGCACGATCACGTCGGCGCCGGAGGCCAGCTTTTTCGACATGATGGAGCTCACAATCAGCGGGATCGAGGGCACCGTGCCGGTCACGTCGCGCAGGGCGTAGAGCTTTTTATCAGCCGGGACCAGATTGGCGGTCTGTCCGGCGATGGCGATGCCGATGCGGTTGACGTTTTCGAAAAAGCGCTCTTCACTGATGCCCGTGACAAAGCCGGGGAAGCTCTCGAGCTTGTCGATCGTGCCGCCCGTGTGCCCCAGGCCGCGGCCGGACATCTTGGCAATTTTCACGCCGCAGGCCGCCACCATCGGGCATAGGATCAGACTGGTCTTGTCACCCACGCCGCCGGTGGAGTGCTTGTCGCCCTTGATGCCCTGAATGGGGCTGAGATCAAGCGTCTCGCCCGAGTGCATCATGGCCATGGTCATATCCAGCGTTTCACGGTCGTTCATGCCCTGAAAGACGATAGCCATACACAGCGCTGACATCTGGTAGTCGGGAATCGTCCCGGCTGTATAGCCCTGAATGATGAACTCGATCTCCTCGGTGGTCAGTGTGCCGCCGTCGCGTTTTTTGGCAATCAGGTCGGTCATTTGCATCGTGTATCCCTCTTTTCTGTCGTTGGGAATAATCTATATATAAAAAGTATACTCCCGCTAACGGCGAAATACAAGGTATTCCTGCCCGTTGATGACATGGATTTTTTCAGCCGAAGCGGCCGAGGGGCGAACCGGCAGAGCCAGCAGCTCGTAATCGCCGTCGCGGGCTGTCAGCACGCCGTCGCCGCGCGCACTCCAGGCGAGGGGGGCGGATGGCTCCGGCTGCACAGGGGAGGCCTCCCGCCGCGGCAAAGGCGCGGTCTCTTTCGGCGCCGTGCCCGGTCTTTCCATCGGCCGGTCGGCAGCATAGCTGAGCTCACGGGGCAGCGCAGCGCGCGTGCGGTTGCTCAGTCGTCGGCAGAGCGTCAGCTCGCCGCCCCTGGGCGAGAGGACGCCGAGATAATAGCGCCCTCCGCTGCCGAACAGCCACAGCCGGTGCAGTCCCGGCCGCAGCGGGCAGTGGGCAGAAAACACCGTGTACAGGCCGTCCCTCCGCTCACTGAGCGTTCCGGCCAGTTCGCCGGATAAGTAGATCGGATAGTCCAAATGCATTGCTCCTTCCTGATACAATGAACCTGCTGTTTGCGCGAAAAGCCCCGCAGCGTCCGCCGCGGGGCTGATACTGAAATCTGATAAGAGAGAATGGATCGTGACCATCAGTTTTCAGTATGATTACGATTGCTGCGTCGGTGCGCCGGGCAGACCGAAGCTGACGGACAGCGCGCTGTCCACGGCGCTCATGGTGCCGTCGTCCACGCGCCCCATGCGCTGGCGCAGGCGCGATTTGTCCAGTGTGCGGATCTGCTCGAGCAGGATGATGCTCTCGCGGTTGAGTCCGGCACTGTGGGACGCCAGGCGGATATGCGTCGGCAGCGGCGTCTTCCCGGTCTGGCTGGTGATGGCTGCCGCGATCACGGTGGGGCTGTGGCGGTTGCCGGTGTCGTTCTGAACGATCAGCACAGGGCGCATGCCGCCCTGCTCGCTGCCCACGACGGGGCTCAGGTCTGCGTAATAGATTTCTCCTCGTTTGACGGTATTCATTTCATTCACTCCGAGCAATTGAAGTTGTGCTCACTACAGTATATGTGAGAGGGTACTGGTATTTTCCCTCTGAACGGAAAATTTTATACTTGCCGCTCCAGAACAGCTTTCCGTGTCCCCGAACCGTGGCTCGGCACCGGAAAAATTGTTGAAAAAGGCTCTTGACAATCTTTGGCTTCCATGCTATTATTTCATAGCTGAACGGCCCATGCGGGTGTAGTTCAATGGTAGAACACCAGCCTTCCAAGCTGGATACGTGGGTTCGATTCCCATCACCCGCTCCACCCAGCTCGAAAGAGACATGCGCCAATAGCTCAGCAGGATAGAGCAACAGCCTTCTAAGCTGTGGGTCGGGGGTTCGAATCCCTCTTGGCGTGCCAAAGTATATATGGTGGGATTAGCTCAGTTGGTAGAGCACCGGATTGTGGTTCCGGGTGTCGTGGGTTCGAGCCCCATATCCCACCCCACTATAAAAGCACGGGCCGGCGGCAGCCGGCTTTTATGTTAAACGCCGTGCGGCATATATTGGGATGTAGTGTAATGGTAACACACCGGACTTTGACTCCGATATAGTGGGTTCGAGTCCCGCCATCCCAGCCACAGGCGTCTTGACAGCCCGCCGGAATTCCCGAGCTGATGCAAAATGCAGCGAGCAGGAGCCGGTAAAAAAACAGCATACGCCCCAGTAGCTCAGGAGGTAGAGCACCTGCCTTTTAAGCAGGGTGTCCGGGGTTCGAGTCCCCGCTGGAGCACCAAAACAAAAACAGCTAAAATGTTCAGAATATGAGCGTTTTAGCTGTTTTTTGTTTTATTATTCAGCGTGTTCCGCTCAATATGGTTATTGCTTTCGCTCTGCTATTTCTGGCTGTGTGACGGCAACACGCGACATAACGCGACAGGAAATGACGATGAATGTTGTAAATTTGTTGTAAGGAAATCAGCCATCACTCAACATGAAAAAATGAAAGCGCCTCATTTCACTCTGCCGGTCTGCTCGGCACAAGAAGAGTGAAGTGAGGCGCTTTTCTTTAATTCGCGCGCGGGCGCGCGCGGGCGCGCGACGTTTCGGGTGAATGAAATAAATAAAAAAACTAAAAAATTTAGTGAATCCGTGGGCTCGCCGCGACCGCAGGCTTTAGGATCTTCGGCGGCAGTACCTTGGATTTATGATTGGTTAGAATATTATACCGCGCGCGAATAGATAATGTGGCGCGCGCGCGTGACGCCTCGCTGGCTGCCTGGCGGACACGACGCCCAGCGCCGCCGGGCTCGCTGCTGCACGATCTCCCGCCGGGCCGGGCAGGCCGCCGGGCTCGCTGCTGCACGATCTCCGGCCCGGCCGGTCCAGGCTGCACGGTCTCCGGCCCGGCCGGTCCAGGCTGCACGGTCTCCGGCCCGGCCGGTCCAGGCTGCACGGTCTCCGGCCCGGCCGCCCAGGACGCACGGTCTCCGGCCCGGCCGCCCAGGCTGCACGGTCTCCGGCCCGGCCGCCCAGGACGCCGGCGCCGGGGCTGCTGCCGATCTCCTGCCGGGCCGGGCATAATCTCCAGCTTGCACAAAAATCACCGGGCCGACGGTCAAAAACCGTGCTGGATTTTTTCGGCGAGGGGTTTTCGCGTGCGGTGCTATCTCCTGTAGGGATCTACGTTACTCCCCCCTATAGTCCCCCCGTTGTGCAATTTGACGGAGGCCGTCGCGCAGGGCGTGCAGGCAGCGCGCCGCCCAGGGCGCAACCGTCGCCCAGGGCGCACCGTGCGTATTGCCCGCGCTGTATGGTATCACGCGCGCATAGGGCTGGATCATTTCGGCCGGGAAAGCAGGTCGAAAAATTTTTACTCCCCGTAGGGGAGTAATCGGGCGCACCGAAAATTTTTTGCAAAAAGGGGCTTGACAAATCGGGAACACCGAGTTATGCTGTGCATGCAATCGGGAACACCGAAAGCGAACCGAACCGGCCCACGGGCCGCAAGGAAGCGCAGCGGCGGGAATGATCGCAGGCCGCGAGCCGGGCCGCAGACCGCAGACGGCAGGCGCAAGACGGAACGAAACAGGACACGCTCGGCGGGCGCAACCCGCAAGCACCTTGACAACCGAACACGAGGCCCCGCCCACCCGCACGGGCTGACCGATCAACCACCGAAAAGCCGAGGCCGTGGCCGAGGCAGAGCGCCGACCCAGCGCGACGATCCCAACAGGGCAGACCCAGGCCGAGCGCAGCGACACCCAGCGCCATGACGCCCAGGCAGCCCGCCCCGCCGGTGGCGACTTAGAAATAACCGGATCCAGCCGAAAGGCCAACACCACACGAGAGGAGCCCAGCAAATGACCGTTAAGCAGCTCAAAAAGGGCGAGTTTTTCACCCGGCGGCCCATCGAAAACCCGACGGAAAAGCAAGTCTTTATCCGGGGCGAGTATGACCGGACCGCGAAAAAGTACGTATGCACCCGCTTTGATGATATATGCAGCGCCGTATATCTCAGCGGGGAAAAGGAAGCATTTACAGACTTCACATTTTGAGAGAGGAGAACACCATGCAGGACTTTGATTTTTGCTATGAAATGGCCGATATCGACGGTGAGACCGTCACCGTTTACGGAGACGACGACGGCCCCGCCTATGTCGAGTATTTCGACCACGACGCAGGCGAGCGCCGCACCCGCACTTTTGAGCGTGGAGAGAATCAGGCCTATTCATGGGCCTATGCGCGAGGCTACCGCGAGTAAATCCCGTCTGATGATGGCCCGCCGGTCACGGGCCGAAACGCCGCGAGGCGTCACGGGAGACCAACGACCCGAAATCATTTTAAACAGGAGGCCAACACCATGACAAACGAACAGATTATTTTCAGCGCCGCGCAGCAGCTCGCCGAGGCGGGCGCGATCAAGTACACGGGCAAGATTTACAAGGCCCGCGACGCCGAGGGCAACGAGATCCAGCTAAAAGAGACCGAGGCGATCCACACCTACAACGCTTGGCGCGCCCTTGGTTTCCAGGTGCAGCGCGGTCAAAAGGCCGTTGCAAAGCTGACGATCTGGAAGCATGCCACAAAAACCGACAAGGAGACCGGCGAGGAGGAAAGCAAGATGTTTATGAAAACCGCTGCTTTCTTCTCTGCTTCACAAGTGGAGGCTATGCCCGCATGACGAACGCCGCGCAACCGTTCCGCCTGATGATGGGCCGGGCAGCTCCCGGCCCGAAACGGGCTATAAAAGCCCGTCGCGGATAGCTACAAACGCCGCAAAATCATTTGAGGAGGCTTTTTATCATGGCAAAATTCGACTTCACAAACGACACTATCACCTGCGCCGGGCGCACGTTCCCGGTCAAGTTCAGCGTCACGCCGTCCGGGTCCGTGATGGTATTTGTCACCATGCCCGACCGCAGCGAGCCCGCCCGCGTCCGCTTCACGCCGGGCGACGAGGCGTACCCCGCCGCCCTGGCCGCTGCAAAGGGCGAGCTTTCCGGCGAGTTTACGCAACCCGAAGAGCCTGCTACCGTCGAGCCCGCCCCCGTCGCGATTGAGGAGTCCGCGCCGGTCGAGGCTGCGCCCGTTGAGGAGCCGGCCGAGGAACGCCCCGAAATCATTTCAAACCCGGTCGAGGCCGAGACGCCGACCGCCGAGCCCGTGCCGGTCCTGGAAGAGCAGGAGCCCGCCGCGCCCGTCGAGACCGAGACGCCGACCGCCGAGCCCGTGCCCGCCGCGGTGCCGGTCGAACAGGCGACGCCGCGCACCATCCCCGAAAAGACCTTTATCGGCGAGACGATCACCGGCAAGGGCTGGCGGATCCTCTTTGACGGCGAGGCGCAGCGCACCCGCGTGTGCTTTGACGCCGCCCCGACCGACGCCGCCCGGGCTGCCGTAGAAAAGGCCGGTTTTTACTTCTCCGCCGCGCTCAACAGCTACAACAAGAAACTGACGTTCAAGGCGCATCGGGCCGCCGTGGCCCTGTCCGGCGATCTGGCCGCGCTTTACGCATGACAAACGCCGCACAACCGTTCCGCCTGATGATGGGCCGGGCAGCTCCCGGCCCGAAACGGGCTATAAAAGCCCGTCGCGGATAGCTACAAGACGCCGCAAAATCATTTGAGGAGGCCAACACCATGAGCGAAAACACCAAGCCCGCGCCGATCCTGGTTGAATGGGGAACAGGGCGCTACGAGCTTTCACCCGTCGCCGTTCCGCACCTGGCCCGGGCGACGCTGAAGAAGATCCTGAAGCAGGCGACGAAGCACACCGAGGAGACCACCGCCGAAGTCCGGGCCTGCTTGGAAGCGGCCCGCGCGCCCTACAAGGACGCCGAGACGGACGGCGATAAGGCCGAGTATAAGCGCCTCTCCGGTCTGCTGGACGCGCTGGAGCCGCCGAAGAAGCAGACCGCTGCCGCCCGTGTCGCCGCGCGCATCGTCAAGCGGATCCCGGATACTGTGCGCAGCTTTCAAGGCGTGTTCACGCGAGACGGAAAAAGCTGTGTTTGTGACGGCTGTGTCCTGCTTTGTTTGTCCGAATCGCTGGACTTGAAACCTGTTTCTGGTGGCAGTTTCAACGCCGCAAAATTGATTGACGAGGCCACACGCAACGCCGCGGCGCTGCCGCTGCCAAGTCTGGCCGATGTGAAGGGCTTCCAAAAGCTCGCGAAAAGCGCCCCGCGCGGGGCCTGGCTGGATCGTATCTATCCGGAAAAGAGCCGCACGCTTTTTGACTTCGGCGCTGGCCTGCCAATGGTGGATCTTGCCCTGCTGCGTGACGTGTTGGAAGCCCTGCCCGGTGCCCGTGCCTGCTGGACGGCAAATAATGCGCAGATTGTTTTCACCGCTCCGGACGGTCAAGCCCTGCTTTGTCCGGTGAAGCCCATCGGCAACGCCGGAGCGACGCGCAGCGCGGCCCCGTTGGAGATCGAGCAGCCCGCCGCGAAACGCCCCGGTGGCATTTCAAAGCCGCGCACGCTACGCGAAAAAGCAATGACGCCGGACGAGTTTGCCGCCCTGCTTATCACGCTGGAGCCGGTCGAGCTCACGCCGGACGAGTTCGCCGCGCTCCTCGCGGCCTGACGGGAGGGATACGCCGTGATTACATTCCTGGTTCTCGCCCTTGGTTTTGATTTTCTTCTCGATCATCCGGTATTGCTGGCTCTGCTGCCGCTGTTTTTCTTCCTGCTGCCCGTGTTCCCTGCCATAGTGCGGGAACGCGAGCAGGCACGGAAAGAGCGCGAGCGCGCCGAGCGCCGCAAGGCTGCCGAGGAACAGCGCCGCGCCGCCGCCGAGGAGAAGCGCCGGAAAGCGGAAGAAAAGCAGGCAGCCGAGGCCGACGCCCCGAAGCGCGGCCCCGGTCGGCCCCGCAAGCACCCCGCGCCGGATCCCGACGCGCCGAAGCGCAAGCCGGGCCGCCCCCGCAAGGCATCCCCGGAGCAACGCCCCGAAATCATTTCGAATCCGGTTTTAACCCCGGACGAGTTCATAGAGCACATAGGGTGAGGAGGTTTTTCATGGGTTACGTGTCTTTGAGAGAGTTAAAGCCGTGCAAATGCGGCGGAAAGCCAAAAATCACCAGGCGTTTCGGATGGTGGCACATCGAGTGCCGGGAGTGCGGCGAATACCCAGTTGAGTATATGTACGGCTCAAAAACCGTGCGCGTTTGGGGATGGAACACGAGAAACGAAGCCGTAGAGGCGTGGAAAAAACACATAGGTTGAGGAGGTTTTTTCATGACTGTTAGAGAGCTACTAAACCGCGTGGAAGTGCAGGGAAATCGCGTTCTTATCCGTGCATATAGCTACGAAAAGGAAGCGCAGATTGCCGAAGTTCTTGCGCATGGGCCCTATGCCGAGCCGTTTCTTGACAGGGAAGCGAAATATATCTATCCGACCGGCGGCGACAGCATAGCGATAGAAGTTGACGCCGACGAATAACGCCGCGCGATCGTTCCGCCCCACGGGTGGCGGCATAGAAATAACCCGCCCAGCGGCAACGCCGCAAAATCATTCCGAGAGGAGCCAACACCATGAACGAAAGCAATTATTTCATCGTCAACCGCGAGACGGGCAAGCTGGAGCTGCACTTTGAAAAGTCGGTTTATTCCGCTCTGACCGACGAGCAGAAAGCCGATATCAAGAGCAATTTCTTGTGGGGCCGCAATTCCGGTTGCTGGATCAGCCGTTGCAAAGAGCCTAATCTGCATTGGGCGCGCCGCTGCGCGGAGCGCATCGGCCTGGCCGACGCCGGGCAAACGGGCGAGCGCCTGAGCTTTGCCGAGCAGATGGAGCGCAAGCAGGAGCGCGCCGAGCGTCGCGCGGAGAGATACGACGCCCGCGCCGGCGCCGCCGAGAAACGCGGCGAGCAGCTGCAAGCCCCCATCGAGAAAATGCACGGCGATATCGCCTTTTTCACACAGCCCATCGTGAACACCAGCGCGGGCCGGGCGTTCGGACGCCGCCGGGAAAAGATGTTTGCAGCCTGGGAAAGAGGCTTTGACGAGTTCCGCAAGTCGGAATACTGGCAGGAGCGCGCCGAGACCGCCCGCCGCACGGCAGCCGGGAAGGAGCTGACCGACAAGGGTTTTATACAACGCCGCATCAATGAGTGTGAAGCAAATCTCCGCGCGCTGCGCAGGAGCTACGACGCGCAGGAGCGCACGGTCACACGTCTGGAAGCTGGTGAGGAGTTGAAAAACTGCGCAGGCGAGCCGATCAGCCTTGATAAAGCCCGCGAGAATCTGGAATACTGGCTTGACCGCATCGAGGTTGAGCTTGACAAGCTGGGATATTATCAGGACGCGCTTGACGCGCTGGGCGGTGTGGAGTTCAGCCGGAAGAATCTGAAAAAGGGTGATTTGATCGTCGTCAAGCGCTGGGGCGTCGTGCGTGTCGTGCGCTGCGGCCCGAAAAACTTCACCTACGAATTTACGCAGCCGCACATGACACTTGCCGACAGAACGCCCATGCAGGGGCAGGCGTCCTATGCCGAGATTGAGCGCCGTGCGGACGAGCCCGAGACCATGACACCGGACGAGTTCGCCGCAAGCCTGACCTAACGCCGCCGAATCATTTCAAATCGTGCCCGCCCGTGGGCCTGATACGCGGGCAGAAAGGAGCCAACACCATGCGTTATATTATCCACTGGGGCCGTGAGGCCGACAGAGAAAAGCCTGCCCGGCTGACAACCTTTACCGCCGAGGAGGCCGAGACGCTTGAAGCAGCGCGCTCGCAGTTCCTTGCCCGTCACCCGGATTATTACATTGAGGCCATAAAGCCCGCCGGGCCTAACAGCTTTGAGACCTACGGCATGGGAGCCTGGACGGAGGAGGAGCAGGCGCAGCACCGCGAAAAGCTCGGCAAAATGTACGCCGATCAGCGCGCCGAGCGCAGCGGGATCCGCGAGAGGCTTTTGACCTATACCCCGGAGGAGTTCGCCGCCGAATCTGCCTATATGCTCTCCCGTGAGGAGCCCACGCAGAACGCCGAGGGCGTCCACGTCGGCGATATTCTGTATTCATCCTGGGGCTGGGAGCAGACCAACATCGACTTTTATCAGGTCGTGGGCCTGCGCGGCAAGCACACCTTGATCCTGCGCGAGCTCGCCGCCGCGTCCGGCGAGGATTCTCATATGACCGGCCTGAAGCGCCCGCGCCGCGACGTGTTCCGCAACGATAAGCAGTACACGGTACGCAGCAAGTTTACAGATTTCTCGCCCGATGTGCCTTATATCCTCGATCCCACGTTGAGCACCGGCGTCACGCTCCATCCGGTCGAGTTTGGCAAGCTCTACGACTATTCCACCTACGCATGACACAGCCCGCCCCACGGGTGGCGGCATAGAAATAACCCGCCCAGCGGCAACGCCGCCAAACCATTCTGAAAGGAGAGCCAACACCACATGACCGGAAAGAGAAAAAGGGGATGCACCCTGTTCGGCACGTTGATCGTCGTTATCAATATGCTGCGCATCCTCGCCGCCGAGGGCAACGAGGAGGACGACGGCGACCGGATCCCCGAGTGGCAGGAAGTCGGCGCATAACGCCGCGAAATCATTTCACGCGCCCGCCCGTGGGCCTCATACGCGGGCAAGGAGGCAAGTATATGAATATTATCCACCCCATAGAGGACAAGCGCGGTATCACTTGGGCGATATCGGCTATGGGAAACAGGTTTTTAATTGTTTGGAGGGAGCCTGGCAAACCGTATTGGTTTACAAATCCTGACGTATTCATTGACCCCGACCCGGCAATAAAAGCACTGAAAAAGCGTGTTGCAATGCTTAATGCAGCCTATCTTCAAGAGGGAAAGGAGGAAGCGAGTTGTGATTATCCCGAAGTATGTTCAAGAGCTGATGGAGCGCGCCCGGTATGAATATGACCGCTGCACGGCAAACGAAAACTACGGCGTCGGCTATACCGTCGCCATCCGCAAGGCTACGCCCTATGCTCAGGCGTGGACGCTGCGTAAGGAAGCTGAGAGGCTTTGCAAATGGGCCAACCGCGCCGCTGGCGTCGAGGTCGCGCACATCCTGTACATCCCGCAAAAGACGCATTATCACGAGCAGAGCGCCGTCGTGACGATCTTTGACCCTGTGATGAAGCACATCGAACAGTTCATGCCGGAGAACGCCCGGCAGTAACGCCGCGAAATCATTTCAAATCACGCCCGCCCCGGAGGTCACGAGGGCAAGGAGGTTTTTATGATCGTCGTGAAATCTATGTGTGATACCTGTAAGCACGATAAATACCCCGGAGGCTGCGAGTATGCTTGTACCGGCGTCGAAGGGTGGGACGAGGAAAACGAGGTCGTCACGGCCTGCAACGATTACGAGGAGGGGCAGCCGTGAACATCAAAACCGCCCGCGAGCTATTGTGCGAGCCCATCCAGAGCATGACCCTGGAGCAGTTGCAGCGGCACCGTGTCCGCCTGCTTGACGCCTGGCGTGAGAGCAAGGCGGAATACGGATTTGCGCAGGCCGTAAGAGACGGCTTTTTCAAAGTCCTCGAAAGTGAATCCGCATCCGGTTATGTTCCGGCTGATATGTGGCTGACGCATAATCTGGAATGGCAGATCGAAAAGGTTGAGGAAGCAGAGGACGCCTTGCTTTTCGGAAAGGCCTTGACGCCGGAGCAATTCGCTGCAAATCTCGCCGAGTAACGCCGCCGAATCATTTGACACGCGCGCCGCGTCGTATTATACTGACGGTAACACCGAAAGAAAGGAGCCAACACCATGCCGAAAACGGTCTACACGCCCGACGAGGCGCGCCGCGCGCAGAACGAAGCAAAGGCGCGGTACGATGCCGTGAACGCAAAGCACATCAGCATGAAGTTCAACGTCAAGACCGACGCTGATATTCTGTCGAGGATCCAAAAAGAGGATAGTGTGCAGCGCTACATTAAGCGCCTGATCCGGGAGGATATTGCCCGGAACGGAGGGTAACATGAAGTTGATCGTGATTTTTGTCGTGCTGCTGGGCGGCTTTTTGATTATCGGCACGATTGCCGCCGTCCACATCGACCGACACCCGGAGGAGCACGAGAACGAGCCGGAGGAGCTGCCCCGCGTGGTGATCTCCCAACAGGTTCCGTCTGTGTTCGACACCTTCAAGGGCGACAAGGACTAACGCCGCCCGATCATTTTGAAAGGAGACCATACAATGAACCGTGATAGCATTGTTTTCCCGCACGAGACCGGAGATAATTTTCTCCGTCGTTGCATGAATAACGAGTTTTCAACTGACCAGGCCATTGTTGATGCCTGCGCTGAAGCATCCCGCAGCGTTGAGGAGTTTGTCGATCTGTATCTCTCGCACCAGGAGGAGCGTAGCAAGCAGTTTTATCAAGAGCTGATGCGGCGAGAGCGCCCGGCTCTGTGCTGGAAATTCATCCGGGAAGAATTTGGCGAACGGTGTTTCAAGACAGAGAGCGACGCCGGTTCCGTGAAAGTCGGGAACAAGCAGTTTTCTGTGTTGATTCCGAACGGCGAGGGTGACGGCGTGACGCGCGTCGCTGTGTTCGCGAAAGAGAGTGACTTTATTTGCAATTCAATCATGGATTTCTTTACGATCATCGACGGAGAATTTAATATCTTCGCGTATGATTGCGGTAATGCAGTGTCTCGCACGCTGCAAGGCCGCTATTCGGTGTATGTCTGGCAGGGGTTTGTCGCCTTTGTTGCGCTCCGCGAGAACGACTAACGCCGCCCGATCATTTCAAAGTCCGTTTTTCTGGACAGCTAATCGTGTATGATAACACCATCAAATCACGGAGGTAACAAACATGACACTGCAAGAACTGACCCGGCACGAAGCCGGTATTATCATCTACGGCAACAATATCGTTGTTGATAATTGGTCGTCCTATGACGACGACCAAATCCCCAGGCTTTTCTATACGGGATGTGTGGGCTTTCCTGTCGCTCCTGGCTCTATCTAAGCTATGGCTGGCACCGTGCGCCGCGTGGCGCATATAGTCGATGCCATGCCTGATGCCGAGCTTGCCGTGATCGAATCCGACCACAACGGCGATATCCCGAGAATCTACAGCGGCGAGGATGACGAGCCTGGCTCCGTCTATGATCTCCCCGATGGAGGTATTCTGATCGTTCCTGACGAATGGTGCTAACGCAGCCCGATCATTTCAAAATGACGCTCCCGCTCGCCGGGGGCGTCTTTTTTATGCCCTTCTGAAAATGAGTTTCACTTTTGACCGCCCGGAAGTGTAACTCATATCATTTTCGTGAGGTCACGCAAATGGTAGGCAAATAAAAAAACCCGCTCAGCAGGCTGCTTTGGTGCAAGTTTGCACCGCGCGTGGCAAATTGCGAGCAAGTTAAAGTGCAACGCCGTCGAACCATTCCGTTGACGCCGCCGAAATGGTTGACAAATCCGTGCGCCCCTATAAGGTCATTTCCACTGCGATCTGTCGCCGGAAAGGTTGAAAACCGCTGCATTTGTCAACCGGCCCCAGGCCCCGCCCGCGCCCGTGCTGGCTTTGTCAAAATGGGATGTTGTGTTAAACTCATTTGCGGGCCTGTTTTCCGCTGAAATCAAGGCTTTTTGAAAAACCGTCGATCCTGTGTTTTTCCTCGCCTCAATATGTCAAACAGAGCGCCCAAAAGGGAGAAAGACGGCAATAAAATAGACGCCCCCGGGAGGATCCCCGAGGGCGTTTTTTCATACCCATAGTATTTTGCTTTCCCGAATGAAGTAATGCGACCTGCACGGCCACGACGTAGAATAAACCGACGGCTGCAAGGTGACGCGCCCGCTCTCTTCCTGCATGACCCATCCCCACCCCTCTTTCGTTTCCGGTGCTGTATAACACGGGAGCATGACCACGTTTCCGCAACCGCATGGGCAATTATATTCAACATAGTTCGGGCCGTCCACAACATAGAGTACGCC
>ONNS01000067.1 GCA_900319275.1 uncultured Eubacteriales bacterium
CGGCAGCCTTCAGTTCCTTGCAGACCGTCGGGGCTTCGACGAGCGCCTCAACCTTGGCCTTGAGATCGTCGCGGATCTTCTTCTGGCCGAGGTAGACACCGAGGCCGTGCTCGGCGTTGTCTTCAAAGAGGGAGTTGGCCCAGGCGGGACCCTTGCCTTCCTTGTTGACGGTGTAGGGAGAGGTGGCCGCGGGACCGCCCCAGATGGAGGAGCAGCCGGTGGCGTTGGAGATGAGCATGTGGTCGCCGAAGAGCTGGGTGACGAGACGGGCATAGCTGGTCTCGGCGCAGCCCGCGCAGGAGCCGGAGAACTCCAGATACGGCTGAGCGAACTGGCTGAACTTCGGATCGCCGGCGAACATATCGGCCTTCGGGGCGGTCTTCTCGACCATGTAATCGAAGACTTCCTGCTGCTCGAGCTGGCTCTCCATCGCGACCATCTGGATGGCGCCGGTCGGGCACTCGCCCACGCAGACGCCGCAGCCCATGCAGTCGAGCGGGGAGACGGCCATGGCGAACTTGTACACACCCTTGCCCTTGCCGGCCTTAATGTCGGCGAGCTTGGTCTGCGCGGGAGCTGCGGCGGCCTCTTCCTCGGTCAGAGCGAAGGCACGGATCGTGGCGTGCGGGCAGACGAAGGCGCACTTGTTGCACTGGATGCACTTGGTGTTGTCCCATTCGGGGACGGTGACGGCAATGCCGCGCTTCTCATAGGCGGCGGCGCCGAGCTCGAAGGTGCCGTCGACGTGGTCGACAAAGGCGGAAACCGGCAGAGAATCGCCGTCCATCTTGTCGACGGGGTCGAGGATGTTCTTGACCATCTTGACGGTCTTGGCAATGCCGTGCAGGCTGTCGGCCTTCTCGGCGTCAACAGCGTCGGCCCAGGCGGCGGGGACGTCGACCTTCTGATAGGCGGTGGCGCCGGCGTCGATGGCCTTGTAGTTCATGTCGACAACGTCCTGGCCCTTCTTGAGGTAGGAGTGCAGGGCGGCGTCCTTCATGTACTGGATCGCCTCAGCCTCGGGCATGACCTTCGCGAGGGAGAAGAACGCGGACTGCAGAATGGTGTTGGTGCGCTTGCCCATGCCGATCTGCTTGGCGAGGTCGATGGCGTTGATCATGTAGAGCTGGATGTTGTTCTTGGCAATGTAGCGCTTGGAGGCGGCGTCGAGATGGTGCTCGAGCTCCTCAAAGCTCCACTGGCAGTTGACCAGGAACACGCCGCCGGGCTTGACGTCGCGGACGATCGGGAAGCCCTTGGTGATGTAGGACGGGACGTGGCAGGCCACGAAGTCGGCCTTGTTGATGTAGTAGGGGCTGCGGATCTTCTTGTCGCCGAAGCGCAGGTGGCTGACGGTCACGCCGCCGGTCTTCTTCGAGTCATACTGGAAGTAGGCCTGGACATACTTGTCGGTGTGGTCGCCGATGATCTTGATGGAGTTCTTGTTGGCGCCGACGGTGCCGTCGCCGCCGAGACCCCAGAACTTGCACTCGATGGTGCCCTCGGCCGCCGTGTTGGGGGCGGGGACTTCCTCGAGGGACATGTGGGTGACGTCGTCGACGATGCCGATCGTGAACTGGCGCTTGGGCTCGGCCTTCGCGAGCTCGTTGTACACGGCGAAGACGGAGGAGGGAGGCGTATCCTTGCTGCCGAGACCGTAGCGGCCGCCGATCACGTCGATGCCGGTGCGGCCGGCGGTGGCGAGAGCGGTGACAACGTCGAGGAACAGAGGCTCGCCCTGGGAGCCGGGCTCCTTGGTGCGGTCGAGAACGGCCAGCTTCTTGCAGGTGGCGGGGATGGCCGCAACCAGCTTCTCGGGGCAGAACGGGCGGTACAGGCGGACCTTGATCAGGCCGACCTTCTCGCCGTGAGCGTTCATGTAGTCGATGACTTCCTCGGCCACGTCGCAGATGGAGCCCATCGCCACGATGACGCGGTCAGCGTCGGGGGCGCCGTAGTAGTTGAAGAGCTGATAGTCGGTGCCGAGCTTGGCATTGATCTTGGCCATGTACTCTTCGACGATGCCGGGGACAGCCTCGTAATACTTGTTGGAGGCCTCGCGGTTCTGGAAGAAGATATCGCCGTTCTCGTGAGAGCCGCGCATCGTGGGATGCTCGGAGTTCAGAGCGCGGGCACGGAAGGCCTTGACGGCGTCCATATCGACCATGTCTTTCAGATCGTCATAGTCCCAGACTTCGATCTTCTGCAGCTCGTGGGAGGTGCGGAAGCCGTCGAAGAAGTTCAGGAACGGGACGCGGCCCTTGATGGCAGCCAGATGGGCCACGGGCGCGAGGTCCATGACTTCCTGGACGTTGCCTTCGGCCAGCATGGCAAAGCCGGTCTGACGGCAGGCCATGACGTCGCTGTGGTCACCGAAGATGTTCAGCGTGTGGCTGGCCAGGGTACGGGCACTGACGTGGAACACACCGGGCAGAAGCTCGCCGGCGATCTTGTACATGTTCGGGATCATCAGCAGCAGGCCCTGGGACGCGGTATAGGTGGTGGTCAGCGCACCGGCGTTCAGGGAGCCGTGCACAGCGCCCGCGGCGCCGGACTCGGCCTGCATCTCCTGCACCTTGACGGTGCTGCCGAAGATGTTCTTGCGGCCCTGGGCGGCCCACTGGTCAACATAGTCGGCCATGGGGCTCGACGGGGTGATCGGGTAGATCGCGGCGACCTCAGTGAATGCGTACGACACATGGGCGGCAGCGGTGTTGCCGTCCATGGTTTTGAAGTGTCTCTGCATGATACTTCACTCTCCATTTCTAATATTTGCAGTTCGCCCGTATCAGGGGCGAGCTCTTTTACGGACAGATTTATCTTACCATTTTTTCATCCAAATGTAAACCTTTACGCCCGATAATTTTCATTCGCGCCGTTATTTTTTCTATCCTGTCTCTATTGCCTTGTGAACGTGGAAAAAAGCCTTGTGCTTTTCACGTATTTGGTATATAATTTTATGACTGGTGTCGGTTGTCTCCGACACAGATCTGACTTGAGAGGAGCTTTATGCTATGGTCAACATCAAGAACGATTGCGGCGATATCAGCATCACCAGCGACGTCTTCACATATCTGGCCGGCGACGCGGCCACAAGCTGCTTCGGTGTCAAAGGCATGGTCAGCTGCAGCGAGAAGTCCGGCTTCCAGCTGCTGCGGCGCGAGAGCATGTCCAAGGGCGTGGAGGTCCGTTTCAACGACGACGACAGTCTTTCCCTGGATCTGCACATCGGTGTCGACCGCGGCGTCAACATGGCCGCCGTCGGCCGCAGCATCATGAACGAGGTCAGCTACAAGCTGTCTCAGTCCACCGGAGTTCCCGTGAAGAGCGTGGACGTCTATATAGAAACAATTATCGGATAAGTTCTTGGGGCAAACGAGGTTGAATGCCTCCTGCCCTACCCGGAGGTACAAATGAGAGAGTATATCGACGCCGCGGCCTTCAAGGAAATGATCCTGTGCGCTTATGCGGCTCTGCGCGCCAACTCCCAGGCGATCAATGAACTCAACGTCTTCCCCGTCCCCGACGGCGACACCGGCACGAACATGTGCCTGACGATGTCGAACGCCGCGACGATGCTGCAGGGAAGCGATTACGATACCGTGGACGCTGTATCCAACGCCGTCGCCTCGGCGCTGCTGCGCGGTGCGCGCGGCAACTCGGGCGTCATTTTATCACTGCTGTTTCGCGGCATCGCCAAGCGCCTCAAGGGGCTGGAGACCGCCGGTGCAGTGGAATTCACCGGCGCCATGAACGACGGCGTTGAGGCCGCCTACAAGGCCGTTATGAAGCCGGCCGAGGGCACGATCCTGACGGTTTCGCGCCTGGCCTCGGCTGCGGCGGAAAAGGCCGCCAAGGACGAGCGGAATCTCGAGGAATCGCTGCTCTCCGCGATTGAGGCCGGAGAAGCGGCCCTGGCCGACACGGTCAACCAGAACCCCGTACTGAAAAAGGCCGGCGTGATCGACGCCGGCGGCAAGGGCTATATGACGATCCTGACCGCGATGGTGCGCTCGCTGCGCGGCGAGATCCGCTCGGCCGACATGGACACGAGCGAGACCGCCGAGGAAAACGAGGGCTGGGGCGAGGGCGAGGTGGATGTCCCCACCGAGAACGTCTTCGACACGGTCTACATCGTGCGCAAGAAGAGCCCCGACGTCGATCTGATGCCGCTGCGCCGCTATCTCGACTCGATCGGCGATTCGCTGGTCATTTCGGACGACGACGAGATCTTCAAGGTCCACGTCCACACCGACATCCCCGGCGAGGCCCTGACCGAGAGCCAGAAATACGGCACGCTGGAGCTCGCCAAGATCGAAAATATGCGCTCCCAGGCCGAGGCGATCCTGGCCGGGCGCAAGGCACAGTCCACCGATGACCTCGAGGCCGTTGAGCAGGAGCTGGAGGCCATGGAGAATGCTCCCGAGGCCGACGACGGTACGGTTGCCGCGGCCGAGAAGCACTTCGGCGTCGTCACGGTCTGTGCCGGCGAGGGCATGGCCAATCTCTTCCGCGAGCTCGGCGCCGACGGCATTGTCACCGGCGGGCAGACGATGAACCCCTCGACCGACGATATTCTCAAGGTCATCAATCACACTCCGGCCGAGACGGTTTTCGTCCTGCCGAACAACAAAAATATCACGATGGCGGCCGAGCAGTGCATCCCGCTGACCGAGAAAAAGGTCATCGTGATGCCGACGCGCACGGTGCCCCAGGGCGTGTCCGCGCTGCTGAATCTCGACCCGGACGCCGACGAGGCGCAGGTCGTCTCGGATATGCGCGACGCGATCTCCCGCGTACATACGGCCATGGTCACCTATGCCGCGCGCGACAGCGAGTTTGACGGCCACAGCATCAAGGCCGGTGAGTATCTCGCCCTGCTCGACGGGGCGCTGCTCAACAGCTACCCCGGCATGGACGCGCTGATCGACGCGCTGGGCGCGGCCTTCGAGGAGCTCGACCCCGAGTTCATCACGATCTACTACGGCAGCGACGTCAAGGCCGACGAGGCCGAGCACGCCGGCGGTCTGCTCTCGACCCACTTCCCCGAGGCCGAGCTTTCGATCGTCGACGGCGGTCAGCCGGTGTACTATTACATGATTTCCGTCGAATAAGCGATCTCGCGCAAAGACATATAACATAAGAAAGAGCTGTGAAATAGGGAGAACCTCTCCCCGTTTCACAGCTCTTTCGATGTTAATGACGGTTTACTCCGCCATTTCTCTTGCCAGATAGTCGATCACGGCGTTCCAGGCGATGGCCTGCCCGGGCTTCCAGAACACGTCAAAGGCGTGGACCGACTGCTTGCCGGTGATCAGCACGAGCTCCGAGTTGGACTCGGCATAGTATTCCGTCAGCGCTTTGACCGACTGCTCATACTCAACGGTCTTGTCCGCGACGCCGTGGATCAGCAGCACGTTGCCCTTGTACTGGCTGCAGGTGCCGGCCACGTCCCAGTCGTACACGTCCGTGAGGAACACCTTTCCGAATTCGTGTCCGTTATCGACGATGGTATCGCCGGTTACCTCATCCAGATTCGGATAGCTCGCAATCAGGCGGTCAATCATGCCCATGCCCGGGTACAGCAGGATCAGACCGGCGTATTCCTCGGGTCTGCGCCCGGCCGCCATCGCGGCCATGATGCCGCCGCGGCTCTGTCCCATGAGGAAAATGTGCTCCGTATCGCAGTACGGCAGCGCTTTGATCTGGTCAAGGATGGCGGAGATGTCGCGCTGCATCGTCTCGCCGGAGAGCTCCATGACGCTCAGATCGCTCAGGGAATTCTTGGAGCCGCCGCAGAAGTCGAACACATAGCTGATGTAGCCCTCCTGGGCGAGCTTCATCGGCCACTGGCCCTTTTCGTAGGTGGCGTGCGACGCGTCTGTCCCGTGGCACATAATGATGACCGGATAGGTCCGGCTCTCGTCAAAGTCCGCCGGGTAATAGAGCTTGCCGAAGATGTTGAGCTCGCCGTTTTTCAGCCAGGTGACGACCGAGGTCCAGCCTTCCCCGCTCTCGGTGTAGCCCTCGACCGTGGTTTCATCTGTCTCCTCTCCGTCCGCAAGGGCCGCGGGCAGCAGACTCAGACACAGCATCAGCGCCAGCAATAAGGATAGCAGTTTTTTCATGGGGAATCCTCCGTTCAGATAAAGTACACGGTATTCGCTATACAGTATTATATTGAATTTTCCAAATGATTGCAAGTGCCTGTCAGCGCTGCGTGATCAGGAGTCTCGTCTCTCCGGTCATGCCGTAGTCCGCGGCCTCGGGGTGCAGGATATTCCAGCCCTGTTCGTAACCCAGCTCGCGCATTTTGTTGCGCAGGGAGGAGGTCACGCGCACCTCCAGCGTGTTCTCGCCCTCGACAAGCCGCCCGGTCAGATCCGCCGTGCGGCGATCCATGTTCACGCTCACGGCTTCGCCGTTGAGGAAGACCGCCGCCGTGCCGCCGCAGAAGCTGTCGGCGCGGAAAAGGATCTTCTCCGCGTCCAGCAGCGAGGCATCGGGCGTGAAGCTGACCCTATACAGGCCGACGCCCGAGACCGTCTCCCCGATGGCCTCAATGTCCTTCCACGGACGCAGCTCGTCGAGCGTGCCCGCGTCGAGCAGCACATGGTCGGTGTCAAAGCTGACCTCAGTGGTGGTCAATCCGGTGGCCTCGTTCGTCTCGGTACGCGTCTGCTTTTCGCCGGGGTTGAAGCTGTCCACGGTCAGCGTCCAGCCGGTCAGGGGCTGTTCGCTTGTCACCGCCTCGTCGCTGACCGCGTAGCCCTCCGGCAGCTCCGCGCCGCGGTGCAGCACGAGCAGCTGTGTCTCGCCCGGGGCGATGTCGATGTCGATCTCGGTACGGCCATCCGCGATGCGCCAGCTCTTTGCCGCTGTCACGCAGCCCGACCAGGTGTCGAGGAAGTACGGCTCAAATACGCCGTCCACCGAGACGGTGGTCTGAAAGTCCTCGCTGTCCTCGTACATATAGTGGTAAAGATAGAGATAGTCGGCGTCCGTGTCGCGCCGCAGCACCGGCAGCAGCCGCGTATTCGCCTCGCTCCAGGCCACGCGCGGCCTCACGCCGAGCTCCTGCAGCGCATCGAGCGCTTCGCTCTCGGTGTCCACGGTGCGCACGTTGTCCAGGGCTTTGATCAGCGCGACGACGGTGGCGAGCGCCGCGTCGCGCTGGTTGTTCGAGCCGGTTTTGCTGCCCGCCTCGCTGTTTTCCTTCATCACATTGTCGTTCGCAACCAGCTGCGAGGTGTGGTTCACAAACACGACCGGCAGACCGTCCACTGCCCAGGTGAGGATTCGCACCGCCGCCTCAAGGGGCAGCTCGTCCTCGATCAGCAGCAGGGCCTGATAGGCGACCCCCTCGGCGTTGACAAGGCCGTTTGTGCAGGTCACATTCTCATTGCGCAGCAGCCAGGGCGAGAAATAGTCATAGGTATAGCCCGCGTTCTGCAGGCCCATATCCCGCCAGTAGTAGCCGTCCTGCGTGTGGGCCTTGTTGCTGTACACGCCCTTGTTCACAAAATTCACCATGCCGCCGTTGGTAAGGCGGTTGTTGAAGTTGTAGTCCGTGCGCAATATCGCGAAATCCATCTGCGGCACGCCGCTCTCAAGCACCTGCTGCAGGCGGCTGTAGTGGAGGTTCTGCGCCGGATAGTCGACCGCGGCGGGCTGCCGCTTGCTGAAGCGCTCGGACCAGACCGCGTCCATGCCCTCAAAACCGGGCCACTGCACGCAGTCCTCCGGCCCGTAGGCCGCGGAATAGCCGTGCGTCACGGTCTTCTGCACGCCAGCGGCGTACTGCATATAGAACACCTGGCGGTAGTAGTTGTTGTCATAGACGTAGTTGCCGGAGATCCACGCGCCGGTCTCGCTGGACAGGCGCTTGCCGAGCAGGTGCGCGCCGCCGGCCATGTTGCGGTGGCTGTCGAGCTCGTTGCCAAATTCCATGGACTCGGTCTCGATATAGTCCAGCACCGCCGCGGGCTCGGAGATCTCGAAGGGCGCGCCGTAGGAGTTCTCCGCGCGCAGCTTCATGCCGCGGCTGTGCAGCCAGTCGGCCAGCACCTCCAGGCAGTTTTCGCTGTACAGCGCTGTCTGGGTCTGCATGAAGTCCAGGCGCAGCCGTTCGGCGAAGTCCTGCCCCTCGGCGTCGTCCGGCTCGTAATAATACACGTTCGGCGCGCCGAAGCTGCCGCCGCTCTTGATCAGCAGGGGCAGCAGCGTGCCGAGCTCGTAGCTGTTGCGCGCCGCGAACTCCTCGAGCATATCCGCGCACCAGAGCTGGCCCGTGGTGTTGCTGCCGCGCACCGACAGCTCCAGCGAGTCCATATAGAGATCACATTCGTCGATCTGTTCGATCAGCGCGCGCACCTCGTCGGTCAGCACCTCGCTGTCCCAATAGTCGATCAGCGCCCGGGTGCCTTCACGGCTGAGATAGTTGATCGTGTAGCTCTTGCTGATCGCCGGGCGGTAGGACTCGCCGGTGCCGTACTGATAAAAGGCAAAGAGCTCCCAGTCCCCGGCCTCGGGCGCAGTCCAATCGAGTTTTCCGTCTACAGCCTGTTCGGTCAAATCGGTCAGGGAATCGAGCGCAAAGCGGGTGGGCTTGACCGTTCCCTTCGCCATCTTCTCGCTGCCGCGCTCGGTGATTCTGGCGGCCAGCAGCTTCACCAGCCGCCGCTCCTTCACGCCGCCGGGCAGCTTGCAGACAGGGAGCTCGCCGGAGAAGGCAGGGATGCCGTCCTCCCCGGGCTCGGGCGTGACGGTGGCGTAGCCCAGCTCCTGAGACGCCGCCTCCATATCCGGGTTGATCGACACGAGGTTCGCCGTGGCCCAGTGCGTGCCGCTGGTCATACTGACGCTCATGCCGAGCTTCGCGCACTCTTCGATAATGACGTGGGTATCGTGGATCCACTCCGGCGAGCCCCAGGCGTAGTCGGCGTCCTTTAAGTATTTCGATTCGTCCAGCGTCACGAACTCCACGCCGCCGTAGCCCGCGTCGTAGAGCTCATGGATGGACTCGATCAGCGTCTCGTCGGTGTGCGAGCCCTCGGCCAGCCACCAGCGGGCGTAGGGCCGGTAGCGCATCCCGGGCTCGGCAAAAGCCTCCTCGATCTGCGCGGCGAGGCTGTTTTCGGAGTCTGCCAGCGCGGCGATCGGCGAGAGCGCCAGGGTCATCGCCAGTGCCAGAGCAAAAGCCAGAATTGTTCTGCACGTGTGTTTCATGCGATACCTCCAGTGATTGTTAGAGAAATGGGCCGGTCAAAAGTATGACCGGCCTTTATTTCAGTCAAGATGTGCCTGTGCGAAGGCGACGCCGGCGTTCTCGGCGATTTCCCGGCCCTCGTCATAGATGATCTCGAAGCCGTGGGCGGATTTCTTGCCTGTGATCAGCAGCAGCTGGGAGGACGCCTCGCCATAGGCTGTCGCAATGGCCTCGACCGCGTAGCTGTAGGGCACAGTTTTATCGTTCAAGCCGTGGATAATCAGCACGTCGCCGGTGTAGCCCGCGATCTCCTGCATGACGTCGATGTCGTAGGCGTCTCTGGCGTAGACCGTGCCCAGCTCGCCCATGGCGGACTGGAAGGTGTCGCCCTCCAGCGCCGAGAGGTCGGGCACGAAGCTGTGCAGATCGTCCACCAGGCACAGCGCCGGATAGACCAGGATCATGGCCCGGACTTCCTCCGGCCGCGCCGCCGCCGTGATCGCGCTGACGAAGCCGCCCTGGCTCTGCCCCAGCAGGAACAGGTGCTCCTTGTCCACATAGTCCTTGCTCTCGACAAAGTCCATCACGGCATTCAGGTCGGCCTGTTCGGTGCGGACGGACATCTGCATATAGTCCCCGTCGCTCAGGGAGTTCCTGCCGCCGCCGCAGAAATCAAAGGCATAGACCACGAAACCCGCGTCGGTAAAGGCTTTTGGCCATTTGGAACGCTCCGTCATCTCGGTGCGGGAGCCCAGGCCGTGGCTGATAATCACCGTCGGATAGACCGCGCTCTCGTCAAAGCCCTCGGGATAGTAGAACTTGCCGTAGATGTTCATGTCACCGTTCCGGCACCAGCTGACCACGCTCGTCCAGCCTTCGCCTTCGACGGTATAGCCCTCCGCGTTCGCATCGTTGTCGCCGCTCTCGGCAAAGGCCGCGGGAAGCACACTCAGGCACAGAAGCAATGCCAGCAAAACACAAATCAGATTTTTCATTTGTCTCTCCTCACTCTCCAATATGAAGGTAGGTCCTGTGGATAAACTCGTTGACGCTGTCCACGAAGATCTCGGTGGAACGGTCGTTCTGGTAGCCAAAGCCGTGGCCGGTCGAGCTGATAGCGACGAAGGTGTTGAGCTCATACCAGCTCATATTCGCCTCGCCGCGCGCGATCAGGCACTGCTGATCGTCCACGCCCTGCACAAACAGCACCTCACCGGCATAGGGCGCGGCCTTGAGCGCCTCGTAATCAGCGATCATCGAGCTGTTGTCGTCACCCAGACCGCCGCTCTGCACAATGATTCCGGCGATCTCATCTGAGCGTCTGGCCGCCTCGAGCTGCGTGGTCACACCGCCCTTGCTGCCGCCCATCAGATAGATGCCGTTGGGGTCCACATAGGCGAGACTCTTCACATAGTCCAGGGCAATGTCCATGTCGTCGGCAAAGTTTTCCACCGTGTTTTGTCCGGGCTCGACACCCTCGAGCGGCGTGGAATAGCTCCCGCGGCCGTTCTCGGTCTCGCTCTGCGCGTCAAAGGCGTAGACCAGGCACTCGCCCTGCTGCACGATCCGCGGCGCGATCGTCTTGTCCCACACGTCCGCCGTGCCGCCGCCGCCGTGTGCCGCGATGATCACGGGATACTGACGCTCTGCGTCAAAGTCGGCCGGGTAGTACATGCGTCCGAAGATGTCCACCCCATCGCGGAAGGCGTGCTGTACGGTGCAGAGATAGTCCTCGCCCGCGTAGGTGTACAGCTCCTCCGTGGCCTCCAGATCGGCCGCATTGGCGGTGGATTCCTTTTTCTTCTCGTTCAGGATGCCATTGGCGCAGCGATCCAGGTAATCCACCACAGCCTGTGCGCAGATCACCGCCGGGCGGTTGACCTGGTTGCCGAAGCCGTGGAAGGCCTTGCTGATCAGCAGCAGCGTCGCCTCGGGGTAGAGCGCCATATTCTCCAGCGCACTGTCCAGACTGTAGCCGCTGTCGCCCGCGCCCCAGATCACCAGCACCTCGCCGTTGTCATAGGGATGTGCCAGCACCTCCTCGACGTTTGGGACCAGCGTGGATGCGGCGCTGATACCGCCGTAGAGCGCCACGACGCCCGCGATCTCCGGCGAGCGCTGCGAGGCGAGCACCTGGACAGACATGCTGCCCTTGCTGTTGCCGAAGAGATAGATCTGCTCTTTGTTCACATAGTCGAGCGTCTGAATGAAATCCAGCGCCGCGTTGGCGTCGGAGACAGTCTCCGCCACGCCGGAGACGCCGCTCTCGAGCGGTGTGGAGAAGCTGCCGCGGCCGCCCTGGGTCCCGCTGCGCTCGTCAAAAGCATAACACACATAGCCGGCTGCGGCAAGCGCCGGCGCATAGCATTTATGCCAGAAGTCGGCGTTCAGCGTCATCCCGTGCACCAGGAGCACCGTGGTGTACTGCCGCGTCTCGTCAAAGTCCGCGGGAAAATAGAGGCGGCCGAAAATGTCATCGTCGCCGTTTTTGCACCAGGCGTTCACACTGTACCAGCCGTCGCCGTCAATGCGATAGCCCTCATCGGGTACGTTCAGCGGATTGGTGTCCTCCGCCAGCGCCGTCGGGACAGCCAGCCCCAGCAGCAGCGCCAATACTAACAGTAAACAGATTTTTTTCACAGTTACCGCTCCTTTTCCGTTCTTATTTGCTGCCTGTCGTTTCCATTTTATCGATTGGCGGGCATCTTGCAAGGCTTTCGGAACAACTGGGCAATTTCCAGGAATAACTGGGCTCTGCCCGCCCTCTTACCATGTGGAAAAAAAGCTGAAAATATGATATTTTATAGTGGGAGGTGACTCTATGACGACCTGGCTTCTTACCATGGCGCCGGTCACGGCGCTGCAGAGCTTTGCGCTGCTGTGGTCTTTATCGCGGCTCTTTCCCGAACGGCTGCGCCTGCCGCGAAGCATTGTTCTGAAAGCGGCGCTGTTCCTGTTTGCGGATGCGGCCGTGTGTTTCGCTGTATATCTGCTGGATCGCCTGTTCCCGGGCGGCGGCATGGGCTATGCCTTTGCCTGCACGCTGCTGCTGCAAACGCTGATCTGTTCGATTCTTTTTGGCGGGGATGGCTTTTTCCGCTTTTTTCTGCTGCTGTTTGCCAATGTCTACTTTACCGGCGTGCTGATGGTCTCCCGCTTCGCCAAGGATGCGCTGCTGCCGCGCGGCGCGCTGCCGACCCCTCTGCTCTACCAGTTGTTCGTTCACGTCCTGCCGCAGTGCGCCGCCATCGCCGCCTTTATCCCGCTGCTGAGCAAAGCTGTCCGGGCGAAGCTCTCCCTCTCCCCGCCCCGGTTTTACTGGTTCTCCGGCTGTCTGATCTATCTCGCGCTCTACTTTGGCATGATGTACGCCGCGGACGCGCTGCTGCACTGGCAGCTGATCTCCGCGCTGTCAGTGCTGCTGGAGGCGGTGCTGCTGGCGATGAGTATCGCCTTCTATCTGATGTTTCTCTCTCTTTGCCAAAGCTATCAAGAAAAGATCCGCCACTCACTGGTCGAGCAGCAGTATGAACTGCAAAAAGCCCACTTTGCGGAGGTTCAGACCGCCAACCAGGCCCTGCGCGAGCTGCGCCACGAGCTGAAAAACTATATGTTCTATATGAACTATCTGATTGACCAGGGGGATTTTGACAAGCTGCGGGCATTCTTCTCCGAATTCTATCAGAAGGAGCACCATCATCTCTATGAAATCAGCGGCTCTGACAGCTTTCTCGACGCCGTGCTGCAGCAAAAGCTGACAGCCGCCCGCGCGCTGGGGATCGAGGTAAGCGATCATGTCCTGCTTCCCGAGGACGACGCGCTGAATGATCTGGATCTTTGCATCGTGTTGTCAAACCTGATCGACAACGCAATAGAGGCCTGCCGCGAACTGGAACACGGCGTCATCGACATACGGCTCCGGCGCGTCAAAGACTATATTTCGATTGTGGTGGAGAACAGCGCTGCCGGAGATGTGCTCAAAGAGAATCCCACGCTGCAGACCGGCAAATCCTCCCCTGCGCTTCACGGTCTTGGTCTGGCGGTCATCCGTCAGATCGTGGAGCGCTGCGAGGGCAGCATCGAGTTTGAAAGCGGCAAAGGTGTTTTCAAAGTCATGCTGATGATGAAGATACCTTCAAAGGAGATGACACGATGATACATATTGCTGTCTGTGACGATGAAGCCCCTGTCGTCCGTCTTCTGGAGACGCGGATCTCCGCCCTGCTGAAAGGCACGGCCTGCGAGATCGACGCCTTCCTGTCCGGAACGGCCCTGCGAGACAGTATTCTGGCGGGCAAGGTCTATGAGCTGATCTTTCTGGACATCAATCTTCCGGACGTCAACGGCATCTTTCTTGCCAGACACATTCGGCCGTTCATACAAAGCAGCCTGCTGATTTTTGTCTCCAGTCAGGACGAAGCCGTCTACGAGGCCTTCGCCGCGGCGCCTTTTCGCTTTCTGCGCAAGAGCCGTCTGGACGCGGAGCTTCCGTAAGCGCTCAATAACCACCCGCTAAAAGTCAAAGCCCCCAGCCGTGTCATACGGCTGGGGTGAAGTTCAAATGAGGTTGTCATCACGGCGCAACG
>ONNS01000061.1 GCA_900319275.1 uncultured Eubacteriales bacterium
TTACCCGGATGATGAATATTTCTTCCTCAAGCTATTCGATGCCAGCCGCAGGAGTTATGATCGGAATCCTAAATCCCACAGATTTTGTGATTGAGCCAATAAAGAAGAAACTGTAGGGGACGCCGCCCCGGCGTCCCGTGCAGAACAATATGAATTTATGCAGAAACCCCTGGCGAACACGTACATTGTACGAATTTGCCAGGGGGTTTATGCAATTGTCAGTGTCTCTGTCGGATTGCCGATGGTGGCTCCTGCTGTGGCGCTGGAAAGAATATGTTGCTTTCAAAACAGAAGAAAAGATTGTATTCTAAAAGCATATATGGTAATATGTTCTTGCGACGCAATCGAATAAAGAGACAGGTGCAAGGGTATGTTTTTACTTCGGTAAAAACGCACCCTCCATTTTGGCATCCCTTGTGCTTGTCTGAAATGATTGCGTCGCGGCAAATGAGGCTATGCGTTTTTCGTGCGTAGCTTCGTTTGAGGCTGCGCACTTTTTTTGGAAAGAGAGAGGATGCTTATGGCTGACATTTGAGAGAGTTCTAAAGTATGGGATGTTCAAAAAATGCAATATCACGAATAAGAAAACTGTTGGAAATTCATACCCAAATATGAAAGATGCCGTATAACATAAATGTACTGGTGTCTATAGCAGAAAGGTGGTTTGTAAAATGAGAAGAATCCTTGCGAATCTTTTTATTGTTCTTTTTTGCCTAAGCATTTCAATCCCAGCTTTTGCTGTTCAAGAGCCTGTGTCAATTACGCTTTCGGATAGTGGAAAAAATGTGTCCTTGGATTGGGGGATAGCGCCCAAAAATCTAAAAATAAAACTGAAATCGTCTGTTGCTAAATCAAGGTTGCCATATTGGAGCAGTCCAGATGACTTTACTACTGAAGTAGCAGGGTATTCTGGCCAAGCAGATGGCTGGCCATCATTATCCTATGAAGGGTTTAGTATAGAAGATGCCTTTTTCTATTTTGCGTTCGATTATAATGAGCAAGGGTATTCTGATGACATCAAAAACGCAAAACTGTATATGGTAAAATTAAAACTGGATGAATTTCTGATTAGTGATGACGACTTTAAGGAACTAATTGATAGCAAAACAAAACTCTATGGTGAACCAACGGTTTTAACGGATACCAGCGAAGGAATAATGTTTTCTAATAATGGTCGACAAACTGTTTTGACATATTATTATGATTATATTTGGAATGGTGCCGACAATACAGCAATGAGAATAACTGCAACATATGAACCTACAGGGATTGGATATGAGGATGTAGTTATCTATTTAGGAAAAAATGATTTGGATTCGACATTAAAGGATGGAAAGCTTTCTGAACGTCCAGCACCTATGATAGCGATTACTGAGGAACCCAATATTCAGGTAAGAGACGAAAGTGGAACTGTTATCAAAACACTTGATACCGGATTGAAAGTCAAAGTGTTGGAGTATTTATCCTCGACGGACTCATTCTATGTAGAATTTGAAATCTCAGAAACTAGCACAGTTGTTTCAAACGGCATTTCTGTTTCCACAAGAGTAAATAGTTACGATGGATATATCTCAGGGAAAGGACTGTCTGTAAGTCGAGATGAGATGATAGCTCATTTCCAGAGAGAATCGTGAGGTGCGGTGTCATTTGAACCAGAATAAGAGCATGCCGATACATTGGCTGATTTTGTGCACTTATTATCTGTACTGAAAAGAGCGTTGCCCAAAGTGGCTTTGCTTTGATGGGTTAACTAAGAAAAGATGTTTTAAAGTGTAAAAGATCGTAGGGGACGCCGCCCCGGCGTCCCGCAAAAAGAAAAAATGCAGAAATCCAAGGCGAGAGACAAATCCGCCTTGGATTTCTGCACATACAATCGAAACGATCCGAGAGAATGCATTATCTGCCCGCGATGCAGATCGTGATGAAATATGCGCCGGGGCTGCAACGTCATATTGCGGCAGGCGGATTTGTTTTCTCTTGGGTAAAGAGAGACCGCCTTGAACGTTCTCTACCGATACCGCAGCTCCATGCGGTAGCAGGGCTTCTGCGTGCGGCCTTCTACGCGAAAGCTGTCATCGCTGCAGCCCCAGGACAAGCTCAGCGTATCGCCGAGGCGGACCTCCTGCAGATACTCGGCGCGGATGCGCTGGAGCTCACGCCCCTCGGCTGCGGCGCCGAGCAGATCCTCGGTGAGGTCAAAATAGCGGGTGTTGTTCATGTGGCCGTTTAAGTCCACGTAGCTGTAGGGGACCGTGAACGTGCTGCTATAGCTGCCCTCAACACGGCCAACAGGGGAGGGGAGCGCGGTCTCGTGGCCGGTTTTCACGCCCTCGATGGCGATGCCGCGGCGGTCGGGGAAGACCATTTTGCGGCTCTCGCTCTCGATCAGCATCCACATGGCGCTGCCGGTTATCAGACATTCGCCCGCCGCGTCGAGCACGCGGTAGTAGCGCGGGAAGAAGAGATGCATCGTATCGCCCGGCCAACTTTCGAGCGTGATCGTCTCGTCATAGACCGGCATGCGCGCGATCTCGGCCTCCTGTAGCGTCACGATCCAGAGTAAGCCCCTGTCGAGTGTCTTCTCCCGCCCCATGCCGAGCTGCTCGGTGTGGCGGATCGACGCCTCCTGAAAGAGCTCGAACAGGCGCGAAGTGCGCAGCCTTCGGTGTAAATCCACGTCCCGGCTGCGCAGCTGCAAAGTCTCACGGTAGATACTCATGCTTTGGGCAGACGCTTCATGATCGCGTCGACCACGTCACCGAGCGTCATCAGCTTGCTCCACTGACGCTCGGGGATCTTGACGTCGAATTCGGCCTCCAGCTTGCAGATGACAAGCACAAAGCCCATCGAGTCGATGCTCTCGTCGGTGTTGATGACGGTGTCTTCCTGGATGTTTTTGTCCTCCAGCTCGGGGAAGCAGCTGTAAATGATCTCTTTGGTACGGTTGACGACATACTCTCTGGTCATGGCGTTTCATTCTCCAATTTCTGCTGGAGTTCCCAGCGTTTGATTTTGCCGGTGGCGGTACGGGGCAGTGCGTCGGGAAGAAAAACGATGCGGCTGATCTGCTGGCCGCGCGGACGCTGTGCCATCAGCGGACGCAGCTTTGAGAGGATGCGCCACTCCTCACCCTCGCCGATCAGCACCAGCGTGGGGCGGCCGTGGAGCAGCGTGACGGCCAGCTCGTCGACGCCGAGGAGATGCCGCAGCTGCTGCTCGTACTCGGGCAGGAAGAGCTTGGTGCCGTCGGAGAGCACGAGCACGTCCTTTTTTCGCCCGGTGATATGCAGCTTCCCTTCGGAATCGAAGCGGCCGAGGTCGCCGGTGCGGAAGACGCCGTCGACCAGCACCGCGGCCGTGTCGGCGGGGCGCTTATAATAGCCCTGCATCATGCAGGTGGGGGCCTGGATCAGAATTTCACCGTCCTCGGCGAGCGTGACCGTATCGTCCGGGCAGATCTCCATGGCATAGGGGTCGTGTCCAACCGAAATTGCGACGCCCGAGCTCGTCTCTGTCAGTCCGTAGCCGAAGCTGACGCGCAGGCCCATGCCCGCGGCAGCCTCGAGCAGCTGGGGCGGACAGTCGCCCGCGCCGATAAGGATCAGCGCAAGCTCGGCGTTCAGCGCCTGCTGCTTCATCAGAAAGCCCAGCAGCAGCGGCACCAGCGATACGGCGGTCGGCCGATAGTAAGCAAAATCGTCGGCATAGTGCCGCGCGCCGCGGCCGAGCGCGACCGTGGCCCCGCAGCTCAGGGCCCAGAGCAGGCCGCACACAAAGCCGAACACATGCCCCAGCGGCAGCACGCACAGCAGCGTGTCCTCCGGATGCAGAGGCAGCTTTTCGGCCCCATTCCAGGCGCTTGCGCAGAAGCTCTGCTCGGTCAGCACAACGGCCTTCGACTGCTCGGTCGTGCCGGAGGTGAAGAACAGCAGCCGCCCGCGGCCATCTGCCACGCCGCGCGTCAGGGCGGGGGAGAGATCCTGCACGAGATCGATGTCGCCCCAGAGCCTGTCCACGTCGGTATAGGTCATCAGCCGCATCAGAGTGTCGTCCGGGAGGTTCTGGTCGAGCATCACGACCTGCATGCCTGCCTCAATGGCGGCGAAGATCGCCAGCACACACTCCATGCTGCCGTCTGAGAGCACACCCAGGCAGGTCTTTCCCTCGCTGCGCAGACGCGCGGCGCGCGCGGCGATCTCATAGGGCAGCTCGCCGTAGGTCAGCTGCCGGCTGCCGTAGCGCAGGGCAACGTGTTCAGGGGAGACTTCCGCCCAGTGGGCGATCATATCGTGAAAGGAAGAAAAACGCATCATAAGCAGTCCCTCACAGCCGGGCGCCTGCCCTTCGAAAGTCCGGCCAGGCATCACTGAAAAACGTGTCAGGATATAAGATTTCTATATAAAGTATACCATACGCATGACGTAAAGGGAAGAAAAATTTGCCGCTTCCTATAAAAAAGCCGTGACATATCCGCCAATATGCGCTATAATACAAAAAGAGCAAGTATTCTTGCAAAGCCTTTCAAAGCATAATAAGTATTGGAGGTAATACAATGGATAAGAGCACCAGAATCTGCATTGTCGGCGGCGGCCCTGCCGGTCTGTCCGCCGGTATGTATCTGGAGAAGAAGGGGTATTTCAACTACACCATTCTCGAGCGCAACGACCGCGTCGGCGGCAAGTGCTGGAGCCCCACCTACAACGGACGCCGCTACGAGATGGGCGCCATCATGGGCGTGCCCTCCTACTACGCCGTGAAGGACGTTGAGGATTTCTGCGGCATCACCCACGACGGCCCGAAGCTGAACCGCAACTACAAGGACAGCAGCGGCAACGTGATCGAGCCCTTTGCCCAGACGCTCGGCAACCTGATCCGCAACCCCTGGCTGCTCCGCATGAAGAGCCAGCTCAAGAAGTTCGGTGAGATCCTCGAGACCAAGTACAAGGGCTATGACGTCAACGGCCACCGCGGCGTCGCCGAGGGCCGCTATGACGGCTATGCCGTCACGCCCGGCCGCGAAAAGGTCGAGGGTGTCAACCCCAACCTGAAGGATCTGGCCATGCCTTTCAAAGATTTCTGCGAGAAGAACGGTGTTCCTCTGGTGCAGAAGATCTGGATCGGACCCTTTACCTCCTTCGGTTACGGCTACTTTGACGAGATCCCCGCGGCCTACGTCCTGAAGTATCTGGACTTCCAGACCTGCATGAACTTCGTCAAGGTCAACCTGTGGACCTGGGAACAGGGCACCCAGTACATCTGGGAGCAGCTCGACGCCCATCTGAAAAATCACGCCCGCCTCAATTCCAACATCGAGAAGGTCGAGCGCCATGACGGCAAGGTTTTCGTCACGGTCAACGGCCAGGTCGAGGAGTATGACAAGATCATCGTCACCGCGCCGCTGTACATCCCCAACAAGCGCGCCGACGGCATGAAGGGCATGGTCGAGTACTTCGACGTCCGCGACGACGAGATGGCGCTCTTCTCCAAGATCGACTACGAGCGCTACGACGTCCAGGCCTTCACCACCACGCCCGAGAATCACCCCGAGATCTCCTACTATGTGTTTGACAACATGGTGCCCGAGCGACTCGGCCATCTGATGGTCTACTATCGCCGCTGGAAGGACGACAAGTCCCAGATGCTGACGACCTACGCGCTGCGCAAGCACAAGAACAGCGAAGAGATCCCCTACGAGACCTGCCGTCAGATGGTGCAGGACGATCTGAAGACCATGCACAACCCCGCCGCCGAGATCCACAACGAGTGGAGCGTCTACTACTTCCCCCATGTCTTCTCCGAGGACTATGCCAACGGCTGGTATGACAAGGTCGAGGCCATGCAGGGCAAGTACGACACCTACTATGCCGGCGAAGTCATGTCCTTCGGCGACATGGACGAGACGGCCGAGTACAGCCGCGAGCTCGTCGAGCGCTTCTTCTAAACAGGATAAGACAGAGGGCATGGCGTTCGCTCTGCCCTCTGTTCGCGTCCTTTGAATGATACTGTAAGGGAAAAGTGTTATGAAATTTTACAAAGACCATTATGACGTGGTCATCGTCGGCGGCGGTCTCGCCGGCATGGCCGCGTGCCTGCAGCTGCAGGCCAAGGGTGTCAAGGACATCCTGATCCTGGAAAAGCACAACATGCCCGGCGGCCTCGCCACCGACTTTGTGCGCAACGGCATCGAGATCGAGGCGACGCTGCACGAGATGATGTCCATCGGCCCGAAGAACGACCGCTTGAAGGTCGGCCAGTTCTTTGACGAGATGGGCGTGGATATCGACTGGCTGCACGTCCCCGAGTGCTACCGCGTCGTGCTGCCGAACTCCGGCATCGACGTGACGCTGCACGAGGGCTATGAAAACGCCGCGCGCGAGGTCGACGCCGCCGTCCCCGGCACCTATGAGAAGGTCAAGGAACTGCTGCTGCTCTGCCGCCGCGTGTACGACAGCATGAACTACCTCTCCACCCACCAGATGAGCAAGGTACAGATGCTGCTCAAGCACCCCGACTTCGTCAAGACCGCCGGCTACTCCGCGACCGAGGTCATCAAGACCTTCAACCTGCCCCAGAAGGCCGTCGAGATCCTGACGCCCTACTGGATCTATGTCGGCAACCCGATGGACACCCTGCCCTTCACGATCTACGCCTTCCTGATGGCCGACTACTTCACCGGCTCCTACGTCTGCCGCGGCTTCAGCCATGAGATGAGCATGAAGCTCCAGGCCAAATGCGAGGAAAACGGCGCGCAGTACGAGTTCAAGCAGGAGGTCGAGAAGATCCTTGTCAAGGACAACAAAGTCTACGGCGTCCGCACCCGCCGCGGCGACGAGATCCACTGCGACTATGTAATCTCCGGCCCCTATCCCAACAAGGTCTACACCCAGATGATCGAGCCGCTCAGCGAGGTGCCGACCGGCGCCATCAAGATGATCAACGGCCTGCGCCTGTCGGTCTGCCCGGTCTCCGTCATCATGATGCTCGAGGGCACGCCCGAGTCCAACGGTATCTATAACTACTCCACCTTCTCCGGTGAGACGATGGATACCAACAAGATCTGGGCCAACTACTCCAACATCACCGAGCCCTACAACTACATCACCACGATCTGCCTGAACTTTGCCAACCCCGATTCGATCCCCGCGGGCATGACGCAGGTCTCGATCACGGCCCTGGTGCCGGTCAAGCCCTTCCTCGATGTGAAGGAGGAGGACTACTACGATCTCAAGCGCCGTCTGGCCAACGAGATGATCGAAACCTACATCCGTGAGGTCGGCAAGATCGACTTCCGCAAGAACATCACCGAGATCGAGGTCACGACCCCGATGACGATCTCCCACTATGTGGGCGCCTGGAAGGGCAGCATCTACGGATATACCCACTCGATGGACAACCACGCCATCGCCCGCCTGCAGATGAAGGAGAAGGACCACTTCATCCAGGGCCTGGAGTTTGCCGGTGCGCACGGCATGTCCGGCGACGGCATGGGCCCGCAGATCACCAACGGCCGCGCCGCGGCGAAATTCGTGCTGGAGGCCATGGACAAGCAGAAGGAGGCAGCGAAATGAGCATCAAGGTTGAAGGCTTTTTCAAGGATATAGGCGGCGCTTCCCGCGTGACCAAGGCCCGTGAGGACGTCATCGCGAACGCCTCTCCCGTCCCCGATCCCAAGGACCCGATCCGCGAGCTCGCCGACAAGCTGCACCCCGCGGCCATGAAGGTCAAATGCGTCGACATCCGCGAGGCCTCCCCCTCGGCCCGCACCTTCCGTTTTGAGAGCTGCGACGGCCATGTGCCCGTGTTCCAGTGCGGCCAGTATGTGAACTTCCGCCTGAAGATCGGCGAGAGCGTCCTCTCCCGCCCCTATACGCTCTGCTCGGCGCCCTATGAGGCCCGCGGCGAGCACGGCTTCTTCGAGGTCACGATCCGCCGCAACGTGCCCTATCTCGTGCCCGACTATTTCTTTGATCACGTCCACGTCGGCGACGAGCTGGACGCGAACCTGCCCTTCGGCACCTTCTATTATGAGCCCATGCGCGACAGCAAGACCGTCGTCGCTCTGGCCGGCGGCTCCGGCATCACGCCGTTCCACGGCATGGCCAAGGAGATCGCCTACGGCAAGCTCAAGGGCGTGAAGCTGACGATCCTCTACGGCTCGGTCAAGGCCAACGACATCGTGCTCAAAAAGGAGCTCGACGAGCTCGAGGCCGCCTGCAGCGACGTCAAGGTCGTGCACGTCCTCTCCGACGAGCCCGACTGGCTAGGCGAGAAGGGCTTCATCACGCGCGAGCTGATCGAAAAGTACTCCGAGGGCGACGTGACCTATATGTTCTGCGGCCCGCTGCCGATGTTCCGCTTCGTCAAGAAGGCCCTGGACGAGATGGGCATCACGGCCCGCCGCTTCCGCCATGACGTGGTGAACAACCCGGCCGACATCTCGATCCTGCCCGGCTACCCGAAGGGCACCGAGACCAAGACCTTCCACATCACGGTCGTGCGCGGCATCCACGAGGACGTCATCGAGGCCAAGGCCAGCGAGAGCGTGGCTGTGGCGCTCGAGCGTGCCGGCATCGCCATCGACACCCACTGCCGCAACGGCGAGTGCGGCTTCTGCCGCAGCCACCTGCTGTCGGGCGAGATCTTTGTCTCCACGATCGGCGACGGCCGCCGCAAAATGGACAAGGAGATGGGCTGGTTCCACGCCTGCTCCTCCTGGCCGCTGAGTGATCTGAAGATCAAGATCCCCATCATGTAAAGAGACCACGCTATTAAACAATCGGAGCACGTAGGGGCCGCCGCCCTCGGCGGCCCGTGCGGAACAATCTGTTTTTTGCGGAAATCCCCGGCGAAAGCGTATTTTTTGTGTACGTATTCGCCGGGGATACTTGCAAGTATTTCTGTTTCTCCGCCGGGCCGCCGGGCGTCGGCCCCTACGCGGAGATGATAGCCCCTACGATAAAAAACTAACCGCCGGGAGGATCCAGGCATAGGATGGAAATGTTCTGCCGTTGACAGCCGGGGACAAAAGTTTTATACTCTCAGTATCATGGGGTGGTATGGGTGCTCCGTGTACAGTTCCGAAATGGGAGACATACTATGACAGACGAGAATACCAGGTCTGCGCGCCAGAGTGCGGACGACTGGGAGGAATTGAGACCGCGGCGCCGCCGCACGAGTGTGCGCCGGACGCCGGTGCCGCTGCTCGTATTGCAGGATATCCTGCTGACAGGCCTTGTGCTGGTGGTGTTTGCGCTCTTTCACCATGTGATCCCGCGCATGACGGCGGACAGCCGGCCCGTCCCGACGCCCACGGCCATCCGCAGCACGGATGGGACGGATCAGCCAACGACGGCCGTTGACACACCCGCCGTTGAGAGCGCGGCCCCGGTCGCCACGCCCGAGCCGACGGTCGATCCGATGGACTGGCGCAGCAAATTCGCCGACAAATTCACCGATACGATCGTGCAGACCGACAGCTCCTACACGAGCCCGAATATCGCGATCACGATCGACAAGGTGACGCTCACGGACACCTATACGTCGATCTGCTATGTGGCCGATATCTATGTGGCCGACCTCAACTGCTTCCAGACCTACTGGGCGAACGGCCGCTACAGCTATTACGGCTACCAGAGCCCGCTCGGCCTTGCGCGGGACTCCGGCGGCCTGCTGACGATCAACGGCGACTACGCCGACAACCAGCAGAGCGGCTTCCTCGTGCGCAACGGCGAGCTCTACTACAGCGACGCCACCTCGCGCGATATCTGCGTGCTCTACTACGACGGCACGATGGAGACCTACGACGGCGGCCGCTATTCGGTCGACGAGATCTTGGCGCGCGAGCCCTACCAAAGCTGGAAGTTCGGCCCGGCGCTCTTAAATGACGACGGCAGCGCGAAGAGCAGCTTCAACACCAGCAACGAGATCTCCTGGGAGAATCCGCGCAGCGCCCTGGGCTATTACGAGCCGGGTCACTACTGCTTCGTGGTCGTCGACGGGCGACAGAGCTTCTCGCGCGGCCTGACGATGCGCGAGCTGGCCGACTTCTTCGCTTCGCTCGGCTGCAAAGCCGCCTATAATATGGACGGCGGCGCCTCGGCCGTCATGACCTTCGATCAGCGGATCGTCAACTCGCCCTCGAACGGCGGGCGCGACTCCGGCGATATCCTGCTGATCCGTGAAACAGGGGAGGGCTGACAATGAAAAAAGTCTCGCGCTTCCTGCCGCATCTCGCGATCGCGATGCTGCTGGGGCTGATGGTCATCACGGTGCTCGACGGCTATAATCCGCTGATGGCCTTTCTGACCAGTCAGACCTCCAAGATCTATATTTTCATCGCCTGTATCCTCGGCATCGTCTGCTGCTGTATGCTGATCGCGCGCCAGCGCGTCCGGCGCAAACGCCAGAGATAAGAAAGATATCCACAAGGCATTTCTACCGAAAATTTGCCGCGGAATGCACAAATCGCTCCTGCTGTTTGTGCATTCCGCTATTTTTGTAAAAGCCCGGAAGTCCGCGGCAATTTTCCGTTGAAGACACGGCGGATTTGTGCTAAAATAGTACCGTAGAAAGTGTGGCAAAGTAAGCTGATACGGGCTGCTCTGCCGGCATATAGAAATCATTCAGAAAGGCGGCATCCTATGTTTATTGATTCCTTCTTCAACCGCTTTGTGATCCCCGACGATCTGAAAGAGGCGGTATCTCAGGCAAAATGGCGCTGCTATCCCGAGACCAAGGAGCAGCTCCTTGAGCTCTGCTACGGCCCGACGCACAGCTCCCGCTACGATGTGACCTACAACATCCCCGGCCAGGCCCAGTTCAAAGAGGCTGAGGTCGCCCGCTGCAAGAACGGCCCCGTGGTCAACTTCATGGAGGACTACATGCGCCGCCGCGATCCCGACTGCATGCGCATCGGCGACGATCTGCCCACCGACAAGCCCCGCTTCAAGGACGTCTACGGCTACGAGTTCTCCAAGCTGCGCAAGGAGACCATGGATTGGCTCGCCAGCCAGGGCGGCATCATCATGATGCCCTTCCACGCCGGCGGCCGCTTCTACGGCTATGACGCGCTGATGATCTGCCCGACCAACGCGGCCTTCTTCGCGCTGTCGCTCGCGAACATGCAGGGCTTTGTCAGCATCCACGACATCCCCCACGGGTACACGCCGCGCGCCATCATCTATGTGGCGCCCCCCTTCCGCATGACCCACTTCAACGGCAAGCAGGTCGTCGTCCACCAGCGCAGCGAGTCGCTGCACGAGGTGTTCGCCTACAACCTCTATCCGGGCCCCTCTGCCAAGAAGGGCGTGTTCTCGATACTGCTGGATATCGGCGAGCACGAGGGCTGGGTCACCAACCACGCCTCCGCGGCTGTGCTGGAGAGCCCCTACGAGTACGAGACCGTCTTCATGCACGAGGGCGCGTCCGGCGGCGGCAAGAGCGAGATGCTCGAAGAAGTCCATAAAGAGCCCAACGGGCAGATCCTGCTCGGCACCCACACGGTCACTGGTGAGAAGTATTACCTCAACCTCGGCGAGACCTGCAAGATCAACCCCATCGCCGACGATATGGTCATGGCGCACAAGGACTTCCAGAACGACTCCGGCCATCTCGTGATCGCCGATGCCGAGGACGGCTGGTTCCTGCGCATGGACGGCGACAACTATTACGGCAACGTCCCGATGTACGAGCGCATCAGCATCCATCCCTCCCAGCCGCTTGAGTTCTTCAACATGGACGGCATCCCCGGCGCAACCTGCCTGATCTGGGAGCACGTGATCGAGTCCACCGGCAAGCCCTGCTCGAACCCGCGCGTCATCATCCCGCGCGATATGATCGACAACATCGTCCCCGGCAACGAGCCCCAGGAGGTCAACGTCCGCTCCTTCGGCGTGCGTATGCCGCCGTCCACCGACGATAACCCGAACTACGGCGTGATGGGCATGGTCCAGATCGTCCCCGTGGCGCTGGCCTGGCTGTGGCGCCTGGTCTCCCCGCGCGGCTTCAAGAACCCCTCCATCGCCGACAGCTCCGCCGGCAGCGGCCTGAAGGCCGAGGGTGTGGGCTCCTACTGGCCGTTCTGCACCGGCAAGAAGGTCACGCAGGCCAACCTCCTGCTGCACCAGATGCTGGCTGCTCCGAACACGCTGAACATCCTGATCCCCAACCAGCACATCGGCGCCTATCAGGTCGGCTTCATGGGCGAATGGCTGACGCGTGAGTATCTGGCCCGCCGCGGCGGCACCGTGCGCAAAAAGCACCTGGTCCCGGCCCGCTGCCCCATCTTTGGCTATTCTCTCGACGAAATGAAGATCGACGGCCAGTACGTCCGCCGCACCTTCCTGCGCCCCGAGTATCAGTCCAAGCTCGGCATCGAGGGCTACGACGCCGGCGCCAAGATCCTGACCGACTTCATGAAGGAGCAGGTCAAGGAGTTTGACACCGAAGAGCTCGACCCGATCGGCCACCAGATCATTCAGCTGCTGATGAACGACGCTCCGATCGAGGAGTATCTGAAGATCACCCCGCTGGATATGAAGTAACAGCAGCTTTTGCGAGCATATCAACGTATACCAAAACCCCGGAGCAGTTCGCTGCTCCGGGGTTTTGAACTTGGCTTGTCCAGCAATTGCGCGCAGTGCCTGAGATGCCTTGGCTCGCCCCCGAGCGAAGCGAGAAGGGGAGAGCTGGCGCGATAGCGCCTGAGAGGGGAAAAAACAAGTCCCGCGGCCCCTCTCCGTCACTTCGTGACACCTCTCCCCCTTCACGCGCGTAGCGCTGGGGGCGAGGCAAGCGCGCAAACTTCAAAGGCTTGCTTTCAGATATTTCCCCGTCAGACTATCGCCGCAGGCGGCGATCTCCTCCGGCGTCCCGGCGGCGACGATGCGTCCGCCGCGCACGCCGCCGCGCGGCCCCATGTCGATCACATAGTCGGCGCTGCGGATCACGTCGAGATCGTGCTCGATCACGATGACGGTCGCACCGTTGTCGATCAGACGGCGGAAGACCTGCAGCAGCGTCTGCACGTCGAGCGGGTGCAGGCCGATCGTCGGCTCGTCAAAGACAAAGACCGAATCCGACTGGCCGCGCCCCATCTCGCTGGCCAGCTTCAGGCGCTGTGCCTCGCCGCCGGAGAGACTGGGCGTCTCCTCACCCAGCGTCAGATAGCCGAGCCCCAGCTCGCTGAGCACCCGCAGCCGCCGCTCAACGAGCGGGAGATCCGCGCAGACGGCCAGCGCCTCGTCCACGCTCAGGGCCATCAGCTCGGGCAGCGAGAGCGCCTCGCCGCCGTGTTTCGGCGTGCGGCGGATAAAATAGGCGTCTTTCGCGTAGCGCGAGCCGCGGCAGTCGGGGCAGGGGATGTCCACGTCCGGCAGAAACTGCACGTCCAGGCTGATCGAACCGGTGCCGTCGCAGGTGGGGCAGCGCAGGTTTCCTGTGTTATAGGAGAAGTCACCGGCCTTGTGGCGGCGCGCCTTCGCTTCGCTTGTCCGGGCGTAGACCTTGCGCAGCTCGTCGTGGACGTCGGCATAGGTCGCCACGGTCGAGCGGACGTTGATGCCGATCGGCGTCGCGTCGATGAGCTTCACCTGCGTGATGCCCTCGGCGGAGACCGCTTTGACGTGCGCGGGCAGCTTTTCGCCGCGCGTACTGGCCTCGAGCGCCGGGATCAGGCTCTCAAGCACCATCGTCGTCTTGCCGGAGCCGGAGACCCCGGTCACGGCGATCAGACGGCCCTTCGGGAAATCGACCTCCAGCGGCTGTACCGTGTGGATCTGAGAGGTGGAGAGATGGATCGTTCCGAGCGCGAACAGCTCGTCAGCGCTCAGCCGTTGACCGTGCTGACGGTCGATCCCGCCGAGGAACGCCGCAATGCGCGAGGCGGGATTTTTCGCTACCTCCGCCACGCTGCCCTCGGCGATGACGGTACCGCCGCCCGCCCCGGCCTCCGGTCCGAGCTCAATGAGCCAGTCGGCCTCGCGGAGGACGTTTACGTCGTGGTCGACGAGGATCACCGAATTGCCGTCCGCAAGCAGGTCGCGCATGACGCCGCGCAGCCCCTCGAGGTTTGCCGGGTGCAGCCCGATCGAGGGCTCGTCGAGCACATAGAGCACGCCGGTCGTCCGGTTGCGCACGGCGCGGGCCAGCTGCATCCGCTGCCTCTCGCCGGTGGAGAGCGTCGAGGCCGCGCGGTCCAACGTCAGATAGTCGAGCCCGAGCTCCATCAGGCGCTGTGCCGCATCCTGAAAGGATTCGCAGATGCGCGCGGCCATGGGGCGCATCTCCTCGGGCAGCGAGGCGGGGACGCCGTCCACCCATTCGACGAGCTCGGCGAGCGTCTTCGTGCAGACCTCGGCGAGCGTGATGCCCCGCAGCTTCGGCGCGCGGGCGGCGTCGGAGAGTCGCGTCCCGCCGCAGTCGGGGCAGACGCTCTGCTTGAGGAACTTCTCGACGCGCTTCATGCCCTTCTCGTCCTTGACCTTCGACAGCGCGTTTTCCACCGTGTAGGTGGCGTTGAAATAGGTGAAATCCATGTCGCCGGCCGCGCCGCTGGTCTTGTTCTGGTAGATGATGTTTTTCTTGACCGCGGGGCCGTGAAAGACGATGTCGCGCTCTTTGTCGGTCAGCTCGCGGAACGGCACGTCGGTGCGCACGCCCATCTCCCGCGCAATATCCTTCATCAGCGACCACATCAGCGTCTGCCACGGGGCCACCGCGCCCTCGTCGATGCTCAGCGACTCGTCCGGCACGAGCGTCGATTCGTCCACGGTGCGGACGATGCCGGTGCCGTCGCAGCGGCGGCAGGCGCCCTGGCTGTTGAAGGCCAGCTCCTCGGCACCGGGGGCGTAGAAGCTCACGCCGCACACCGGGCAGACCAGCGGCCGCTCGGCCGCCACGTTCAGCGACGGCGGTACGTAGTGCCCGTTGGGGCAGCGGTGACTCGCAAGGCGCGAGTACATCAGCCGCAGACTGTTTAGGAGCTCGGTGCCGGTACCGAAGGTGCTGCGGATGCCGGGCACACCGGGCCGCTGGTGCAGCGCGAGCGCGGCGGGGACGTACAGCACCTCGTCGACCTCGGCCCGTGTCGCCTGGGTCATGCGCCGCCGCGTATAGGTCGAGAGCGACTCGAGATAGCGCCGCGAGCCCTCGGCATACAGGATGCCCAGGGCCAGCGAGGATTTTCCCGAACCGGACACGCCCGCAATGCCGACCAGCCGGTGCAGCGGAATGTCCACGTCGATGTTTTTCAGATTGTGTACGCGCGCCCCGCGCACCTCAATGTGCGCGGGCTGTTTTTCGTTCTTCATCATACTGCTTCTTTCCTGTTAATACTGATACCCGATAGAAAGTAGACAAAGATTTGCGAGGCAGATTTGTGTCAGGCGAGGCGGAGCCCGCAGCGAATAATGGAGATATATTTGCAAGGGCTTCAACGAAGCATGACGCAAATCTGGCCGCAAAGACTGTCTTGTTTTTATGGGTCAATCACTTTTTCTGTGGGATGACAGTAAGGGAAATGGACAAATGAATTGAAAAAAGAAGAGCCAACGATTAGGATAGGGGTATGTCC
>ONNS01000070.1 GCA_900319275.1 uncultured Eubacteriales bacterium
TAGAACCCTTTCCGTATGTACTTTCTACCTCCAGACGGCTGCCCATCATTTCCAGCAGGCGTGTGACGATGGACATGCCGAGGCCGGTGCCCTCAATGCCGTGGTTTCTCACCTCGTCCAGACGTTCAAAGGATTCAAAGAGCTTGGACATATCCTCCTGCTTGATGCCGATGCCTGTGTCCTGAACACTGACCTCTAAGGCAATACCGCCGTTCGCCCGCTCGCCGCCGGAAATGGAGAAGCGGACAGAGCCCTTTTCGGTATACTTCACGGCATTTGTCAGCAGGTTCATGATGACCTGGGAAAGGCGCACGTCGTCCCCGATCATACGGGCGGGCAGCGCCGGGTCTGCCTCCACGATCAGCTCCAGATTTTTCGCCTTTGCCCGCTCTGAAATCGAGGCCACCAGATTGTTGATGACCGAGGTCGTATCGTAGGCAACGGGAATGATCTCCATTTTGCCCTCTTCGATTTTGGAGAAGTCCAGAATGCTGTTGATGAGCGACAAGAGCGTTTTTCCCGCTGTCTGAATGTTCGAGGCGTAATCCAGAATGCTGTTGTCCTTGGATTCCCGCAGGATCATTTCGTTCATACCGAGTACCGCGTTGATCGGTGTGCGGATCTCATGAGACATCTGGGCAAGGAAGCGGCTTTTCGCCTGCCCTGCGGCAATGGCGGTGTCTGCCGCCTCCTGCATCCGGACATTCATTTCGTCCTGCCACTTCATGAGCGCCGTGAGCAGGCGGTAGACCATCACAGCGCAGACCAGCAGCGCGATCAGTACCAGGAAGCCGGAGAGAACGGTCGGCGCGTAGATTCTGGCAAAGCTGGCCGCCTCATACACGGTAAAGCGGGACTGGGCATTGCGCTTGGCTGTGATGATGCGCAGGCTCCCGTCATAGTCCCGCACGACGATGGTGCTGCGCCCGTCCGCCTGCACCTCGCTGTAATTGAGCTCCGAGATGTTGGTGCTGCCGTCCTCGGTCATCTGGTAGCTGCCGTATGGATGATTGAGGATGACCCCCTCGTTATCCGTCAGAAAGGCATAGCTTGTCTCGGAATAGCTGCCGCCCAGTATGTCGATGAGCTTATCCAGAATAAAGTCGATGCCGAAGTTTCCCAAAAATTCGCCCGTCTCAGCGTCATGGATCTGTTCGACGAATGTGACACAGTAAAGCCCTGTCCGCACGTCATAATAAGGGGCCGAGATCGTCCATCCGCTCTCGGACGCCATAACGTCGCTCCACCACTGCCGTTCCTCAACGAGCCAGCCTTCCGGCGGAATATAGCCGTTATTCATGTACACCGTCGGCGTCATGTTGGGGTTGGCAATAAAGGTGTCCGAGATTTCCGGGTACTGTCCGGTGATGCGGTCAAGATAAGCGATTGTGCCGTCATAGTCCTTCAGCATCTCTGGGTTTGTGGAAATCACGCTGCAGAACATGTCCAGAATACTCTTTTGCTGGCTGACCCATTCGGAGAGCGTATAGTCGTAGTTGTTGACCTCGCTGCGGATCTTTTCATTGCCCCAGCGCAGGGAAATCCACACATTGGTGGCCACACTGATGCACACGACAAGCGCAATCAGAAGCAGGATGCGCGTCCGGAAGCGCTTGTTCATCCGCAGATTCTGCTCGTTCCCCGCGCGCTTGTTGACCTTTTCCTCCGTGGCGGAGGTCTGACGGTTGATGCTCTGGATGGTATCCAGAATCTGACGCCCCGCGCTGCGCAGGGAGGCAAAGCTTTGCCTGATCGCTTCCTGCGATTCGCTCGATTCGTCATAGGAGGCCAGAGTATTCAGAGGCCCGATGAGCTGCGCGGTGATCTTTTGCAGCATGGCATCCCGCTCCTGAAGCAGCTTCTGCGCATTTCGCTGTCGCCGGTCGCTTACAAGAAAGAAGATCAGGATGATCGTCGTCAGCAGCAGCGCGATGATGCCGCTTGCAATAAACTGGATATATGCGTCCTTATAGAGCGCCCAGTCACTTTCGCTGACAATCAGATACCAGCCGAAGCCGGATTTGGTGGCAAACAGGTTTTCATGGTGAAGCCCGGTTTTAATGCGGGTGGTCACGAAGGCACCGCGGGATTTGACAAGCGAGAAGATGCTGGCATATTCCGGCATCACGAAGGTCAGGTGCCGCCCGAGAAGCGTCTCGTCCGAGCAGCCGGCGATGATGCCGTCCCCGGTCACGATCAGGGCTTTCTGCGTATCTTCCTCATTCATCTGCCTGATATGCGCCTGGATCGGCTCCATGGTATAGTCCAGGGCCAGCACCGTATCCTGATCGTGCAGCAAAACGGAGACAGAGAAGCAGACATTGCCCGTCATAGCATCCTTGTATGGCGCGGAGACATAGGTGCGGTAGCGCTTTGCGCCCTTGTACCAGTCGCGCTCCGTGGCCACATAATCGGCAGGCATGTCGAAATCCGGAATGATGGCCCAGCCGGTTCCGGCCATATAGACATTGAAGCAGCCGTCCACCTCTTCCAGAACCTCTGCCTTGTGGGAGTAGACAAAGCGCCGGATCTCCTCCTGGTCGCCCAGATACGGCTGCGCCGAGATGGCAAGGCGCATGGCAAGCTGTTCGGCGTCCCTGATGGTCGATTCAAGTTCTCCGCTGATGCTCTCCAGATGATAGCGCCCCGCGCTGCGCGTCAGGTCAGAGGTCAGGCGAAACACCTGCCAGATATCCAGCAGCAGTACGACAACCAGTGCCGCCGCGATCAGCAGGACGGTCAGCGTGGATTTGCTTTTCGTTTTCATGATCAGGTACCTCCGCGTTTTGCCGAAGCACATTTTATCTATTTTATTATAGGAGCTTTGCTTTAGGATTTGTATTGTACGAAGGTGCAAGTTTTCACGTTTTTTTCCTTGAGGCAACACCGCACAATGCGCCTGCGGCATCTTCCGGAAAAACCGCGCCCTGATTTCGTCACTTTTTCTTGCAATACACAAAGTATTTCTGCGAAAAAGTGCCATCATCAGAACTCGTTGCCGCATTATGCGGTATTGCCTTGCTGACGCTCTGGAGCATAGATCGTAATTTCTGATATATTATCATTTATATTTAAATGTATTTTTTCATTCCTCGCGGCATATCATAATGAAAGACACCGGACAGGGGCTTTTTCAGCCTCCGTCCGGTGCTTCTTTATTGGTTTGTGTCGCCCACCTCTTGGAGAACGTCAGGCTGTCTCCAGATTGCTCAATTTGAATATATCCTGCTCCGCGATCTCGTTCAGGATTTCCGTATCCATCAGAAGCAGGAAGGCGTCCAGCAGTTCCGGGTCGAACTGTGTGCCGCGCCCGCGGAGCATCTCACCCCGGATCGTCTCCGGGGGCAGGCCCTTGCGGTAAATTCGGTCAGAGCGCATGGCATCGTATGCGTCGGCAATCGCTACCGTGCGGGCGTGGAGCGGAATCTCATCTCCCTTGAGTCGGTCGGGATAGCCTCTGCCGTCATAGCGCTCATGGTGATGTCGGGCAACCTGGGCCGCTTCCAGAAGGTTGCCGGATTGGTTCAGGATCTCATCGCCGATCGTCGTGTGGGATTTGATGACGGCAAACTCCTCGTCAGTCAGGCGTCCCGGTTTGTTCAGGACAAGATCGGGCACCCCGATTTTGCCGATATCATGCAGCAGCCCCTCCACGCCCAGGACTTGAATTTCCTCCTCACTCCAGCCCAGGCTCCGGGCCAGCGCCATGGAATAGCGGGAAACCCGGAAGGAATGGCCGTTTGTGTATTTATCCTTTGCGTCGATCGTCACGGCGAGGGTCTGGACGATTTCCCGGCTCAGGGTCTCAAGTTTGTCCGCTCTCTCCTTTGCGACCTTTGTCTGCTTCTCCACCTCGCGGCTCAGTTCCTCCTGGTAGCTCTGCTCCAGCAGGGAAACACGATGGTACTGCGCCATGGCAATTGCGGTAAAAATCGTCAGGCTTGCAAACAGCAGCGGGAAGCGGGCCATAAAAGCGTCCGTGTAATACATGGACATGCGCGCTCTGAGCGGGGTGTAGAACACGACAAAAAACAGCAGCGTGTAGTACACCGACAGCAGGATGCCATATTTGACGCTCACAAAATAGCACATCCCGATGGGCAGCAGAATCGACCAGAGCATGGCCGTCCCCTCGGCCAGACCGAAGAAGGTATAGATCGTGAACACGATCGCGCAGAAAACTGTGGGAATGACGGCAGCAGCCTCACGGTTTTTCAGCGGCCCTGCGCAAATCCAACACCCCAGCCCGCCGAGAAAGGTATTGACGGCGGCGACGGTCATGATCGTTTCGCCCTTCGCAATGTCATACACGGTCAGCACCAGACCCAGTATTGCCGTGACGATGCTGACAGTCACAAGCGCGCGGAGGTTTTCTTCAAGCCTCTTCCCGGTGTATATGGAACGGTTGAGCATACGCCATTCCTGTTTCATCTTTTCGATCATATCCGGTTCCTTTCCCAATTTATACGAGTCAAAAACATATCTTGCATGGAGCGGAGGTACAATCAGATGCTTGTATCGCCCAGCTCGCGTGCCCGCGCGATGGCCTCGGCGCGGGTCGTGACGCCGAGCTTCTGGTAGATCTCCCCGGCATAGTATTTGACCGTGCGCTCGGAGATACCAAGAAGCGCGCCGATCTTCGCGTTGGAGTAGCCCGCTATGAGCAGGGAATATACGGCATACTCCCGGTCGGTGAAGACGGGCCTTGTCCCGCTGGGCTTCATGTAATGGGGACAGCGGGCCGCCTGCTGCCGTGTCAGATTCAAGACACCCTGCTCCCACGGGCCTGTCGGCAGCTCAAGCTCTGTGAGCATGTCGAGAATGCCCATACCCTCATCCGCAATCACGCGGGCAAGCCGGTAGCGTTTGGCAAGCTCCACCGCCGCCGTCAGTTCCGCCCGCCAGTCACCGCGCCCACTGCGCCGGTCGATCATGGCCTGCAGCATGTGGAGCTGGATGCGCATATACGGTCGGTCATAGGCTTCAAAATACTGCTTGAGCTGCGCCGTGAGAAGCCGCGTCCTGTCAAACTTCCCTGTGATAATATACAGCCGCAGCTTTAACAAATACTTGTAGCGGTCCAGAATGATAAAATCGCGCGTTTCGTCCGGCGCGTCGGTTTCCAGCCAGGAGCGCGCTTCCTGCGTTTCCCCGCGCATAAGCAGCAGCGTCAGGCGGTGTACCGTCAGGTTTTCGCGCAGCCTGAGCGGCGCGTCGTCCGGCAGCGTTTTCAGCAAATTCCCGATGAGCCCCAGGGCCTCGGGCAGATTTCCCTCCGCGGTCAGAATCCGGCTCTGGATGCCGACGGCTGCACAGCGCATCTCCAGATCGTCGCCCACACGGCTCAGGCCCGACAGCACCTTCTCCATGGCAAGGGCATAGTCGCCCTTGAGATTGCTCTCCAGCTCACACTCGCCGATCGCAATATCGCCCATGCCGCTGCCGCCGCGCCCCAGCGCCATTTCCACCGGGGTTTTCGCAAGGCGGTAGATGTTCCAGCCGTGGGGATTCCAGCGGCAGAAGTCCTTGCCGCCGTTCATCAGGCTCACGCTGTTCCCCGCGACGTTGAAGCCGCTGCGCCAGGAGGCCGACTGCGTGAGGCTTTTGAGCTTTGCTGTCGCAACCAGTGTTTGCAGGATGTTCCGCGTCCCGCGCCATGAAAGACCGATATCGAGATAGGCAACTGCTTCCTCCGCCGCCCGGTATCGCCCATCACGGGGCGATGTGTTTTTGAGGAAGCGCTTTAGTTCCTGATACCAGCGCGCACTTTCCTCCGGCCTGCCCTGAAGGCTCTCGATCATGCACATGCCCTTCATCAGCTCCGGCGAGGAAAGGATCATTTCCTCCGGCAGCACAGAATACGCTTTGCGCAGCGTGACATAATCGCCGTTGGCGGGGCGGAGCTGTGTGTCCCGGATCAGCAGTTCCCGGATTTTGGGAGTATCATTTAAGCGCAGATAACAGGCGATCGCCTCCGGGATCTGGCCCGAGAGCTCATAGTAAAGCGCCGCGCGGCTGTACTGCCCGTCAATATAATCGGAGGTGTACAGATTCTTCATCTCATAAAAAAGCGCTTCCCTCACAAAGGGGATAAAGGAAAAGCTGCCCGCGCCGTCCTTCAGGAAGGCCCAGGAGTTGTCCTCGATCCGCTCAATCATCGCGGGCGCATCTGTGCGCCCCGTCACGATACGGGCCATATCCTCGCTGAAGCGTTCAAAGGGTGAAAGATTGTAGAGAAAAATACGCTCCTGCTCCGGGAATCCAAGCACGACATCATAGATCAACAGACGCTTGATTTCTTCATAGGTCTGCGCCCAGACTGTGCGGACAGATTTTCCCGGCTCCTTTACCATTCGCTGTGCCGCCGCCTGCAGCGCAAAGGGCGAGCCCCAGCAGGCGTTCATCAGATAATCCAGGTCTTGGGGCAGGAGCTGAAGCCCATAGTCCAGCAGAAGCTGCTCCGCTTCATCACGGTTGAACAGGACGAAATCTTTATCCAGCGCCGCCGCGCGGCCCTTCATCATGAGCGTGCGCAGGCAGGCGGGCTTTTTCGCCCTACCCGCCAGCACGGCGCGCTGGGTACACGGCAGATTTTCAAGAAATGCGGTCAGCGCTTCCTCGGTATCCAAGTTCGGAAACTGCTGCAAATCATCGATCAGCAGCACGGCATTGGGATTCTGGGATGCCCTGGCGGTAAAGGCGCTCCAATCGTCTCCTCCCGCGCAAAAGCGCAGCACCGGCCCGGTCAGACTGTCGGCCAGCTGATCGAGCAGCACAGTTTTCCCACTGTAAAAGAAAGAGGACAGATACACGATCTGATGATCGCTCAGCAGCTCCCGCAGGTGTTTCACCTTTTCCGGCCTGCCGATCAAATGTGCCTGTGCCATGCCGCACCCCCCAAATAATAGGTTTAAGTTGTATTATATCATAAGGCCAGAGGGCTGATGATATAATTCGTCATGTTTTTCGGTTGCCGCGCAAGCGGCGAGAAAAACGACATAAAATCAAATATAATAAGCGCATCTGTGCTTATTATAACATGTGTTTTTTGAGATTTGTATTGTACCAAAGTACAGTAATACTGATACCCGATAGAAAGTAGACAAAGATTTACGAGACAGAATTGCGCCAGACAAGGCGGGCTCCGCAGAGCATAATGGACATATATGGTCAAGGAGCCCAACGCAGTATGGCACAATTCTGGCCGTAAAGATTGTCTTGTTTTTATTGGGTATCAGTATAAGGTAAATTCTGTGCCGGAAAAAGTTGACCTTACCGCTGCCGCCCGGTGCGGCTGCGTTTTTTACCTTGATTCCGATAACAATTATACGACAAATGCGGTGAAAAGGAAAAGAGACGGGTGCATAAGATCGAATTACCGATCGTGTTTCTCTTCGATCGCACGATCGGATTCTCACTTAACTTTGCGACTCGCTCCGCTCGCTGCATAAGTAGGGAGCGATCCCCTGATCGCTCCGCGGATTTTTGCGCAGGTTTTAACGGAGGCATCAAGGGATGCCTCCCTACTGGCGTTTTTGGAGCCTTACTTATCGAACATGCGGGTCTCGTCATCAAACAGCACCATGTGAATGAGCGCGTAAAAATGTACCAAGTCATAGAAAGAAAGCCTAAAACACACCAGTGCATAGTCCCACAAACTGGAATTTGTCAATCTGTGTATATTTTCAGCTCTTTGCACTTTCTGATTGCCAAAATCTGATTCTGTTCAGCGGCTTTTTTATACCATGCTTTTGCCGCTTCCATGTCAATTCCAGTCCCAGTGCCTTCTTCATAAAAGCAGGCAAGATTAAACTGTCCGTCCCTATCACCATGTTCAGCTGCTCGTTTTGTCCAATAAAATGCTTTTTCTGCGTCTTTTTTCACGCCCAAACCAATATAGTAGAAATAGCCAATCTGACACTCTGCCAGCGGATAACCTTTCTCAGCAAGCGGTATATGTCCCTGAAAGCACTTTTCATATTGCTTGGTTTCAAAGTATTCATTGATGAGACGATTGCATTCATCAAATTCTGAGCATGGCTGATAGTATCCCATATAGTCTCCTCCACAACTCCCGAGTTATCAATTTGATTCCATGTTCTGCTTAACGGTTCTGCAGGACGATATCAACATTGCGCGGATAGATGTACACTGCGCGTAGTTTGCTTCATATATGTTTGCGCCGATCGAGGTGCCGGAACGACCAATCTGATTGGATATAACGGATTCGTGTTTCGCTTTCAATTCTTTAACAAGATTTATAATGATTATCGGATGGCGAAATCAATCGAGGATTCGATTGATTTCGCTGCCAAACGACACGTTTGGCAGCGAATGATTCCTTGAATCATTCGCCCTCGCCCGATGCTCATTGCAATGAATATACGGCAAAACAGCTGTGCTGTTTTGCTGCGCCACAAAGTGGCGCGGCGAAAAGCTGTTTGGCTTTTCGCCATCCTATATTCATTATGATCTGTACGGAGAAATCCATGGATAAATCGGCAAGTTTGTTTTCTTTCATAACCCGAAATCCTTTCTGCTGATACTATCAAGCCAAAAACAGGTATGATTGTATTTCAATGATGTCGCCGCCCACGGCGGCTGATGATGCTTCTCCGCTGCGCTCCGAAATGATGTTGCGTCACTTCGTGCCGCAATGATGCGATGTTTGCCCTTATGTGCCCGCAGGCACGCATCATTGCCGCAGGCAACATCATGTGCGGAGCACACATCATTGGCCCGGTAGGGCAAACATCATTCAAAAACGCGTGATTTGCAAGCAAATCACGCGTTTTTGCTGGTGCGGGTATGGGGACTCGAACCCCAACGCCTCTCGGCATGAGAACCTAAATCTCACATGTCTACCAATTTCATCATACCCGCAATTATAAAAAACAAACCCTGCTGCAACTGCAACAGGGCTTAGTGGAGCGGCCAACGAGGCTCGAACTCGCTACCTCCACCTTGGCAAGGTGGCGCTCTACCAGATGAGCTATGGCCGCATCAGCAACGTGTATATAATACCACGTATTTTTGATTTGTCAAGCTTAAACTTTTCCATTTTTTGCGCCTGGCCGCAGCCTTTCCAGGCGGAACAAATCCGCCTGAAAAGGCTGCGAAATAGACGGTTTTCGCCGCATTTTTGTCTCTCAACGCACCTCAGCAATATTCTCGAAGCCGTTGCCGAAAACGTTTTTGGCATCGGAAACGATGAAGAAAGCGTGCTCGTCGATCGCGCGGACCATGCGGCGCATATCGGGGATCTGGGTGCGCTTGACGACGCACATGATGATATGCTTCTTTGCGCGCGAATAGGCGCCCTCCCCTTCCAGGATCGTGACGCCGCGGTGAACGCGCCCGTCGATGATCTCGTGGATCAGCTGCTCGCTGTTGTCGCTGATGATGTAGCAGATGCAGGAGTTGTCGATACCGTAGAGGATCAGGTCAATGACCTTGGTGACAACATACATGCCGATCAGCGAATACATGGCGCTCGCATACTGGTCAAGAATCAGCGCATAGGCGACAACAATGGCGCCGTCGAGCAGCAGCATCATCGTGCCGAAATTGATCTGGCTGAAGCGCTGGCGTACAAACTTGATGACTATGTCCGCGCCGCCGGTCGTGGCCCCGACCGAGTAGATAATGCCGAGCCCCGCGCCCTTGATGACGCCGCCGATGATCGCGCCGAGCATCGGATCGAGCGTTGCGACGACGCCCGTAGCCGCGAGCGCGTCCACAAGGAACGAAGAGATATACGTTCCGGCCAGCGATCCGATCAGAAAGCTGAGCCCGAAGTGCTTCCAGGCGATCAGAAACAGTGGGATATTCAGCACCATGTTCGTCACGCCGACGGGCAGGCCCGTCAGACGGTTGATGATCATCGAAATACCGACGCAGCCACCCGCAACGATGTGGTTCGGATACATGAAAAACTGGAAACCGACCGCATAGATCAGCGAGCCGAGCAGGATGGTGAGATACTTTTTCACGAGCTGGGGGGCAGTCTGGTTGTTGGGCAGTCCGGGCTTGATCATAGGAACGCCTTCTTTATTCTTTATTCTTTTTTACAGTGTGGTGGGATAAGCGAGCAGCCGCCTTTTTATTCGATCAGACTGATCTGCTGCTCCTCGCGGTCTTCATTTTTCAGCACAGCGCCGGCGGCGGGAATGCTGCGGACGCGGTAGCGCGTGACGTTCTGGATGCTGGTCTCGGTGAGCGGACAGGCGCGTGTCACACTGCGGCGCGGCTTTAAGCTCATGACGCCGACGCCCTGGGTATTGCGGGTGGACTTGACCGCGAGCAGCGAGGTGTTCACGACCACGCAGCGGTCGTCGCTCGCGAAGAGCGCGAGATCCATCTCGTCGTGCAGCGCAAGCGCCGCAACAACCGGGCTCTTGTCTGAACAGGCGTTGAGAAGCTTCTTGCGGTTGGTCTTGGTATCATAGGCGGCGAGCTCCACGCGCGCGATCTTGCCGTTTTCAAAGACAAACAGCAGGTTGCCGCGGTAGTCGCCGGGATCGAACATGGCGATGACATTCTCGCCCTCGTCCATCTGCAGCTTGGTCGGCAGATAGACGCCGAGGACCGAGGCCTTGCTCTCTTCAAAATCGGCCACCTTGGCCTTGTACATCTGCTGGTGGTCGGTGAGGAAGAGGAGTTCGCCCTTGTTCGAGATCTCAAAGGAGGTTTTCAGGCTGTCGCCCTCTTTGTACTTCTGTTCGCTGCTCATGCGCAGAGACTGTGCCGTGATCTTCTTGAAGTAGCCCTGCTGCGAGAGGAAGAGCGTCACCGCATAGTCGGGGACGTGGTCCTCCTCGACGAATTCCTCGATCTCGTCAGCGTAGACGATGCCGGTCCTGCGCGGAGACGGGTACTTTTTGTTGATCTGCCTGAGCTCGTCGATGATGATGCTCTTGATCTTGCGGCGGCTGTTGAGGATGGACTCGAGTTCGGCGATCTCCTGCTCGAGCTTTTCGGTCTCGGCTGTGCGCGTGAGGATATACTCGCGGTTGATGTTGCGCAGCTTGATCTCGGCCACATACTCGGCCTGGATCTGATCGATGCCAAAGCCCATCATCAGGTTGGGCACGACCTCGCTCTCGAGCTCGGTCTCGCGGATGATGGCGATGGCCTTGTCGATGTCGAGCAGGATCTTGCCGAGACCCTGCAGCAGATGCAGCCGCTCCTGCTTTTTGTGCAGGTCAAAGAACACACGGCGGCGGATGCTCTCCATGCGCCAGGCGCTCCACTCCTCCAGGATCTCACGCACGCCCATGACGCGCGGATTGCCGGCCACGAGGATATTGAAGTTGCAGGGGAAGGGATCCTGCAGCGGCGTGAGCTTGAAGAGCTTCTGCATCAGCTTGTCGGGATCGGTGCCGCGCTTGAGGTCGATCGCGAGCTTTAAGCCCGAGAGGTCGGTCTCGTCGCGCATGTCGTTGATCTCGCGGATCTTGCCGGTTTTGATCAGATCGGCCACCTTGTCGATGATGGCCTCGGAGGTCGTGGTATACGGAATCTCGTAGATCTCGATCAGGTTTTCCTTTTCCACATAGCGCCAGCGGGCGCGCACCTTGAAGCTGCCGCGGCCTGTGCGGTAGATCATCTCGATCTCCTTGCGGTCGTAGATCAGCTCGCCGCCGGTCGGAAAATCGGGGGCCGGGAGTGTCGCGTAGATATCGCAGTCCGGGTCCTTGAGATAGTTGATCGTCGTCTCGCAAACCTCGTTGAGGTTGAAGCCGCAGATCGCGCTGGCCATGCCCGCTGCAATGCCGCTGTTGGCGGAGACGAGCACGTTTGGGAAGGCCGTCGGCAGCAGGGAGGGCTCCTTCATGCTGCCGTCGTAGTTGTCGACGAAATCCACGGTGTCCTTGTCAATATCGCGGAAGACCTCGCCGCAGATCGGGGCGAGCTTGGCCTCGGTATAACGCGAGGCGGCGTAGGACATATCGCGGGAATAGACCTTGCCGAAGTTGCCCTTGGAGTCGACAAAGGGCGTCAGCAGCGCTTCGCAGCCCGTCGAGAGGCGCACCATCGTCTCGTAGATGGCGGCGTCGCCGTGGGGGTTGAGGCGCATGGTCTGGCCGACGATATTGGCGCTCTTCGTGCGGCTGCCGCTGAGAAGGCCCATTTTATACATCGTGAAGAGCAGCTTGCGGTGCGAGGGCTTGAAGCCGTCGATCTCCGGGATCGCGCGGGAGATGATAACGCTCATGGCATAGGGCATGAAGTTCGTCTCCAGCGTCTCGGTGATCGGCTGCTCGACGACCGCGGCCTTCAAGCCGAGGACGTTCGGATTGTTATATTTTTTCGCTTCGGTTTCTTTTTTCTTAGCCATCGGACTATCTTACCTTTTTTCGTTCAATCGCTTAGGACAAATCCGCCAGATCGAGGTACTGCGCGCCGAATTCGGCGATATGGTTCTTGCGGCCCTCGAGATTGTCGCCCAGCAGCAGCTCAAAGACCTCGCTCATGCGCGCGGCGTCCTCAGGCATGACCTTGATGAGACGGCGGGTCTCGGGGTTCATGGTTGTCATCCACATCATATCCGGGTCGTTCTCGCCGAGACCTTTGCTGCGGTTGATCGTCGCCTTGGCGCCGTTCAGGCCGGCGACAATGTCGTTTTTCTCCTTGTCGGTGTAGGCAAACCAGGTCTTGCCCTTGCTCTCGATCTCGTACAGTGGAGATTCCGCGATATAGACGTAGCCCTCGCGGATCAGCGTGGGCACGAGGCGGTAGAGCATCGTGAGGATCAGCGTGCGGATATGGTAGCCGTCGACGTCGGCGTCCGTGCAGATGATGATCTTATTCCAGCGCAGGTTGTTGAGATCGAAGCTGGACAGATCTTTGGTGTGCTTGTCCTTGACCTCGACACCGCAGCCGATGACCTTCATGAGGTCGGTGATGATCTCGCTTTTGAAGATGCGGACGTAGTCGACCTTGAGGCAGTTCAAGATCTTGCCGCGCACCGGCATGACGCCCTGGAATTCGGCGTCGCGCGAGAGCTTGACCGAGCCCAGAGCCGAGTCGCCCTCGACGATATAGAGCTCGCGCCGGTCGAGATCGCGGCTGCGGCAGTCGACAAACTTCTGCACGCGGTTGGAGATGTCGATCGAGCCGGAGAGCTTTTTCTTCATGCCCTGGCGGGCCCGCTCGGCCGTCTCGCGGCTGCGCTTGTTGACGAGCACCTGCTCGGCAATGCGGTCGGCCTCGGGCTTGTTCTCGATGAAATAGATCTCCAGCTGTTCCTTGAAGAAGTCGGTCATGGCCGTCTGAATGAAGCGGTTGGTGATGGACTTCTTGGTCTGGTTTTCATAGGAGGTCTGTGTTGAGAAGCAGTTGGTGACCAGGATCAGACAGTCCTGCACGTCCTGGAACTTGATGGCGCTCTCGTTCTTCTGGTATTTACCCAGCTTTTTGATGTAGGCGTCGACGGCATAGGTGAAGGCGAGCTTGGCCGCCTTGTCCGGCGCGCCGCCGTTTTCCAGCCACGAGGAGTTGTGGTAGTACTCGATGGCCTGCGATTTGTTGGAAAAACAGAAGGCCGCCGAGATCTTGACCTTGTATTCGCCCTTGTCCTCGCGGTCGCGGCCGCGCCGCTCGGCGGAGATGAAATACGGGGCCGTCAGCGCGCCCTCGCCGGCGAGCTCGCGCACATAGTCGGTGATGCCGTTTTCATAGCAGTAATCGACCGTTTCAAAGCTCTTGCCGTGCTGGAGACGGAGCCGGAACGTGATGCCCGCGTTGACGACGGCCTGCCGGTGCAGCACGTCGCGAAAATACTCCTCGGGGATCGCGATGTCCGTGAAGACCTCTAAATCCGGGCGCCAGCGGATCGTGGTGCCGGTCTTTTTGCGGTCGGCGTCCTCGATCTGCAGCTCCTGGCCCTTTTTGCCGACGACCTTGCCCTTTTTGAAATGGAGCGAGTACTTCTTCCCGTCGCGCCAGACCGTCACGTCCATGTACTCCGAGGCGTACTGCGTCGCGCAGGAGCCGAGGCCGTTGAGACCGAGGGAGAATTCATAGTCGCCGCCGTCGTCGTTCTTATACTTGCCGCCGGCGTAGAGCTCACAGAAGACCAGCTCCCAGTTGAAGCGCTTCTCGACCGGGTTATAGTCCAGCGGGCATCCGCGGCCGAAGTCCTCGACCTCGATGGAGCCGTCCTCAAAGCTTGTCAGGGTTATCAGATCGCCGTAGCCTTCGCGAGCCTCGTCGATCGAGTTGGATAAAATTTCAAATACCGCGTGCTCGCAGCCGTCCAGCCCATCCGAGCCAAAGATCACGCCGGGGCGTTTGCGCACCCGGTCGGCACCTTTGAGCTGGGAGATGCTGTCGTTTCCGTACTGTTCGCTTCGTTTTGCCATGCTGTTTTGCCTTTCTTGCATAAATCACCATTGTAGTGTCCGTAGTATAGCGCAAAGGCCGAAAAAATGCAAGTGCGGGACAGGTTATCCTCAGGTTCTTGTCGTCTCTGCCCTGCTAAAATTCTGTAATTACAATGTATTGACATAATCATCTCTATGTCATATACTATATCCAAGGAGATGATCGATATGGATTCTAACATTAATGTTTTAAACGCCCCAAAAACAGCGACCTTTCAGATGCGGATCAATCCGGAGGTCAAGCGCCGGGCGGAGGCTGTGTATGCCAGTCAAGGGCTTTCTCTGACGGACGCCATCAATGTTTTCATCCAGCAATCGTTGAACGAAAACGGCCTCCCCTTTCTGGTATCGCCTGAAAATGCAGAGTTTATGAAAGCAAAGGCGATGCGGCGTCTGCTGGAAGAAACACAGAAGGGCTGGGACAGTGCGGAAAAGGACGGCTGGCTCACGCTGGAAGAGGCGGAGGGCCAACTGGGGATTGCAGATGCATAAAGTTTGTCTAACGCCGGAAGCCGTCAGGGATCTGGCGGAAATCAAACAGTATATCTCCGTGGAGCTGAAGAATCCGGCTGCTGCCAAAAAAACCTTGCAGACAATTACCGGGGAACTCCGCACACTGGCCCGTTTTCCCGCGTCCGGCCCGTCGATCGAGGCTCTGACCGGATATCCGACAGAGCTTCGTTTCTTTATCTGCGGAAAGCATCTTGCGCTGTACAGGATCGAAGAGGCAACGGTATCTATTGCAAGGATTGTCGATCCCCGTCAGGATTATCTGCGTATTCTCTTCGGGGATAAGTATTGGGAGCAGGAAGACACGCAAAAATAAGTCAAAAGGACAGGGGGCAGTGCATTGTCCGCCTGTCCGTCTTTTCCATAATACGACAAAGCGGGCCGGCGATCGCCGGCCCGCTCGCAGCGTGACCATCAGGAAGTTCGGCCCCGCCGCTTGACAAAACAGCCTTTTGGATGTATCTCTATATCCGACAGGATATTCGATATCATCCGCGGCGCTGTCTCTGTATCGCGCCCGCCGCTTCGTCCATGGCATAGTATGAACCAAAGCGGAAAAGATAAACTGGAAATAGCATCCAAAAAGGAGGAGATCGCATGGAATACGTATCGAGCCTTGTCATGCTGGCCGCCGTTGTCGTCGGCGTCATTGCGCTGATCCGCATATTGGCCGCGCCGATCAAAAAGCTTTTCAAGTTTGTATTGAATGCCGTCGTCGGCCTGGTGCTGCTGTGGCTGGTGAACTTTTTCGGCGATTTTGTCGGCATCCGGATCGAAATCACCTGGGTGACGCTGCTGATCTCTGCGCTCTTCGGCGCACCGGGGATCGTGCTGATGGTGGTGTATCAGATTCTGTTTTAAAAAATGTATAAGGGTATCGGTTTGAGGCAGATAAAGCCTTCCCCTTTGAGTAAACGATGATTAAATGCGGCGAGAGCAGCTGACGAGGAAATCTTCGTCAGATCAAGGCACAAAAACGCGGGAATACTTTGTGTATTCCAAGTTTTTAATGACGGATGAGGTGGCACGCTGCGATATCACTTATCTATAATACGGACGCTGACACCTCATCAGTCACGGCGCCGGCGTTTAGACGCGCCGCGACAGCTTCCCCTCAAGGGGAAGCCATAACCGTATATCCGGGCTTGCTGTGCAAAGCCAACACCAACAAGATGTATACTATTCCTCGGCCGCCAGCCGCTCCAGCAGCGGCGGGAGCTCGGCGAGGTCGGTGATCGTAAAGCTCGGCTGAATGTCTGGGTCGACGGGGCGGCCGCGGTAATTATACCAGCAGGTACGCAGCCCGGCGCGCTGCCCGCCGAGGATATCCGAGCTCAGGCTGTCGCCGACCATCAGCGCACGCACGGGGTCGAAGTCCGCCATCCGGGCAAAGCAGGCCTCGAAGAAGGCGAGGCTCGGCTTGTCGACGCCCATCGTTTCCGAAACAAAAATATCCGCGAAATACGGAGAGATCCCGGCGCTCTGCAGGCGGGCGGCCTGCACGCGCGAATTGCCGTTGGAGAGCAGATAGAGCGGGTATTTCCCGTGCAGCTCCTCGAGCAGCGCCTCGGCACCGGGCATGAAAAAGTGTCCCTGACAGAGATAGTTCTCGTACAGGTCCTGGGCCGTTTTTCCGGGAAAATCGACGCCGCGCTCGCGAAAGAGCGCGTCAAAGCGCCCGACGAGGATCTGCTCGCGGCTCATGACGCCTTTCTCTAACTGCTGCCAGTACCAGGCGTTGATCTCGCTGTAACGGTCGAGCGTCGGCTGGCTGTAATCGAGACCGAGTTCACTAAAAGCGCGCGTGAGTGCGCGGTGCTCGGCCGTGCGGAAATCGAGGATCGTGTCGTCCAGGTCCAGCAGGACAAAGAAGGGTTTTGTGCTCACAGGGCCTTCACCGCCTCTGAGACCTTGTCAAAGTGCATGCCGAGCGAGGCCTTCACGAGCACGCGGTCGCCCTCGCGCAGCAGCTGCGGCAGCGCCGCGATCAGCGCCTCGCGGCTCTCAAACCAGGTGCCGCCCTCGCCGAAGGCGCGGACCGTCTCCCTGCTGTTCGGCCCGGCGCACAGCAGCAGCTCGACGCCCTGCTCGCGGGCATAGCGGCCGAGATCGTAGTGCATCTGCGCTCTGTCCTCCCCGAGCTCGAGCATATCGCCGAGGATGGCGACGTGCCGCCCCGGCAGGCTCAGCAGCGTGTCGATGCCAAAGCGCGTGGAATCGGGGTTGGCGTTATAGCAGTCGTCGATCAGCGTGAGCTTGCCGGTCTCGATGACCGCGGCGCGGCGGCCCACGACGCGGAAGGCCGCAATGCCCGCCGCGATCTCGGCGTCGCTGAGGCCGAAGCGGATACCGACTGCCGCTCCCTCGAGTGCGGCATAGATCAGATGCTTGCCGAGCGACGGGATGACGGCGCGGATATCCCGCCCCAGACCCACGATGCGCAGCGCGGTGCCGCGCTCGCCCAGGGGCTGGATATCGACGGCGCGCAGGTCGCAACCCTCGCCCAGTCCGTAGAGCGTCTTATTCTGGCGGCAGCGGAAGTCCCGCTGTTTTTCGTCGTCGCCGTTCATCAGCACCGGCGCGTCCTCCGGCATCAGAGCGAGCATTTCGGTCTTTGCCTGCAGCACGCCGTCGAGATCGTGCAGAAACTCGAGGTGCGCGTGGCCGATGACCGTATAGACAGCCATCGTCGGGCGGGCGATCGCCGCGAGATGCGTCATCTCGCCAAAGCCGGAAATGCCCATCTCGACCACGGCGATCTCATGCTCCTTCGTGATGCGCGAGACCGTCATCGGCACACCGATCTGGTTATTGAGATTGCCCTCGGTCTTCAAAACTTTATATTTTTGCGACAGGACGGACGCGATCATCTCCTTGGCCGAGGTCTTCCCTACACTGCCCGTAATGCCGATGACCGGCAGCTGCAGCGTTGAGCGGTAGTCCGCGGCGATTTTCTCGAGCGCTGTCTGTACGTCGTCCACCAGCAGGATCGGCCGCATCTCCCCGTCGGGGATGCGCTCGGCGAGACAGCAGGCCGCACCCTTATCAAAGGCGGCGGTTATATAGTCGTGTCCGTCCACGCGCTCGCCCTTATAGGCAACAAAGAGATCGCCGGGCTCGATCGCGCGGCTGTCGATCACGACGCGGCCAAGCGCCTGCTCGCCGTTCACTGCGCCGTAAACTGCTGCACCGCAGGCCGCGGCCGCTCTGTTGATTGTCATTCCATCCATATTCACATCATCCTGTTCTCCCCCGCCTCTTTGCGGGGGTCAAGTCAGTATACCATAGTGCCCGGGCTCGGTAAAGATAAAAAAGGGAAAAAAGATAGTGCAAGCTGACGGCAGATATGCTATAATGTCAATGTTGACTTGTTTTCAGCTATCATTATATATACAAAGGATTGTTTGCTATGCACTATGTGGTGGTCGATTTGGAGTGGAACCAGGCGATGAGCTCCAAATCCTCCGTATTCAACAAGCTCCCGATCCACCTGAGCGGTGAGATCATCGAGATCGGCGCGGTCAAGCTCAACGACGATATGACCCCCGGCGAGGAGTTTACGATCGACGTCAAGCCCGTCTATTTCCGCCAGATGCACTATAAGGTCAAAAATATCACCGGCTTTGACAAGGAGCGACTCTCCGCCGGTGAGAGCTTTCCCGACGCACTGCAGAAGTTCCGCGAGTGGTGCGGCGATGGCGTCACTTTCCTGACCTGGGGCAATGACGACCAGCGCGTGATGGAGCAGAATATCATCATTCACGATCTCGACTGGGACTGGATCAACGAATGGATTAACCTGCAGCTGATTTACAATGTGCAGAACGGGCTCGACAAAAACCAGAAATCGCTGGCGAGCGCGATGGAGCACTACGAAATCGAGCAGACCCGTGTGGCGCACGACGCGCTGGGCGACGCTTACAACACGGCTCTGGTCGCCTCCCATCTCGATATGGCCGAGGGGCTGCGCCACTATGACGAGGCCGGACAGATCCTCGCCGCCCGTATGCCGAATTACAAGCCGAAGGGCGAGTCGCAGGAGCCGAACTTCCTGCTGCACGAGGTATATGACGGCTTTCTCACGAAGAATGCCGCGTTCGACGATCCGCGCGTGCTCCATTTCAGCTGCCCCGCCTGCGGCCGCGAGCTTGAGGGCAACAAGTGGGTCAACCAGGGCGATCAGCGCTATATGAACCTGTTCACCTGTGAGGAGCACGGCAGCTTCCTTGTGCGCGCCCGCTTCAAAAAGCTGGCCGAGGACGGCAGTTGGGTCGCCAACCGTCTGGTCTACGAGGCTGATGAAGAGATGCAGGACTTTTACCGGCAGAAGGCCACGCAGGCTCGCCGCCGCAGCCGCGGTCGTTCGGGTCGCCGGGGGCGCGACGCCCGGCAGGCGCAGCCGCAGGAATCCTCGAACGAATAATCGTTAATACGATAAATAACCCGTCCGGTTCAGAGCAGACAGGCTTCTGTACCGGGCGGGTGTTTTATTCTGAAATGATACGTCGTCTGAAGCTCCACCTCATCCGTCTTGCCCCTCGCGGGGGAACGGGGCAAGCCACCTTCTCCTCAAGTAAACGATGATTAAATACGGCGAGAGCGAATGGCGAGCAAATCTTTGTCAGATCAAGGCATAAAAACGCAGAAATACTTTGTGTATTTCAAGTTTTTTTGCCGTCAGGCGCCGAAGGCGTATTAATCAGCGGTTACTCAAGGAGAAGGCATATTATGCATCTCGTTCGTCTTGCAGAGCGGCAAAGAACGCGCGGGCGTTGTCGGCGTCGCGGCGGATCTGTTCGCCGAGTGCTTCGACGCTGTCAAAGCGTTTTTCCGGACGCAAAAACTCGTAAAACTCCACGCGCGCCTGGCGGCCGTAGAGATTGCCCTCGTAGTCGAGCAGGTAGCTTTCGACGCTGACCTTGTTATCCTCACTGACCGTCGGGCGGATACCGACGTTCGTGACCGCGATATAGCTCTTCCCGTCCTCGATGAAGACCTTTGCGGCGTATACGCCGTGGCGCGGCACCAGAACGCCGCTGGGGAAAAACATATTGATCGTCGGCGTACCCATGCGGGTGCCCAGGTGGTAGCCCGAGTGCACCGTGTCGCTGAGACTGTGCGGATGGCCGAGGAAGCGGTTGGCCTCGCGGATATTGCCCTCGGCGATCAGTTTTCGGATATAGGTGGAGCTGACAACCGTGCCGTCGAGCATAACGGGTTCGATAATGTCGCAGCCGAGGCCGCGGCTCTCGCAGTAGTCCTTCAATCGTGCGGCCGTCCCCTCACCCCGGTAGCCGAAGCAGAAATCGTGGCCGACGACCATCCAGGCAACGTGCAGCTCGTCGATCAGCCGGTCGGCGAATTCCTGCCAGGGCATGTGCATGACGCGGCGATTGAAGTGGATAAATACCACATTCTCGATACCAAAGCAGCGGCGGATGATATCCTCGCGGCCGATCGCGCTGTTGATCAGCGGAACCTCGCCGCCGCGCACCAGCGTATCCGGGTGCACGTCGAAGCTCAGCACCGAGGGCATCGCGCCGATCTCGGCGGCGCGCGCCTTGGTCTTATTCAAAAGCGCGGCATGGCCGATGTGTACGCCGTCAAAAAAACCGAGCGCGAGAGCGCGCTTCGTTTCCGTCATGTTGACACCTCAAAAAAGCTTTTTACTGTAGATAGTCTGCCGTCTTCCACGCGGCAGAGCGCCAGGTATTCGCCGTTTTCCGCGTAGACACGATACTCACCGGGGGCCGAATCCGTCTGCAGGTCGTTCCCGCAGCGCAGCTTCTGTTCGGCGCGGCCCCGAACCGTCAGGCGCGGCCGGTCGACAAACAGGCGGTCGGTCGGGATCAGCAGCGCCTCCTTGTCCTCCGCGGCCTGAACCGCGGCGATCGTGCGGGCGTTTTCGACCGACAGCGCGCCGATCTCCAGCCGACGCAGGCCGCTCATGCAGCCGCCGCAGCCGAGCGCCTGCCCGATATCGTGGCAGAGCGTGCGCACATAGGTGCCCTTCGAGCAGCGGACGTCCAGCAGCCAGTCGTCCCCCTCGCGGCCGAGCAGTGTGAGCGCTTCGACCGTGACCGGCCGCGCCTCGCGCTCGATCTCGCCGCTGCGGCGGGCGATGTCGTAGAGCTTGCGGCCGTTGATCTTGATGGCCGAATACATCGGCGGGATCTGCTCGATCTCGCCGGTAAACGCTTTCAGCACTTCCAACAGCCGCTCTTCGGAGACGTCGGCCGACTGCTCGCTGAGTGTGCGGCCCCAGATGTCCTGCGTGTCGGTCGTCTGCCCCAGGCGCAGTCTGGCGAGGTAATGCTTGTGCTGTGCCTCGGCATACTGCGCAGCACGCGTAGCGCGCCCGACAAGCACGACCAGCAGGCCGGTCGCCATCGGGTCGAGCGTCCCGGCATGGCCGATGCGCCGTTCATGCAGCACGCCGCGGAGCTTCACCACCACGTCGTTCGAGGTCCAGTCCGGCTCCTTGTCGATCAGCAGCAGGCCGTTCATCGCAGCACCTCGTCAACCACGGCGAGGAGCATTTCTTTGGCCCGCTCCGGCGTCTCGGCGATCGTGCAGCCGGCGGCCTGCGCGTGTCCGCCGCCGCCGAAGGCCGCACAGACTGCGCTGCTGCTGATGCCAGGCAGCGAGCGGACCGAGACCTTGCTGCTGCCGTCCGCCTGCTCGCGGATCAGCAGTGTCAGCTCGCCGCTCTCGGCGCGTCCTGGCAGACCCGCGAGATCGTCGCAGTCGTCCTCGGTCGCACCGGCCGCCTGCATCATCTCGCGCGTCACCGTGGCCACAACGACACGCCCGCCGTTGTGAAAGCTCATACTGTTATAGAGCATGCCCTCGAGCCGGATGCGCGCGTCGCTGACCTTGCGGAAAAAGCTGAGATTCAGCGGTTGCAGCTCGGCCCCGGCCTCGGCCAGCTCGGCGGCTGCGCGAAAGCTGCGGGCATTGACGTTGGAATACTGGAAGCAGCCCGTGTCGGTCGAGAGCGCTATGTAGAGGAGGTTGGCCTCCTCGCGGTTCGGTTTGGCGCACAGCGCCTTGATCACATCCAGCACGATCTCGCCGCAGGACGAGCGGTCCGCCAGGATCAGCTCACGCCGGGCGTAGTGGGTGTTCGTGGGGTGATGGTCGATGCAGAAATCCGCACGGCCCTCAAAGCCCAGAGCAAACAGCTTCTCGTCCGCCACATCCACGGCCACGGTGTATTCCGGCTTGAAGTCGTCCGGGGCGAAATAGCACTCGCACCAGCGCGCAAGCTTTGTGCTGGCCTGCCGGTTGGGATAGAGCCACACGGTCTTGCCGCGGCGGCGCAGGGCCGCGCACAGCGCGCTGGCCGATCCGATCGTGTCGCCGTCGGGATTTTTGTGTGTCAGCAGCAGAATGTTGTCTTTCTCCAGCAGCAGTCTGGCCGCGTCTTTGGCATTCATGCCTCTTCCCCGCTCTCTTCGTCGTGTTGGATATCGAGAGATTCGATCACCTGGCTGATATGTGCGCCGTATTCGATGGAATGATCGAGCTCGAAGACGAGCTCGGGCGTATAGCGCAGGTTCAGCGTGCTCCCGAGCTCGCGCCGCAGCCAGCCGGAGGCGGATTTCAGTCCGCGCTTGAATTCCTTTTCGTTCTCCAGCCCGAGCACCGACAGCCACACCTTGGCATAGCGCAGGTCGCCGGTCGTCTCGACACGGGTGACGCTGATCATCCCCTGCTGGACGCGGGGGTCCTTCACGTCGCGCAGCCGTGCCGACAGCACACGCTGGATATCGTCATTCGTTCTTGCAAGTTTATTGGAAGGCATTGTACTTCTCCTTTTCACGGCATACACAAGCTATCTTTTACCTGTATCAGTTTATTGTACCATTAACAGCTTGTCTCTTCAAGAGCTATTCATGCAGCAAAGCAAAAAAAGGGCGTGTTGCAAAATGCAGGAAACCGAGTAAAAGAAGGTCTCTTACGTAGGGGAGGGGCTTGCCCCTCCCGCGCACGCAAATAAACTAATTTACAAATTATGTACGGCGCAACCGCAAAATGCTGCGATTGCGCCGTTTATTGCCGATAAATAATAACATGGTACCGCCGGGAGGGGCAAGCCCCTCCCCTACGGCAGAACCGTCATTTGTGCAGCTAAACCGTATTTTGCAACACTTACGAGAACATCGACAGCTGGCGCAGCGATTCTCTCAGCTGGGCATCGTCGTTATAGCTGGCGGTGCCGTTGCCGTCGTTGACAGAGGCGTCGATCGCCTCGGTGACCGTATTATAGATGATGGTATCGGGCACAACGCCGCCTTCGCTGGAGATATCGCGGCCGCCGGCCGTGCGGTAGCTCTTGGTGGACAGCCGGATCGCGCTGCCGTCGGCAAGCTCGATGGTCTGCTGGGCGCGGGTCTTGCCGGAAGTCGCCTCCCCGACCAGAGCGGCCCACTGGAACTCCTGCATGACATTGGCAAACACCTCGGCTTCACCGTAGGTATGATTATTGATGATCACGCGGAAATTGGTTTTGAGACACTGGTTATCGGAGCTATAGACGTCCTGCCTGCCGTTCTTTGTTGCCGTATAGAACAGCTCGCCCTGCGGCAGCAGATAGTCGAGCAGCGTGTGGATCTCACCCACGAGGCCGCCGGGATTGTTGCGCAGGTCAAGGACAAAGCCTGTGACGCCCTGGCCGAGCAGGGTCTCGATGGCAGTGATCGTGTCCTCGGCAGAGCCGGCTTCGAAGTTGGCGATCGTGATAATACCGGCGCCGGTGCGGTCGACCTTATAGGTGACAGGGCTCACATAGGTTGTCGAGCAGTCGACCTTGATCGGATCTTTCTGTCCGTCGATCTTCAGCGTAAACACCCGGTTGAGGCGCGAGCGGATCATCGTGCGCACTTCATCGGTATCCATGCCGGTGACATCGACATCGTCCACAGCGACGATGACCATGTTGGCGCCGAGACCGGACCAGGCCGCCGGAGAGCTCGGGTTCACCTGTGTGATCTGAAAGCCGCCGGAGGGCATTTTCAGGATCGACATACCGATACCGGAATACTCGTTGGCCGAAGACATCTGATAGGTGCGGTATTCGTCGGCGGACATAAAGCTGGACCACTGATCGCCAAGGCCGCTGATCATGGCCGCGGCCGCCGAGTTGCCCATGGAAGCGCGGTTGACCGAGTCGATGAAATTGTCCTCCACGATATCCTTGATCTCAATATAGCGCTTGGCCTCGTTATAGTCGGACTTGCCGCCCATGGCGCGCATCATGCTCGACGAGGTCCAGCCGTAGACGCCGCCGACCGCCAGGGCCAGCAGGATCAGCACGACCTTCAGCGGGATGCCGATATTGAACAGACGCCGGAGCGCTCGGCCGATCGGCGCGAGGATGCGTAAGAGAATATCCATAGTTTATCCCCAATCGTTGTATTTGTATGAGATCGGGCCGCGTCATTCCCCGGCGTCGGCCGCGTAGGTCAGGCCGCTAAAGCCCGCAACCGCTTCCGGGTCGAGCGCGGTGCTGCCGCTGCGGATCTCAAAGTGCAGATGCGGCCCCGTGGCCCAGCCGGAGGAGCCGACATAGCCGATGGTCTGTCCCTTGGTGACCGTCTGCTCGTAGCTGACGGCATAGCCGGACAGATGGCCGTAGAGCGTATAGTAGCCGTTGCCATGGTCGATCATGATGCAGTTGCCATAACCGCCCTTTTCGCCGCAGTAGCAGATGGTGCCGCTGTCCGAAGCGATAACCGACGAGCCGTAGGACGCCCCGATATCCATGCCTGAATGATAGCGCCACTCCGAGAAAATCGGATGATAGCGGTTGCCCATGCGGCTGGTGACATAGGTGCAGCTCGGGCAGGGCCAGCTGAAGCTGCCGCTGCCGACAACCGCCGGTGTGCTGCTCTCGCTCTCGCCGCTGTCCGTACCGCTGTCGCCGCTGCCGGTATCGCCGCCCTGGTTCAGCGTGCCGGCGGCTGCGGCCGCAGCGCGGCGGGCGGCTTCTTCGGCGGCGCGCTGCGCCTCCAGCTGGTTGAAGAGATCGTTCAGCTCGTTCTGCGTCTGCTGTTCCTCAGCGGCGTAGGCGGCGACCTCCTCTTCGGTCAGGTCGATGCGGCTCTCATAGTCAATAATCAGCTGTGCCGCCTCTTCACTCTGCCGCTCAAGCTCCTCAATCTCAAGATTGAGCTGATCGATCTTTTCCTCAAGACTTTTCTTTGTCTGCTCGTACTCGGCCTTGACGCGCTCGTGGTGCTGCCGCGCGGCGATCAGCGATTCCTCAAGCTCGCGGTCGGCCGTCATGATATCGTTGATATCGTTGATATTTGTCAGCAGCTCGCCGAGATCGGTGGTGTTGAGCACCAGATCGAGCACGTTATAGCCGCCGTTTTCCTCCATGGCGCGCACGCGTGTGCGGTAGAGCGCCAGCTGTGTGTCCACTTCCTCCTGGGCGGCCTCGACCTCGAGCTGCTTGTCGGCGATCATACCGCTGTAAAGTTCGATCTCCTGCCGGGTCAGATTGATCTGATCCTGCGTGTATGCGTTGCGCTCGTCCAAAGCCTGCTTCTGGGCGCGGACGTCGGCCTGCTCGGCCATCAGACGGTCAACCTCGGCCTGTTTGGATTGCTTCAGGGCGCGAATACGGTCCCGTTCAACAGCCAGGACGTCCACATCGTGCTGTGTGACTGCGAAGGCCGACACCTCCGGCACGCCGAGCAGCAGCGCCAGGACCGTCAGAAGCGTCACGACCGTGTGTAACGCGCTATGGGTTGTTTTCTTCATAGATCTCTTCCTTTGTCTGTTCTCTGACCGTCTGTCGGCGGAAGAAAGAGAACGCGGGAATGTTTATAAAGCCTTCCCTCACAGGGAAGGCTTTCATCTGCCGCAGAGCTTTTCAGGCTTTGTCGACAGAAGGGATTCAGCCTGCGCTGAGGTAATCGGACGGATCGACACGGCTGCCGTCGACAAAAACCTCGACATGACAATGGGTGCCCGTCGCACGGCCAGTGGAGCCGAGCATACCGATGGTATCGCCCTGCGAAACCGTGGTGCCCGCGGCGACCGTCGTGCCGGACATGTGCGCATAGAGCGTTGACACGCCATTGCCGTGGTCGATGACGACATAGTTTCCGTAGCCGTCGTTATAGCCGGACGTGACGACCGTACCGCCGTCGGCGGCGACGATCGAGTCGCCCTCGTGGCCATAGCCGTCGATGTCCATGCCGGCGTGGTTCCGCTCTTCGCCGGTGAAGGGGTCAGAGCGCTCGCCGTAGTCGCTCGATACGTTGTAGCAGCCCGGAACGGGCCACAGCAGTGTGCCTGTAGATGTCTTTGCGGACGACGAAGTGCCGGAGCCGTCGCTCCCGCCGCCGGATGCGCCGCTCTGCGCGGCTGCGGCCTGTGCAGCCGCCCAGGCGGCGGCCGCAGCGGCGCGCTGCTCCTGAGCACGGCGCTCCATGAGCACGGCGATCTCGTTTTCGGCCTGAACCTCGGCCTCGGCGGCCGCCTCGTACGCGGCCTGAGCGTCCTCGATGCTGACAGTCAGCTCAGAGAGCACTGCGGCTGTTTCCCGCACCTGCTGCTGCAGCTCCTCGATCTTATCCTCGAGATCCTCCTGCTTGGCGTCGTATTTCAGCTTGGTGGCCTCATACTCGGCCTTTACGCCCTCGTACTCCTCGCGCGCGGCGATATAGGCGTCCTCAACAGCGCGATCGCGCTGCATGATGCCCTGGATATCCGTCAGGGTTGTCAGAAGAGAGGAGAGGTTCGTGGCGTTCATCATCACGCCGAGGACATTGACGCTGTAACCGCCGTTTTCCTCCATGGCGCGCACGCGCGCGCGGTAGAGGGCCAGCTGTTTTTCTTCCTTCTCCCGGGCGTCCTCGACCATGTGTCCCTGCTCTTCGATCATCTCTGTATAGAGCCGGATCTGCTCGAGTACGGCGTTGAGATCTTCCTGGGTAAGACGGTTGCGCTCCTCAAGAGCGCTTTTCTTCTCCTCGGCGCTGACCTGACGGGCAGTCAGCTCGTCGATCTGCGCCTGGATGCTCTCCTTCTCAGCCGCAAGCTGCTGACGGCGTGCCTCCACGGCGTCGATATCGGCCTGCGTGACGGCCCAGGCCCTGGACGGAGCGAGTGCAAACACGAGCACTGCCGCCAGGACGAAAGAGATAATGGATTGAAACTGTTTGTTCATGAAATGTCCTTCCGATCAGATGATCCGAAAGCCTTTTCTCAAACCTTGAGATAGTCGCGGATCGCGTTGGCCGCACCGAACACACCGACCAGAACGCTCAGCGCCATGTAGGCGACAAACATCGGCAGTGCGATCTGCTGGAGCGGCACGACCTTGAACAGAGCCTCGCCGAAAGAGGCGACAACGCGCTTGGAAATCAGCTGATAGAGCAGCGCCGTGGCCGCGAAGCCCAGCGCGCCGCCCATAACGCCGAGAACCAGGCCCTCGACCACGAACGGCAAACGGATAAAGCCGTTGGTGGCGCCGACCATGCGCATGATGCCGATCTCCTCACGGCGGCTGAAGGTGGCAAGCTTGATCGTGTTTGTCATGATGAAAACGGAAATGAAGGTCAGCAACACGATCATGACAAGCGAGATAACGGATACGACGTTGCGGATCGTGACAAAGGCTTTCGCGTAGTCAAGATGGGCCAGTACATTGCCCGCTCCGATGCCGGGGATCGCCTCGATCTGGACTTTGGTCTGCGCCATAAAGGTGATGTCATCCAGCGTAATGACAAAGCGGTTGCGGAACACCGTCTCGTCGATCCCCTCCTGCACATAGGAAGAGAAGTTCGACATGAAGTTCTGCATGGCCGCAGCGCGGTTGACAAATTCGACCGTGGCGATATTTCCGATCGCCTCGATCTGGGGCTGGAGAGCCCGGGCGTCCTCCTCGGACAAGGTCTCGTCGATATAGGCCACGACCTCGTTCTGGTTTTCCAGCGCGCGGATCGCGGCGTTGATATTCTCGGTCACCAGAGAAAACGAGCCCATAATCAGCAGGCAGGCCATAATGATGGCGACCGAGGCAAAGGACATGAAACGGTGGGTGCCGATGCTGCGGAAGCCCTCCCGGATCAGATACGCACTACTGTTCAGTCTCATCGAAATACCCGCCTTTTCTATCGCTGATGATTTTGCCCTCGCTGATATAGATTACGCGCTTGTTCAGGGCGTTGACCAGCTCTTTTTCGTGGGTGACGACGAGAATCGTGGTTCCCGTGTCCTCGTTGATCTTCTCGAGCAGGAGCATCAGCTCGAGCGAGCGCACCGGATCGAGGTTGCCAGTGGGCTCATCCGCAACGATCATGCGCGGATTGTTCACCAGCGCACGCGCAATGGCGACACGCTGCTGCTCGCCGCCGGAGAGCTCCTTGGGCATACGCTTCTCGCGCCCCTCCAGCCCGACGAGCGCCAGTACCTCCGGTACGCGCTTTTTGATTTTCTTGTTGCGGACGCCGGTGACGCGCATGGCGAAAGCCACATTGTCATAGACGTTCATGTTGTCGATCAGGCGGAAGTCCTGGAACACGACGCCAAGTGTGCGGCGCATCTTCGGCAGCTTCCGGATCTTGATGTCGCGCATATCGAAGTCGTTGACAACGATCTGCCCGGCGTCGGCACGGATCTCGCCGGTCAGAAGCTTCATGATCGTAGTCTTGCCGCTGCCGCTGGGGCCGACCAGGAAGACGAACTCGCCCTCGTTGATCGACATGGACACGCCGTCGAGCGCGACCGTGTCGCTGCTGCGGTAGACCACTTTCACTTTTTTCATCTGTATCATAACTTTGTCTCCTTCTGCCTGTCACAGCCTGGCGCGCTGCGGCAGCGCAAGGCCGTCGCTCAGCTGTGCTTGGCAGTATTCAGGGAATCCAGGTATTGCTTGACCATCATGGCCACCTTGAAGACGATGGCGTGGTCAAATTCGCGCAGGTCGAGGCCCGTGATCTTTTTGATCTTCTCCAGGCGGTAGACCAGCGTGTTGCGGTGGACATAGAGCTTGCGGGAGGTCTCGGACACGTTGAGATTGTTCTCGAAGAACTTGTTGATGGTTTCGATCGTGTCCTCGTCCAGCGTTTCGATGGGGCTCTTTTTGAAGACCTCGTTTAGGAACATCTCGCAAAGCGTCGTCGGCAGCTGGTAGATGATGCGGCCAAGGCCGAGACTCTCGTAGTTGATGACAGTCTTCTCGGGCTCGAACACACGGCCGACATCGATGGCGACCTGCGCCTCCTTATAGCGGTCGGCCAGCTCGCGCAGGTGGTGGGAATCGGTGCTGATGCCGATGACCGAGCGGATGCCGAGCTCTTCCTGCAGGGCCTTTTCGATCTCCTGGGCAACCTTGATGATCTCGTCGCGGCTGTTCTCTTCGTTGAGAACGGCCTTGACGACAACGATATCGCTCTCGTTCATGTTGATGACGAAATCGCGCTGCTTGTCCGGGAAAAGGCGCTGCAGCAGCTCGACCGCGGCAATATCGGAGTTGGTGGTCTGGCGGATCAGCAGCACACTGCGCGGTTCGTCGGTGACAAAGTGCAGTTCCTTCGCGCGGACATACACGTCACCGGGCAGAATGTTGTCGCTGATGATGTTTTTCACGAAGGCCGCCTTATTGTGCTTCTCTTCGTAATTCTCCTTTGCCTCGTTGAAGGCGACCGCGGCAAGCGCACAGATCGTACGGGCCAGCGCGTCCGTCCCTTCGACAAAGGCGACATAGTTGAGCTTGCTGCCGTTTCTGGCAAGCGGGACAAAGGTCCGCACGTCACTCGTCACGGAATGTTCGGTGTTTTCGATCTCCTGTGCGTGGAAATCCTCCAACTGAGAGCCAATCAGCGCCAGCTCGCTGGCGGCCACCACATAGCCCTGGTCGTCAACAACGCCGACGGATCGATCGCAGGCGTCCTTCATCTGAATGATCGCATTCTGGAATATTCTCGTGGACATCTTGCTTCCTCCCATGCACGACTGGCAAAGTGCCAAGCCTGAATTTTTCTTCTGTGCACATGATACCGCAAGAGTAAGTAATATTCAATAGTTTTTCGACCGATTTTTTGTGAATTTTTTAGAGTTTGTTGTGACACCGCCAAATTTTAGCAGCAATAACTATGAGTTTTTTGACTATTTGTCCATAAACACTCTGCACAAATCGTCTTCCCGGAGTTCGGTGATATCTCCGGGTGAAGAATCGCGCGGCAGCGACAGGCTGCCGATCGAAAGACGGCGCAGCGAAATGACAGGTTTTCCCCGGCTTGCCAGCATACGGCGCACCTGATGGTACTTCCCTTCCCGCACCCTGACGAGACAGCGGCAGCCCTCCAGCGCCTCGAGCATGGCCGGAAGACATACCGTGCCGTCTTTCAGCGTCAGCCCCGCGGCGAATGCCGCCGCGTCGTCGGGCGTGACGCGACCTTCGGTCTCGGCCAGGTAGCACTTCCAGACCTCGTTTTTCGGCGAGATGACCCTGTGGGCAAAATCTCCGTCGTCGGTCAACAGCAGCAGGCCGCCGGTGTCCTTGTCGAGCCGCCCGACGGGGAAGAGCTTCCATTGCTTCAGCGCTGATGGCAGCAGGTCCAGCACCGTTTGCTGCCTGCGGTCCTCTGTGGCCGTCACGACACCAAGCGGTTTGTCCAGCATATAATAATGAAAGCGCTGATAGCAAAGCTCTTGCCCATCCAGCATGATGCGGGCGGAATCGGGATCGACCTTTGCGTCGACCGCCGCGGCGGCTGTTCCGTCCAAGGTGACGCGGCCGCTTTTGATCAGCGCCCTCGCCTCCCGGCGGCTGCAAACGCCGCAGTCGGACAGATATTTATCCAATCGCAGCAGAGCCACGGCGATTCCTCCCAAAAAGTTACACATCAAGTAAGTAATTGTAACTGGATTGCAACTAATTATACCGCAAAGCGTGTCCAGATGCTATCGGCAAGATGCACAAATTTCCCGGCTGAAACTAAGCATTATGTCATAGTCATACAAATTCCTCCCTTTCCCGTACTACTTTGGCCTTGTCTGGCGTATTGTACCACGAGGTGAGGAACGATGCGAGTATATCCGGTCGAACGCGGTCGACGAAATTCTCTGTGCGCGGCGATATTGGCTGTGCTGCTTGGAATCGGGCTGTTTTTCTACTATGCGCTCCCCTTCCCGAGAGGACAAAAAATGGCGGCGCGCGAGGAGCGCACCGCGTATTTGGCTTCGCTTGGATGGGAATGCAGCGCCGGGGCAGAAACGCACAAGCGGATCAAGCTGCCTGACTGCCGCACAGGCGGCATGAAGGAATACAACGAGATGCAGCGCGTATGCGGCTATGATCTCGCGCCATATAGCGGGAAAACCGTGGACGTCTACACCTTGCCGATCACCAACTATCCGGGCTGGACGGGGAGCGTATACGCCACACTGTATCTGCACCGCGGACATCTGATCGGCGGGGACATCCACGCCGCGTCGCTCGACGGCTTTATGATCGGTCTGGAAAGCCGATCGTAAAGCCGTATTATACACAGGTCCCCGGAGGCATCTGGGGAAACGGGACCTTCCCGCTGCCGGTGGCAGAGAAAGGGAAGGTTCCGTTTCCGCAGCCGCGCCTTTGGCGGGCCGTCGCGTAAGCCTCCCTACGGCGCGTGGCGGGGCGAGCTGGGGCTCCTTTTCTTGCCTCTCCCCGCGTCGGGGAGAGGTGTCACGCAGTGACGGAGAGGGGCCGCTGTTCCGAGAAACCGATGGCCCGGCGCTATCCTTGCCCCTCTCAGGCGCTGTCGCGCCAGCTCTCCCCTCGCCTTGCGGCGGGGGCGAGCCAAGGCAGCGCGGAGGCATCTGGGGAAACGGGACCTTCCCGCTGCCGGTGGCAGAGAAAGGGAAGGTTCCGTTTCCGCAGCCGCGCCTTTGGCGGGCCGTCGCGTAAGCCCGTCGCGTAAGCAGGCCCGGGAAAGGCATTCGCGGCAAGGCGGACTGCCTCCCTACGGCGCGTGGCGGGGCGAGCCAACAGGCCGCGTTATTTTGCGCGCAGGCACAGCGAAGCGAGCAGCTCGTTCAAGCCGCCGCTGTAAGCTTCGAATCGGGCACCGCCGGCGGTGCAAGTAAGGACATAAGCATCTTCCGTACGAAGCAGCAGTGTCCAGGTCATCGTACCACCGACGTCCTCGGTCATCAGAATGGCGGGGATATCTTCGCCGACGTGCACCTCCCGTTCGGTGATACCGGTGCCGCACCGGGCAAAGCCCTCGGGCCAGTATGTGACAGTCACGCGAAAGTCCTCGCCGAGCTCGGGCCATAGCGCTACGCCGGCGTGTTCGCCGTCTACGGCCTCCCAGGTCCAGTCGGCGGGCGGCTCGAGCGTCAGAACGGAGGATAAGCCGTTGACGCGCAGGGAACCCGCCGCCTCGCTGCCGGAAGTCTGGTGGGCTGTAAAGGGCGTCGGCTCCGCTGTCGGTGCCGCGCTCTCCGGCGCGCTCTCGGCCACAGCGGGAAGCCCGGCGGTGGCGCGCGGCGCTTCGGCACTGCGGCCGCTGCAGGCTGTGAGCAGCAGCGCAAGTATAATTACAGAAAACAGGATTCGTTTCATACGAAGCCCCTTTCGTTTCGATGCTTTGCCGCTACTATATCATAAGCCCAGAGGGCTTATGATATAATTCGTCATGTTTTTCGGTTGCCGCGCGAGCGGCGAGAAAAACGACGTAAAAATCAAATATAATAAGCGCATCTGCGCTTATTATATCATAAGGCCGAAGGTCTTATGATATAATTTGTCATGTTTTTCGGTTGCCGCGCGAGCGGCGAGAAAAACGACATAAAATCAAATATAATAAGCGCGTTTGCGCTTATTATATCACAAAACAGGCACGGAATCAATCCGTGCCTGTTTATATGTATATCCTTCACTCGTTATGAACGAATCACTATCCACTAACCACTAACCTTCGCGAGCTCCTCTTCTTCGAGTACGCGGTAGGCGACCTTGCCGACGAGCGTTTTGGGCATATCGTCGCGGAACTCGATATCATAGGGCATGGCGTATTTCGCAATGCGGTCGCGGCAGTAGTCGAGCAGCTCCTGTTTGGTGTTCTCGCTCTTCTCCACGCCGGGTGCCAGAACGACAAAGGCCTTGACCTTCTGCATCTTATAGGGGTCGGGCACGCCGATGACGCAGCTCATCTGAACCTTTTCGCTGGCGTCGAGGATGTTCTCGATCTGGGCGGGGTAGACATTGTAGCCCGAGGAGATGATCATGCGCTTGGCGCGGCCGCGGAAGAAGATGTATCCCTCCTCGTCCATGATGCCGAGATCCCCGGTATAGACCCAGGTGAGACCGTCGCTGTGGCGGCGGAGGGTCTGGGCTGTCTCGTCGGGGTGGTGCATGTATTCCTTCATCACGGTCGGTCCGGCCAGCAGGATCTCACCCTCCTCGCCGTAGGGCAGCTCGCGGTCGGTGCCGGGCTCGACGATCTTCATATAGACGTCGGGCAGCGGGATGCCGATGCTCCCCTCCTTGGCCTTGGTCAGCGGCGTCAGGCAGCAGGCTGTGACGGTCTCGGTGGTGCCGTAGCCCTCGCGCACCTGGATCGTCGCGCCGTGTTCGGCGAGGAAACGGTCGAACTTCTTTTTCAGCTCGATCGACAGGCTGTCGCCGCCGGAGAACACGCCCTTGAGACAGCTGAGATCCGCGCCGTCCATGCTGGGCAGACGCAGCAGCGCCTCGTAGAGGGTCGGGACGCCGGCGATATAGTTGCAGCGGTATTTGACAAGGTCCTTGGCATAGGTCGAGGCCGTGAAACGCGGGATCAGCACGCAGCGCCCGCCCTGCGAGAGCATCGTGTGGATGCACACGCCCAGACCGAAGCCGTGGAACAGCGGCATGGCCGAGAGCATCTTGTCGCCGGGCCGGAAAATCGGGTTGGCCGCAATGACCTGCTGGCCGAGCGCGTTGAAGTTCCGGTTGGTCAGCACAATGCCCTTGGTGGTGCCGGTGGTGCCGCCGGAGTAGAGGATGACAGCCGGATCGTCGCTCCTGCGCTGTACCTGATACTTATAGAAGCACACGCGGCTGAGCTTCATGAACTGCTTCCAGCGGATGACGGGCGCGTCCGCGGGGATGCGCTTGATCTTCCGTCCCTGCGTGAGCATGTAGCCCGCGCGGATCGTGGGCGAGAGCGCGTCCTTGACGCTCGCGATGATGATGTTGACGACCTTCGTGTTGGCGCGGATCGACTCGAACTTGTTGTAAAACTGGTCGAGCGTGATGGCCGTGACCGACTCGGACTCGTTGAGGTAGAATTCGATCTCCTTTTCAGCCGAGAGCGGATGGATCATGTTCGCGATCGCGCCGACGAGGTTGACCGCGTAGAACATATAGATGGCCTGCGGGCAGTTCGGCATGGCGATCGTGACCTTGTCGTTCTCGCGCACGCCGATGGTCTTGAGCGCGCGGGCACAGCGCTCGATCTCCGCGATCAGCTGCCGGTAGGTCGTTGACTTGCCCATGAAGTCAAAGGCGACGTTGTCCGGGTACTTGTCGGCGATGGCCTTGACGGCGTCGAACATCGAGCCCTCAAAGTAGTCGAGGTGCATCGGCACCTCGCCCATAAACGGCACCCAAGGGGTCTTGGCAGTGATAGTAGACATGATATCTCTCTTCCTTCTTCCGGATCTCACAGCGATTCGGTGAAAGTATTCTTTGTATTAGCTCAGTTACCTGCGCATGGGGGCGTTCAGAGGGGCTCTCCCCTCTGATTTTTCGCCTCGAAAGGCGAAAAACTGTTTTAATATGTTTTTTCCGGGGACATGCGCCTCGGAAAAAACTCTCATCGCGGCGCAAGTGTGCGAGGCGTCCCCCGCAAGCCGAGTGCGCGCAGCGCCGTGCAACCCCTATAAATGTTCAGTCCCCTAAGGGACTGAACATTTATGCTTCGATCAGGCACTCGCCCGTCATCTCCGCGGGCTGGGAGAGGCCCATCAGGCGGAGCATCGTGGGGGCAATGTCGGCCAGGCGGCCCGGCTTGACCTTGAGGCCCTTCTCGCAGACCACAAAGGGCACAGGGTTCGTGGTGTGGGCCGTGTTGACCTTGCCGGTCTCGTCAAACATCACGTCGGCGTTGCCGTGGTCGGCGGTGATGAGCAGCACGACGTCGTCATGCTTTTCAACCTCAGCCCAGATACGGCCGATGCAGGCGTCCACAGTCTCGACTGCCTTGACAGCCGCGTCCATGACACCGGTATGGCCGACCATGTCGCAGTTGGCGAAGTTGCAGATGATCATGCCGTACTTGTCGCTCGCGATTGCTTCGACAACCTTGTCGCAGACGGTTTCGGCGCTCATCTGGGGCACGAGATCGTAGGTGGCAAACTCCTTCGGGGAGGGCACGAGGCAGCGATCCTCGCCCTCGGTCTCCTTCTCGACGCCGCCGTTGAAGAAGAAGGTGACGTGGGCGTACTTCTCGGTCTCGGCCACGCGGAACTGCTTGAGGCCGTGGGCGGCCACATAGTCGCCGATCGTGTTCTCGATGACCTCGGGCGGGTAGGCGATCGGGAGCGGCAGGCTCTCGTCGTACTGGGCCGTGCAGACATAGCTGAGCGGATAGACGGTCTTCTTGCGCGCAAAGCCCGCAAAGTCGGGCAGGTTCAGCGCCCAGGTCATCTCGCGGGCGCGGTCAGGGCGGAAGTTCATGAAGATGACAGAATCGCCCTCGTTGATCTGGCCCTCGGGGCAGATCACGGTGGGCTTGACGAACTCGTCGGTCACGTTCTCGGCATAGCTCGCCTCGATGGCGGCCACGGGATCGTCGGCGCGGACACCCTCGCCGCAGACGATGGCGTTATAGCCCGCCTCGACGCGGTCCCAGCGCTTGTCGCGGTCCATGCCCCAGAAGCGGCCCTGCAGCGTCGCGATCTTCGCATTGCCGACCTCGGCGCACTTGTCGCGCAGCTCGGCCATGAAGCCCGCGCCGCTCGTGGGCGGCACATCGCGCCCGTCGAGGAAGCAGTGGACATAGACCTTCTCCACGCCGCGCTGCTTGGCCATATCGAGGATGCCGAAGATGTGGTTGAGATGGCTGTGCACGCCGCCGGTGGACAGCAGACCCATGATGTGCAGCGCCTTGCCGTTGGCCTTGGCGTCCTCCATGGCCTTGATATAGACCTTGTTTTCAAAGAACTTGCCGTTGGAGATCTCCTGGGTGATCTTCGGCAGGATCTGGAACACGACGCGGCCGGCGCCCATGTTGGTGTGGCCGACCTCGCTGTTGCCCATCTGGCCGTCGGGCAGACCGACGTCGAGACCGGAGGCCTGCAGCAGGCTGTTGGGATACTCGCTGAAGATCTTGTCGAGATTGGGCTTATGGGCCGTGGTGATGGCATTGCCCGGCGCGGCCGGCGCAATGCCGTAGCCGTCCATGATGATCAGAACTGTTTTTTTGTTCATAAGAAACTCTCCTGCTTGATTAGTCTGAATGGTTGGTTTCTCCGCAAACGATTTGCAGCCAGAGCAAAAGCTGCCGCTCTCACCTCATCCGCCCCAGTGTGAGCACTGGGGCACCTTCCCCTCGAGGGGAAGGCATTCTGTGCTGTTTCCGTCTGTGAAAACCATTCTGTAGTGCTCGTTGAAAAAGGCGCGGCGAGATGCCGCGCCTCTTTTGATTGGTTACTTATTCCTGGTTGGCAGCTGCAATGATCGTGGCAAAGTCAGCGGGCTTGAGGGAGGCGCCGCCGATCAGGCCGCCGTCGATGTCGGGCTGAGCGAGCAGCTCGGCCGCGTTCTTGGCGTTCATGCTGCCGCCGTAGAGGATCGAAACCGCACGGGCGGGACGGGCGCCGTAGATCTTGCGGATGACGGCACGAATGCCCTCGCAGACCTCTTCAGCCTGCTCGGCCGTGGCGGTCTTGCCGGTGCCGATGGCCCAGATGGGCTCGTAGGCGATGACGCAGTGGCGCAGCGCCGTGGCATCGATGCCGGAGAGAGCGGTCTTGACCTGATAGGCCACATACTCCATGGTCAGGTCGGCTTCGCGCTGCTCAAGGCTCTCGCCCACGCAGATGATAGGGTTGACACCGTGGGCCAGCAGGGCCTTGGCCTTGGCGTTGACGAGCATATCGTCCTCGCCGTGGTACTGACGGCGCTCGCTGTGGCCGACAACGCAGTACTTGGCGCCGACGTCGGCCAGCTGGGCCGCGGAGACTTCGCCGGTGTAGGCGCCCTTTTCAAAGCAGGAGCAATCCTCGCCGCCGGCGGCAACCTTGGCGTCCTTGCCGGACTTGACCATGGCCGGAACCATGACGCCGGGCACGCAGAGGACGACGTCGCAGGCGCGCTTTGCGGGCATATTAGCCTTCAGTTCTTCAATGAAGGGCTTGATCTCGGAGGCAAGCATGTTCATCTTCCAGTTGCCGGCGATGACCGTCTTGCGGTATTTTCTGTTCATTTGCTTATTTCGACCTTTCGTAATGTTTGAATACTGACTTACTTGTCCAGCAGGCAGACCACGCCCGGCAGCTCCTTGCCTTCGAGGAACTCGAGGGAAGCGCCGCCACCGGTGGAGATGTGGGTGATCTTGTCGGCATAGCCGAGCTTCTCGACCGCAGCCGCGCTGTCGCCGCCGCCGACGATCGTGATGGCGCCGCTGTCGGCGAGCGCCTGGGCCATGGCCTTGGTGCCGACGGCGAACTTGTCAAACTCAAACACGCCCATAGGGCCGTTCCAGACGATGGTGCCCGCGCCGCGGACGGCATTGGCAAACAGCTCGATGGTCTTGGGGCCGATGTCCATGCCCATCAGATCCTCGGGGATGTTGCCCTCGACGAGGACAGGCTCGGCGTCGGCGGAGAACTCGGCCGCGCACTGGTTGTCGACAGGCAGCAGGAACTTCACGCCGTTGGCCTCGGCCTTGGCGAGCATCTCCTTGGCATAGTCGAGACGGTCAGCCTCGAGCAGAGACTTGCCGACCTCGAAGCCCTGGGCCTTCTTGAAGGTGTAGGCCATGCCGCCGCCGATGATGATGGTGTCGGCCTTTTCGAGCAGGTTGTTGATGACGTTGATCTTGTCGGAGACCTTGGCACCGCCGAGGACAGCGACAAAGGGACGCTTGGGATCGTCCAGAGCCTTGCCCATGACGCTCAGTTCCTTCTCGACGAGCAGGCCGGCGTAGGCGGGCAGATAGGCGGCGACACCGGCGGTGGAGGCGTGGGCGCGGTGCACGGTGCCGAAAGCGTCGGAGACATAGACCTCAGCCATGTCGGCCAGGGCCTTGGCGAAGTCGGGATCGTTCTTGGTCTCGCCCTTGTCGAAGCGCAGATTCTCGAGCAGCAGGATCTGGCCGGGCTGCAGCGCAGCGGCCTTGGCCTGGGCGTCGGGGCCGATGGTATCCTTGGCAAAGATAACGTCCATGCCGAGCAGCTCACCGAGGTGGGCGGCAACAGGCGCGAGCGTCAGCTTCGCGTTGGACTTTTTCCAGGCGTCCTCGGTGCGCTTGGACTCGTCGGTAACACCCTTCTTGTCCAGCTTCTTCAGATAGGCATCAAAGGTGGCGTCGGGCTTGCCCAGGTGGGAGCAGGCGATGACGGCGGCACCCTGGTCGAGCAGGTACTTGATGGTCGGCAGCGCGGCGACAATGCGCTTGTCGCTCGTGATGGCGCCGGTCTTCTTGTCCTGGGGAACGTTGAAATCGCAGCGGAGAAGAACTTTCTTACCCTTTACGTCGGCATCGTAAACGGTCTTTTTGCTGTAGTTCATTTGGATTTTTCCTCCTTAATAATATAAACAAATTGGGAAACGCAGAGAAACAATTATTCAGCCAGCATGCTCCCGGTTCCTTTCAGTCCCGGAAACCCCTGCTGGCGCAGGGCCTCGTAGACAAGCACGGCGACGGAGTTGGAAAGATTCAGGCTCCGCGCGTCACTGATCATGGGGATGCGGATGCACCTGTCGCGATAGCGCTCACGCAGCCACTCGGGCAGCCCCGCGGTCTCCTTGCCAAACATCAGCGTGACGCTCTCCGCCGTGAAGTCGGCCGTGGCATAGCTGCGCGCGCCCTTGGTCGTGGCGAGATAGAGACCGTCGTCGCCGTTTTTGGCAAAGTACTCATCGAGATTATCGTATACCGTCAGATCGACCAAAGGCCAGTAATCCAGCCCGCAGCGCTTGACGTATTTATCCGATATGTCAAAGCCCAGAGGGCGGATCAGGTGCAGCCTTGCGCCCGTGCAGGCGCAGGTGCGCGCGATCGCGCCTGTGTTGTGCGGAATTTCCGGCTCAAATAGTACGATATTCAGCAAAACGCTTGTCACCTCGAAGGGGGATTTGCCATCCCGGTGTGTCTGGTGGGCATATCTATTATGAATCCACATCAAACGCACTTAGTTTAGCACAGAATGATGAAAATTCCTATCCTTTTTTTCAACTTTTCTGAATTCTTGCAATTTGCCCAAAACTGCGCTATAATCAGGCCGATAGGAATGGGAATTCTTCATCAAATTGCCTATTTGGTATAAAATGGTAGGAAAAACGACGTGAAATTCACCTGCTCTGACTGTCCGCGGCACTGCGCCGCCGAGCGCGGAGAGAAGCCTGCGGGTTTCTGCCGCTCCGGCGCGCTGCCCCGTGTCGCACGCGCGGCGGCACACTACGGCGAAGAGCCCTGCATCAGCGGCACGCGCGGCGCGGGGACGATCTTTTTTACCGGCTGCAATCTGCACTGCGTCTTCTGTCAGAACCGCGAGATCTCGCGCGGCGGCGCAGGACAGGAGCTGACGGTCGAGGCGCTGGCGGATACGATGCTGCGCCTGCGCGACACGGGCGTCCACAACATCGAGCTTGTCACCGGCAGCCATTTTGTGCGCCCCATCGCCGAGGCTCTGTCCCGTGTTTCGCTCGGCGTGCCGGTCGTGTGGAACTCGTCCGGCTACGAGAGCGTGGAGACGCTGCGCCTTCTTGACGGTCTGATCGACGTCTATCTGCCGGATATGAAATATGAGAAGAGCGAGCCGGCCCGGCGCTACTCGGGCGCGGCGGACTACCCCGCGGTGGCCGAGCGCGCGATCGAAGAAATGTTCCGCCAGGTCGGGCCCTATGTGCTCGACGGCGAGGGGCTTATGAAACGCGGCGTGCTGATCCGGCACCTCATTCTGCCGGGCCAGGAGCTCAACGCGATGGACGTGATGGACTTTGTGGCCGAGCACTTCCCCGCGGGCAGCGTGCTCTTCAGTCTGATGAGCCAGTATACCCCGATGCCCGGGACCGAGCGGTGGAGCGAGCTGCAACAGACGATCGATGCAGAGACAAACGAAAATCTGATCTGCTATATGAAAAAGCTGGGCCTGGAGGGCTACAGCCAGGACGTCGCCGCCGCAACCGGGGCGATGATCCCGGATTTTGACGGAACGGGGCTATAACTGTCGCCAAAGCCCTTGCCTCTCCCCGCGTCGGGGAGAGGTGCCACGAAGTGGCGAAGAGGGGCCGCAGACTTCCCCTCTCAGGCGCTGCCGCGCCAGCTCTCCCCTCTCGCTTCGCTCCGGGGCGAGCCAAGTTTCACGGACAGGATTTAAGCGATATCCACATATATAAATAACAAGTAATACTATGAGAGGGGCTGTACAATGACTTATCAGGAAATCCACGACGCGGCGGCCAATCAGGTAGGGCCGTACTGCAAAAACTGCGCGGTGTGCAACGGGCGCGCCTGCGGCAACGCGGTGCCGGGGCCGGGCTGCAAGTACCCCGGCAACACGGCCGCGCGCAACTTCGACAAGTGGCAGGAGATCTGTGTCAACATGGACACACTCTGTGCGAACACCGCGCCGGACGTCTCGTTCGAGATGTTCGGACACCGCTTCTCCGCACCGATCTTCGCGGCCCCGCTCGGCTCGATCGACCTGCACTACGGGCCGAAATACAAGGACCAGGAATATAATGCGATCCTGATTCCCGCGGCGGCCGGCTACGGCGTCGCCGCCTGGACCGGCGACGGCGTCGACCCCGCGGTCATGGAGTCGGCTGCGCGCGACATGGCAGCCGTCGGCGGCATCGGCATTCCGACGATCAAGCCCTGGAACCGGGAATTTGTGATGGAAAAGCTCGATATTCTCAACGCTGCCGGAACCTTTGCCGTCGCGATGGATATCGACGGCGCGGGGCTCCCCTTCCTGAAAAAGCTCAACCCGAACGCCGGCAGCAAGTCGGTCGAGGAGATGCGCGAGCTGATCGCTTATGCGAAAATGCCCTTCATCATCAAGGGCATCATGACGCCGCAGGGCGCGCGCAAGGCCGTTGAGAGCGGCGCCGCGGCGATCGTCGTATCCAACCACGGCGGCCGCGTGCAGGGCGCCTGCCCCTCGACGGCCGAGGTGCTGCCCTCGATCGTTGAGGCGGTCAAGGGCGAGATCGTCATTCTCGTCGACGGCGGCATCCGCTCGGGCGTCGACGTGTTCCGCGCGCTCGCGCTCGGGGCCGACGGCGTGCTGATCGGCCGCCCGATCCTCAACATGATCTACGGCGGCGGAGAAGAGGGCTTCCGTGTGTACATGGACAAGATCGTCGCCGAGCTCAAGGGCACGATGACGATGTGCGGCGCGGCAACGCTCAAAGATATTGACGCGGACAAGATCTGGAGAGGTTAAGCTGGATTAAAACCAAGCATACGACATAAGGCCGGAGGGACACAATCCCTCCGGCCTTATGTTTTTACCTTTGTTCGTTTACGTAGATATTCGCCTTGCTCTGGATCAGTTTGGCGACCTCCTCGGCGCTCTTGTCGCCGGCGAAGAAGGCCTCGGCCTGCTCGCTGATGATTTTCAATATCTCGTCGTTGGCGCTCGTCGTGCGCGTGGTGTTGTTGATGGCCTCCATCAGCTTGTCGGCCATCGGCTGGCTGACGGCGTAGAACTGGAAGTCGATGCCGTTGCCAAGGCTGCTGCCGCCGATGCTCCGCTCGATGCGCTCGCCGTTGGCGTCCAGCTTGTAATTGCCGTCGGCGTCCTTCTCGTACTGGGGCGTCATGGCCTCCTTCAATCGCTGCTCAAAGGCGGCGCGGTTGGTCGGGAAGCCGTAGCTGTTGCTGTCGAGCTGGCTGTCCTTGCTCAAGGTCGAGCGTATGAACTCCCAGGCGAGCTGGCTGTCCCTGCAGTCGCGTGTGATCGCATAGGCGCTGTTGGCCACATCAAACAGACTGCCGACGCCGCTCGTGGTCGGGTAGCCGATCAGCGTATAGCCGTTCTCGCGCCCGCCGAAGAGATAGACGTACTGGAACAGATCGTGGAAATCGCTGAGATAGGCTGTTGTCAGCAACTGCTGGCCGGAGATGATGCGCTCGTAGTCGTTGTCTTCGATGGTCTCGTAATTGATCGTGCTCTCATCGGGGAACTGCGCACAGTATTTGAGCAGCTCGACAAAGCCGGGATCGGTGAAGTTGACCTCGCCGGTCTCCCAGTTGACATAGCGGTCAAGCTCAAGAATCACGGTCGAGCGCAGCATGGCGCTGCGGCCTGTATAGGGAGAGAAGGCCGTGGCACCCTCGGGCAGCTCACGCAGCGCGGCCTCCATATCCTGCGCGGTCCAGCCGGGCTCCTCACCGACAAGCTCCGAGGCCGCGGCGAGCGTGATGACGCTGAAGGTGCTGGGGATGCCGTAGAGCTTGCCGCCCTCCTCGAGCGCTGTCAGCAGCGTCGGGAAGAAAGAGTCGCGGGTGATTTCGCTGTCGGCGTCGAGGAAGGGATAGAGATCCTGCAGCAATCCGCGCGCGCCGAGCTGGTCGGCCGGCATCTGGTTGAGATCGAGGATGTCGGGCATGCGCCCCGATAGGATCTCGGTCTTCAGCTTGGTCAGACCGGCGGAATAATCGTTCTCTGTGTTATACTCGGAGTAGTCGACAACCTCAATGTGCGCCGTCGGGTGGCTGCGGTTGAAGTCGATGATCGCATCGCGCGCGTCAAAGCCGAGCCCCTGCGTGGCGAGCGTCAGCGTCGTGCGTGCCGGGAGACTCGAGGCGGGGACGCGGCGGAGCGTGACCATTTCCATCTCGACGCTGTCGGTGCTGTTGCGCCAGCGCGTCTCGACGCCGATCACGCTGCCGTCCCCGGCCATCGAATAAAAGGCCAGGCGAACAGGGTTCACATCGCAGTTGACCCAGTTGAACAGCTTTTCGTCACCCTCGGCCTTTGCGCCGTAGAAGGACATGCCGTCGGAATAGTAATAGAGATAGTCGCCGCTGCCATCGATCAGGCGGTAGAGGTCGATGCCGGTGTTGACGGGCAGCTTCTCCCCGAGCTTGCCGTCGGTGAGCACCGCGAGCTCCGGCCCGTTGTCGCCCCAGTAGCCGACAGCCAGGCGGCCGTCAGAAAGGCGGACGATCTTTTCGGCGTATGAAACGCCGTCGATGGTCGAGAGCAGCGCGCCGCTGCCGATATCGAAGACACAGAGCTTGTCGCTGCAGACGATCAGTTTGTCCTTATCCACAGCGGCCGAGTAGATCCCGAAATAGCCCTCCTCGGCCACGCGGCTCACATCCAGCGTAACAGAGCTCTGCACAGCCCCGTTTGCGTCGAGCGTGCGGAGACACTGGCTGCTGTTGTTCTTCCAGTAGCGCCAGTAGTCCATGTCCGAGCTGGTCACACCCTCGGGCGCGTCGACCCAGCTCTCGCTGACCTCAAGGATTTCAAGGAAGCCGCCGTCCGTGCGCAGCAGCGCTGTGCCGTAGGCCGAGACATCGTGGTCGGCCGCGACCTCGGGCAGCTCCACCGGGGTGTAGCCCGCCACCGGTCTGGCCGAGCCGTCGGCAGATACGAAGTATAGGCGCGGACGGACGCGGTCGAGCTGGCCCTCGTAGTCCAGCGACTCGTTGTCACGCAGCTCGCGCTGGCCGACGACCTCGTTGCGGTAGGCGTAGTAACCGCCGTCGGCCGCCAGGACAAACGAGAGATAGTCCGCGCCCTCGCCCTCCATGTTCAGTTCGGCAAAGGACGCGGTATAGACATACTCGCTGCCCGCCGCGGCGGGGGTAGGGGCAGCTGCGCCGCCCTTCGCACTGCCGGCACTGCTGCCGGAGGGATTGCCGGAACCGCCGGATTCACGGCCGCTGCAGGCCGTCAGCGCCAGTACCATGGCGAGGCACAGAAGCAGCGATAAGATTCTGGAAAGCTTTTTCATGGGCGTTCTCCTTCTGATAGCCGTAATATCCATCGCAGTTGCAATTCACGAATCGCCCGCGACGACTGTATTAACCCTATTGATACGCTTAAGTCTGCCTCAGTATAGCGCAGGCGCCCTCCGCTGTCAATCGGCGGAGGGCGGTTTTAAGAATTCTTAAGAATGTGCAAACGCTATCGGCAGTTCTCGTCGAGAATATCCAGTACGATCTCCTTCGCCGTCTCCAGCCGCTCGAGTGTGATATGCTCGTAAGGGCCGTGGCAGGCGTAGCCGCCGGTACCGATGTTCGGGCAGGGCAGACCGCGAAAGCTCAGCTGCGCGCCGTCGGTGCCGCCGCGCACGGGAACGCGGACAGGCGCAAGACCGACACGGCGGATGGCCCGCTCGGCCAGCTCCACGACCTCCATGTGATCGGCGAGCACTTCGGCCATGTTGCGGTACTGATCGCGGACCGTCAGCACGGCAGTGCCGGCGCCGTAGATCTCGTTGATGCGCGCCTCGACGCGGCGCAGCAGATCCTTGCGCGCGGCAAAGACAGCCGCGTCATGGTCACGGATGATGTAGCTGAGCGACGCATGGTCGACGGCGCCGTGCATCTCGATCAGATGGAAGAAGCCCTCGCGTCCCTCGGTGTGCTCGGGGCGGTCGGTCGCGGGCAGCATCGCGTCGATCTCCATGGCGATGTGGGAGGCGTTGACCATCATGTTCTTGGCCGCGCCGGGGTGGATGTTGACGCCGTTGATCTCAAAACGCGCACTGGCGGCGTTGAAGGTCTCGAAATTGATCTCTTCCAGCTCCTCGCCGTCGACCGTGTAGGCAAAGGCGGCGCCGAGGCGCTCGAGATCCAGCAGGGCCGCGCCGTGGCCGACCTCCTCGTCGGGTGTGAAGCACACGGCCACACGGCCGTGGGGACGGTGCTCGTCGATCAGCGTCTGCACATGGCCGTGCATCACCGGCAGATGCGGGAACTTGGCCGTGCTCAGCACGCGGCCGGAGCTGCCGAGCACCACGTCGCCGCCGTCGTAGTTTTCAATGATCTGGGGCTTCACATTCTCACCGGGAAAATCGGGGATCGTGTCGATATGCGCGATCAGACCGATGCAGGGCTTCTCCTCAAGGCCCGGCGTGGCGGGCAGATAGCCGTAGACATAGGCGTGCTCATCGACGTATACGCCCGATACACCGAGCTCGTTGAGCTCGCGCTCCAGCTCGCGCGAGAGCGTAAACTGGCAGTCGGTCGTCGGGGTGCGCGAGGTGTCCTCCGAAGAGGCTGTGTGGGTGGTGACATAGGTCAGAAAACGTTCCAGGGTGGTCATGATTTTTGTATTGTCCTTTCCATATATTTATGATGAAGCACATTGGGTTAACGGGTAAGAAGCGGTTCGGCGCCCACCTCATCCGTCATTCGGCTTGCGGGAGACGCCGAATGCCACCTTCCCCTCACAGGGGAAGGCATTTATTGCCATATTTCGGCCGTCACAAACTGGCGGCCTTTTTTGCTGAGCCCGCCAAGACTGATGAGCTGGCCCTTGCCGCTGCCGCGCAGGGAGAGAATATCGCCCTCCTTGACAGCAAAGTCCGGTTTAAGGGTCTCGGAATAGTTTATACTGACGGCACCGAGGGCGATCTGGCGGGCGGCCTCACTGCGGGAGATGTGGAACATGCCGGCGACGATCGCATCGAGACGCAGGCTCTGCACCGAGAACGTGAGTTCTTTGACTTTCCGCACGCGCGGCGGGATGTCGGCGAGCGCGATCGGCTGCGCCGTCACACTGACGCGGCCCGCCTTCTCGATACCGAGCAGATGCCGCTCGACCGACGGGAGACAGAAGACGATGGCCGTGCTCTCGTCGACCCAGATATCGCCCAGCCATTCGCGGCCGATGCCCATGCCGAGCAGCGCGCCCATGTAGTCGCGGTGGCCCGGCGTGCCGAAGTGTGCCGTCAGGCGGAAGGCGCGGATATATTCGTTGACATCCAGCAGCTCCTCCTCGAGCCAGTCCGGCAGGAAAAACGCGAGCTGCCGCTCGCAGCCCTCAGCGCCGCCGCTGAAACAGAGTTTCACGTCACGGCGGTTTTTAAAGTACTGCGTCAGATCATACTGTTCGGCCGGGGTCAGAAAGAGCGTCGCGGCGACGACGCTCTGCCGCTCGGCCCGTTCGGCGAGTTCCTCAGCTCTTTTTCGTAATTCTTGCTGTTCCATCCTGTAAGCTTGTCAGATGCGCGAGCTCGTTGGAGCGGCGCAGGACCTCCTCGATCTGGGAGCGGACAAAGCGTACCTCCTCTTCAAATTCCCGGCTGGAGCCGCGCAGGATCCCGGCGCCGAGGGCCGAGAGCTGGATCAGGCTGTCACTGGTGATGACGCGCACGGCGTAGTTTTTGCCGATGGAGCTCGCGATCCGCTCGATATAGGCGTCGGCGGTCTCACCCTGTTCGGTATAGGCGACGTGGATATTGTGATAATCTTCGCGTCGGCCGGTGCTGGCTGGCGTGCGGTAGGCGTCGAAGACCAGGACAAGCTCGGACTTGGTGTAGCTCGCGTAGTTCGAGAGCTCGTCCATCAGCCGCTGTCGGGCCAGGTCGAGATTGTCCGCGGCCAGCGCGCGCAGCTCCTCCCAGGCGAAGATCACATTGTAGCCGTCGACAATGAGGTATTTCTGCTTCTGGCTCTGGCTCCAGGCGAGGATCGGGGCCTCGTTTTTCGGCGGCGTGCGGTAGAGCGGCCGCCGCACCGGGCCGAACTCCCGCTCCATGATGGCCTCGAGCTCCCGCTCGTCGATCGAAAAGCTGCGCGGCCGTGCCGGCGGCGCGGCGTCGTTCCGCGGCTTTAAGACACTCGGCAGGTGCATGTACTCCGGCACCTTGTCCCACTTGACGGTGTAGCCCGCGCCGTGCGCGCAGAACACCGAATCGGGCGTGTTGTCGAGATCGGCCTCGGGGTCGTAGCCGAGCTCGGCAATAATCGGCGCGGCGTCCTTCACCTCGCGATAGCCGTTCGGGCGCAGACTGAGCCGCCCCTTGCCGCGTGTATAGGCGACAAGCTCCTCGGCGTAGCCGTTGAGCTTTGCCACCGGCGCAGAACCGGTGAGACGGCTGCGGCCGCCGAGCTCCTCGGGCGAATCGAACGCGCCGCCCATCGAGCGGATATCGCTGATTGCGCGGCCGATCTGCTCGGTCGGCAGTTCGAGCGTGAAGGCGTACCAGGGCTCGAGCAGCACGCTTTCGGAGCGCATCAGCCCCTGGCGCACAGCGCGGTAGGTCGCCTCGCGAAAATCCCCGCCCTCGGTGTGCTTCAAGTGCGCCTTTCCGGCGCAGAGCGTCAGCTTGATATCGGTGATCGGCGAGCCGGTCAGCACGCCGAGATGGCGCTTCTCCCCCAGGTGCGTCAGGATCAGGCGCTGCCAGTTGCGGTCGAGCTCGTTTTCCGGGCAGACCGTATCGAGCACGATCCCGCTGCCGCGCGGCAGCGGCTCGAGCGTCAGGTGCACCTCGGCGTAGTGGCGCAGCGGCTCGAAATGGCCGACGCCCTCTACCTTATTCTGAATGGTCTCGCGGTAAAGGATGCGCCCGCTCGAGAGCGAAATATCCAGGTCAAAGCGCTCCTTGACGAGACTCTTTAAAATCTCCGTCTGCACCTTGCCCATCAGCTGCACCGCGATCTCGCGGCTGCGCTCGATCCAGACGACGTGCAGCTGTGGGTCCTCCTCCGAGAGCTGCAGGAACTTCGGCAGCAGCAGCCGTGCGTCGGCCTTGGGCGGCAGGATCACGCGGTAGCTCAGCACGGGCTCGAGCACCGGCGCGTCGGAATCCGGCTCGTCGCCGAGGCCCTGCCCGGGCCAGGTGCCCGTCAGGCCGAGGACGGCGACGGTCTGTCCGGCCGTGACCGCCTCCACGGCTTCGTATTTGCTGCCGGAATAGAGCCGCAGCTGGCTGACCTTCTCGTCGAGCTCCTCGCCGCCCTCGGTGCGGTAGCGCAGCGCGTCGCGCACGCGCAGCACCCCGGCCGTAACCTTCAGCCAGGTCAGGCGCTTGCCCTGGGCATCGCGCGCAATTTTATAGACCTTGGCCGAGAATGGCCCGGAGCGCGTGCGGTCAAGTGTCCAGGTGTCGATCGCCGTGAGGAGCTCGTCGACGCCCTCGGTCTTCAAGCCGGAGCCGAAGAAGACCGGAAACAGCTTTCGTTCGGTGATCAGCGCAGCGATCTCGCCGTCCGTCAGCGCGCCTTTTTCGAGATAGCGCTCCATGCTCGCCTCGTCGCAGAGGGCAAAGCGCTCGTCGCGGTCGTCGCCGTCAGCGGCCTGACAGCTCTCGCCGAGCTCGCGCTGCAGTCCGGCCAGGATCGCTTCGCGGCCGGGGCCGGGCAGGTCCATCTTCGTCACAAAAATAAAGGTCGGAACGCGATAGCGCCGCAGCAGCCTCCAGAGCGTCGCCGTGTGGGCCTGGACGCCGTCGGTGCCGGAGATCACAAGCACCGCATAGTCGAGCACCTGCAGCGTCCGCTCGGCCTCGGCCGCAAAATCGACGTGGCCGGGCGTATCGAGCAGCGAGAGGTGCGTGTGCCCGAGCTCCAGCAGGGCCTGCTTCGAGAAGATCGTGATGCCGCGCTCGCGCTCGAGCGTATGGGTGTCAAGAAAGCTGTCGCGGTGGTCGACCCGCCCGAGCGTTTTCAGCCGCCCCGAGCGGAAGAGCATCGCCTCGGACAGCGTGGTCTTCCCCGCGTCCACATGGGCGAGGATCCCGAGTACGGTATTTTTCATTTCAGACATGGTTCATCTGTCCCGTGAATCATTTTTCATACATTGTATTTGAGCGTATTATTCTATCATCTCAGCGCCGATTGCGCAATACGAACTTCAGGTGTTTTGTGGTTTCCATAATCCAAATTGTTTACATAATGAGACCTCTTCATAGATTATTAAAACTTTTTTGCAACTTTGACTACCAATTTTGTAAAGGCTGTGTTATAATTCTTTAGAATGCTCTTACCCATGCGTTTTCCACCTGACCTGTGCAGGTCGGGCGGCAGTATTAGTCTGATCCATTTCCGAAAGGAGATTTAAGCTATGAAAAAAATCCTTGTCCTGGAGGACGAGTCCAATATTCGCTCCTTCGTCGTCATCAATCTGCGCCGCAGCGGATTTGATCCGATCGAGGCTGAAAACGGCGCGATGGCCCTGGAAAAGCTCAAGGCCAATCCGGATATCTGTCTGGCGCTGCTGGACGTGATGCTGCCGGACATCGACGGCTTTGAGGTCTGCCGCCGCATCCGCGCGACCGGCTCGAAAATCGGCATCATCATGCTCTCGGCCAAGAGCCAGGAGATCGACAAGGTCACGGGATTGATGAACGGCGCCGACGACTATGTGACCAAGCCCTTCTCCCCCGCCGAGCTGACCGCGCGTGTCGACGCGCTGATTCGCCGCCTCGGTGTGGATGAGGCCGAGGCCAACGCCAATGAGCTGCGCAGCGGCCCCTTCACGCTCAACACCCGCAACCGCACGCTTGAGAAGAACGGCCAGCGGCTGAAGCTGACGCAGATCGAGTACCTGCTGATGAAGCTCTTTATGGAAAACCCCGGCAAGGCCATGAGCCGCGAGGATATTCTCTCGGCCGTCTGGGGCAGCGACTTCAAGGGCGAACTCAAGACCGTCGACGTCAACATCCGCCGTTTGCGCATCAAGATCGAATCCGACCCGACCGAGCCCGAGTTTCTCACGACAGTCTGGGGCTACGGCTATAAGTGGGGGTACTAACATCATCGTTCAGTCCCCTAAGGGGGACTGAACGATGATAGGAGCACTCGCGCTCATCGCACACGGCGCACGGGGACGCGCCGTTGCGTCAGAAGAAGCTCGCGGCACTCCGTTTCCGTCAGGCATGACGAAAACTACGCTCTGCTCGCTCCTTCTTCCTTTACAAAATCAAA
>ONNS01000120.1 GCA_900319275.1 uncultured Eubacteriales bacterium
AGGCACAAAAACGCGGGAATACTTTGTGTATTCCAAGTTTTTGTAACGCAGATATGGCGAATGATTTGCCGTCAGATGCCGAAGGCGTATTAATCAGCGTTTACTCAAAGCGTAAAAGTCTGGCACAGATGGCGGATGGAGCAGTGCTCGCAGTCCGGTTTCCGCGCGTCGCACACGGCGCGGCCGTGCAGCACCAGCGCGTGGCAGAAGCTGTTGGAATGCTCCGGCGGCAGCAGCTTGCGCAGCGCCATCTCGATCTTGACCGGGTCACGTTCGCCGTCCACCAGCCCGATGCGGTTGGAGAGGCGGATGCAGTGCGTGTCCACCACGGTCGAGCCCGGGACGTGGAAAATATCGCCGAGGATCAGATTCGCGGTCTTGCGGCCGACGCCGGGCAGAGCCGTCAGCTCCTCCATCGTATCGGGCACGCGGCCGCCGTGCTTTTCAAGCAGCACCTGGGCGCAGGCAACGATGTCGCGCGCCTTGGCGCGGAAAAAGCCCGTGGAGTGGATATAGCGCTCGACCTCCTCCACGTCGGCCGCGGCGAAGGCCTCGAGCGTCGGGAAGCGTTCAAACAGCGCCGGCGTGACCTTGTTGACGCGCTCGTCGGTGCACTGGGCGGCCAGCCGGACGGAAAACAGCAGCTCATAGTCCTTGCCGTAGTCCAGCGTGCAGTCTACCTCGGGATAGGTCTCCAGCAGCAGACGCACGATCTCGTCGATCTGTTCTTTGGTGCGCATGATTGCTCCCCCAATAATTTCTTGAATTTTTGGGGAGCAGTTTTGCCATGTTTCGCGGTTGCCCCGTTAAGGGGCGAGCGAAACGGCAATCAAATCATTATTGATGTGCCTGCATGACCTCATGACTTGATGCAAGTTTTAATGGGCACATCAATAAAAATCCCCCATTTCCCACACAGTCTACGGGAAATCGGGGGATTTGTCAATATAGGATACTTTAAGCCGGACTTTTCAGGGGACGGCAAAAGAGTAGGGACGTTTTGTCGCTTGACAAAACATGCGCGCGTGGTATAATGAGAATACAAAAGGGCGCTGTCGATTTGACGGTTGGCCCATCCAGTCAAACCAAGAGTGGTGACCGCACGGGGACCAGCCGGGCGGTCACCGAGCTTTTATCAGCTCAATAAGCCTTTGGAGCTATGTAGATCATAATCATTACGATCACGATGAAGCACAGCAGAAAGCGAAGTAGTCTCCGCTTATCCATAAGCCCCACCTCCCTTCACAGGGAAGTGGCCAACCGCCTTTCAACAGCGCGCGCTTTCGCCGAGTTGCCCCGGTGGCCTCTTTAGAGGTTGCACTTATTCTATCCTTTGCGCTGTGATTTGTCAAATAATATTAGTGTTTTACAGGATGAGGCGGAGCTGCGCAAGCTGCCGCCTCTCTTTAATAGCTGCGCGGACAGAGCGTCTCAGCGCGAGAGTGAGATGTTGCCGCCGCAGTCGATCTCGGGCATCTCCTGTCCGCTGTAGCTGCCGCCGAACAGCCACTCGACGTGCAGCAGGTAGTTGCCGCTGCCGCCCTCGGCGAGATCCAACGTGAAGCTGCGCGAGCCGATCGGCGTCAGATGGTAGCCGTTCTCTTCAATGTTCACCGCGGGCTGGTCCATACGCACACTCTGCGCGTCCAGCGCGAGGATGACGCCGCCGGGCAGCGGGGATAGCTGCAGGCTGTAGGAGCTGATCGACACCGAGACCGTCAGTTCGACCTGCGTGGCGCTGACGGTTCTGGCCGTCCAGTCGGCCTGCAGATTCAGCCCCACGCCGGTGTTCGAGGTAAAGCTGCCGGAGCCGATCGGCTGGCCGTAGCTTGGCGCCGGCGTCGGTGCGGCGGTCGGCTCGACCGTGGGGACCGGCGTCGGCACCGGCGTCGGCACGGGGGTCGGGGCCGGGGTATTGGCCGGGATCACGACGGGCTTTGGCGTGGCGACGGGCGTCTGCGTGGCAACAGGGGAGCGTGTGGCGACAGGCGCGGGGACCGAGGTGGAGGTGGGCGCGCGCGTCGGAGCCGGAGCCTCTGTCGGCGCCGGGATCGCGGCGGGTACGCTGCTGGCGGCAGGCTGCGGCGTGGGGAGCGCCGGCACGGCAAACTGCGGCCGCTCGTCGAGACTCGACAGCCACGAGGCCACGACCGCCGCGATCAGCAGCAGTACGACAATAAACAAAATGGCACGGATCTTGCCTTTACTCAATCAAAACACCTGTCTTTCCTTTTGAAGGTAGCTGCATTATACCGCCGTACCGGCGAAAAGTCCAGCGACAGGGCGCGAGTTTAAGAACTAAAGAATACGGGCAAAGGCTGATTCTGATCGTAGGGAGGCATGCCCAGATGCCTCCGCAGACCCAGGTGAAAATCTACGGAGCGATCTGGGGATCGCTCCCTACGATAGGACCGACGTAGGGGAGGCATACGCAGATGCCTCCGGAAAACGCTCAGCCGTCCTCGTCCATCGCCCTGAGCGCGAGAGACTTTTCCATGTTCCGCATGGCGCTGCGCAGGAAGACCGCACTCGCGGCGAGACTCATAAGCTCGGCGATCGGGAAGGCCCACCAGATCGCGTTGACGTCGCCGGTGCGCGACAGCAGCCAGGCCGCGGGGATCAGCACGACCAGCTGGCGCAGCACCGACACCATGAACGAGGCGCCGGGGCGGTCGAGCGCCTGGCAGGCCGAACCGGCAATAATGCAGAAGCCCGCCAGCAGGAAGCTCCAGCTGATGCGCCGCAGGGCGGCGGTACCGATCGTCAGCATCTCGGCGGAGGGGTGGAACACGCCGAGCAGCTGCTGCGGCAGCAGCTGGAACGCAAGGAAGCCGAGCAGCATGAAGCACTCGGCGTACAGCACACCAAAGCGGACCGTGCGGTGGATGCGCTGCGGATGGCACGCGCCGAAGTTGTAGCCGATGACCGGGATCATGGCGTTGTTCATGCCGAAGACCGGCATGAAGAAAAAGCTCTGCAGCTTGAAATACCCGCCGTAGACCGCAATGGCCGTGCTGGTAAAGGCGATCAGGATGCGGTTCATCAGGTAATTTGTCACCGAGCCGATGCCCATCATCAGGATGGACGGGAAACCGATGCGGTAGATTTCGCCCACGAGACGGCCGCTGAGCTTCATGCCGCGCAGCGAAATCGGCAGCTCGTGGTTGTATTTGAAGTGAAAGAAGAAGCCGAGCGACGCGCCGACGGCCTGGCCGATCACGGTGGCGACGGCGGCGCCGGCCGTGCCCATCGCGGGCAGGCCCAGCCAGCCGAAGATGAACACCGGGTCGAGCACGATGTTCGTGACGGCGCCGGCCATCTGCGTCCACATGCTGAGCCTCGACAGGCCCGTGGACTGCAGAAGGCGCTCAACGCAGATCTCGAGATACAGAAAGACCGAGCCGATCGTGACGATCTGCAGATAGCTGTCGCCGAAGGCGCGGATCTCGGCGTCGGCGGTCTGGGAGTAGATAAAGGGCTTGGCGGCGAACAGGCCGAATACGGCCATCAGCGCCCAGCAGCACAGCGAGAGCGTCACGGCGTTTCCAGCGACGCGGCCCGCACCCTCGCGGTCGCCGCGGCCCAGGGCGCGCGCGGCCAGCGTGCTGACGCCGACGCCCGTGCCGGTGCCGAGTCCGATCATGATATTCTGCGCCGGGAAGGCCAGCGACAGAGCCGACAGGCAGTTTTCCGACACCCAGGACACATAGATGCTGTCCACCACGTTGTACAGCGCCTGCACCAGCATCGACAGCATCATCGGCACGGCCAGGCTCAGCAGCAGCCGCCCCTCGTGCTCGGTGCCCATGCGGCTGGAATCCAACTGTTTTTCTCTTGACATGTTTTTCTTCTCTTTCCTGTGTAATCCTAAACATTATATCTCAATTGCCGGCGGCGTACAAGTGGAACATCTTATGAAAGTTCGTACTGCGAATCGGTCGCTTTGGTGCAGATGCCCATTTTCAAAGGCAGCGCGATATGGTATAATAAACGCAAAGCGTTTATTATATTTGATTTTACGCCGTTTTTCTCGCCGCTCGCGCGGCAACCGAAAAACATGGCGAATTATACCATAAGTCCTTCGGCCTTATGGTATAATA
>ONNS01000072.1 GCA_900319275.1 uncultured Eubacteriales bacterium
TAAGCGATGGCTAAAAAATACGAGCTGATCACCGAGCTGTATGAGCGCACCCGACAGAGCGTGACAGAGCCGCAGCAATGGCAGCGATTCCTGTCCACAGTCTGCCGCAATTACCGTCTCAGCTTCGATGAGCAGCTTCTGCTTTTTGCCCAGCGCCCGGACGCCACCGCCGTGCTGGAGATTGAGAAATGGAATCGCCAGTTTGGGCGCTGGGTCAATCGCGGGGCGACCGGCATCGCCGTTTTCAACACGGACACGACCAGCCGTGTCCGCTTGAAATATTACTTTGATGTCTCTGATACGCATCCTGGACGCTTCGCCAATCGCGTCCCGATCTGGCAAATGCGCAGGGAGTATGAGGGCACCGTCACGGATGCGTTGGAGAACAGCTTTGGCGAATTGGAAAACAAGCTATCTTTTGCGCCGGCGCTGCTCTCCGCAGCAAAAAATGCCGTGGAAGACAACATGGCAGACTATTTGCAGGAGCTGCATCGGTATAAGGACGGCAGCTTTTTGGAAGAACTGGATGATCTGAATCTGGAGGTGCGGTATCGGACGCTCCTAATCAACAGCGTCGGGTATATGCTTCTGGCTCGCTGCGGTGTCGATCCCACTATCTACTTCTCCAATGACGATTTCCGCGGCATTGTAGATTTCAACACGCGCGACACCTTGAACGCGCTGGGCGTGGCCACTGGCGACATCGGCCAAATGTGCCTCGCCGAGATTGCCCGCACCGTGCGCGCGATGGAGCGACTGCCGCGGAGCAGCAATCGCACATTTGCGGAGATCCCGGAGGACGAGTATCCTGTTCTCAGAGATACCAACAACGAAAGGAGCGAAGACCATGAGCGAACTGAGCTACAGAACGGAGAGCGGATACCGTCTGCCCAATCTGCTGCCCCCGGACGAGCCGGAGGTGACCCTTGGGAAATACGGATTGATGAGACGCCGGTATCTGCAGCAGCACCGCAGAGTGACCTACACGAACCTGCTGACCGGCGGGAAGCTGACGGAGCATCTGATGGAGATCGAGAAGGAAGCGCTGAACCGGCTGGAAGCGATCACGGCGCAGATGGCGAGAGCCGAAGGCGTGACGGAGGAGCTGAAAGCGAAGGATCAGATGACCTGGGTGCAGCGGATGAACAGCATCCGGCAGAGGGCCGAGGAGACGATCCTGGCGGAGCTGATCTACAGCTAAGTGGGCATGATTTTGACACCCACACGGAGATCACGTATTATCATCAGGGCACGGAGAAGCAGGAACTGATCCGCATAAGCGATGCCATAAAAGATCATAGAGTGACCATTGCCGCGTACTTATCCGAACATGAGGATCGGGAAGAACGCGGCAATTTCATCAAGTCCTATTTTGACGGCATGTCAGTCGAAAAGACGCTTTCCAACGGCCAGGCGGCAGGCTACCGGGCCTATAACGATCTCCTGCTTCTATGGCGGGGCAACTATGAGAATCGTGAAGCGGAGGTATATATCCGCTGGCCGTTTGTGGCAGACATGATTCATGGCATGATTCTGACCGAGAAGTGGCTCTCGCCGGATGAGCGCCCGTTGCCCACCGAGGGCGAGCAGATTTCCATGCTGGCGGAGGCCCAGGCTGAGAAAAACACCGGTTTCATTCTGCCACAGGCCGCCATCGACTATGTTCTCACGCATGGGAGTGGTTACTCTCATGCAAAGTTCCGCATTTATGAGCAGTTTCAAAAGGGCGAGAGTGCGGAAGATAATGTCAAATTTCTTAAAAACGAATATGGCGTCGGCGGCTATTCAGACGCCATCCCCGGAACAGGGTATTGGGAAGATCATGATTCCACGGGAATCACCATCAAGCCATATCTTCCGGGCAAGGATTCCTTTACCATGCGCTGGCCGAAGGTTGAAAAACGCATCCGGGAGCTGATTGCTGCGAAACGGTATTTGAGCAAAGCCGAAGAAGATGCGTATCCCGCTTATCTGGCGGAACAAGGTATCCGAACGGAACGAGGCCGTATTGCCAGCGAGTTTGAAGCGGTCGTCAAAGAGTACGGGGATTATCTGGATAGCCTTGGCGAGACAAACAGACTCCCGGATCGCTGGTATTTGGTCTCCTGCGTGTCTGCCTTCACGACCGGAGACAAGAAAATGTACGCCCGTGTCAGTGAGGGTGATTTCATTCTGCCCATGATGCGGGCCGCCATGGAGACAATCATAGCGGATCATACGCATCTGACAGCGCGCTGCGAGGCGGTCCTTGACGCTCTGAACAGCGATATTGCCAAGCCGTTGGAGCCTACAGAGGAGGAACTGAACCCGCCGCCCCCGCCGAAGATGGAGTACCGTATTGCGCCGGGCGCGACCGTACACATCGGGACGCAGGAGTATGAGGTTGTTTTCTTCGGCTCGGACAGTGTGGTGCTGCAGGATGTGCGCTTCCCTCTGCTGCAAACGGAGTACAGCCAGGCAGATTTCCTCCAAATGGTCGCGGAAAACCCTCTGAATGACCAGTATCTTCAGATCGTGGAGGAGCCGCAGGCGGGCAGCTTCATTGACCATTTTTATGTGGTTACGGACTTGCAGGTTCTCGGCACATTGAAACTGAAAACCTACGCCACGCTGGAGGAGGCATACGCCGCTTACACAGCACTTCCCTCGGACAAGCTGAAAGCGCTGGGCATCCAGAACAGCAGCCCTATGCCCGGCAGTCTGGATTTTCTCCAATGCCGCGACGGCGTGGATACGCTGGTTGAGGACTATAAGGAATTTGAGGACTGGGACAATTCGGAGATCGCAGCGGTGGTGGAAGCCATCACGGCGCGGCTCCCCTCAACAGAGCCGGAGCGGGAGCCGCCGGAAAGCCGTGTAGATGAGATGCTGCGGCAGGCCATGCTGGCTGCGGACCTTTCCGAGAGGACCGGTCAAAATGTGTTCGCCTTTGAGGAAGGAAACCCGGAACCGGTTAATCTGTCGCCGCAGGAGAAACCGGCTGAAAAAGAAACCGTACTTGCCCCGCCTGCGCCGAAGCCTCGCGCCAAGCTGGCTCCGACCATGCTCTACCCGGAGATCCCCGCAGAGCGCCGCCTCGACTTCCGTATTGAAAAGGACGATATCGGCGTGGGTACGCCTCTGGATCGCTTTTATCACAACATCCGCGCCATCCAGCTTTTGAAGAAGCTGGAGAGTGAGCATCGGCTGGCCAACAGCATCGAGCAGAGCGTACTGTCGGAGTACGTGGGCTGGGGCGGTCTGGCGGACTATTTCAACGAGGACAACCTGCATTATCCGGAGCTGCGGGCGGTGCTGACCGACGAGGAGCTTTCCTCGGCAAGAGAGTCCACGCTGACCGCCTTCTATACGCCGCCTGTCGTGATCCGCGCCATGTATCAGGCGCTGGAGAATCTGGGCTTTCAAAACGGGAACCTGCTGGAGCCCTCCTGCGGCATCGGCCACTTTATGGGCATGAAGCCGGAGAGCATGGCCGACTCCCGTATCTTCGGCGTGGAGCTGGACGGAATCTCCGGGCGCATCGCACAGCAGCTCTATCAAACATCCTCTATTGCTGTCCAGGGCTTCGAGAGAACGGAGCTGCCGGACAGCTTTTTTGATGTGGCCATCGGCAATATCCCCTTCGGCAATTTCAAGCTGTCGGATAAACGCTATGACAAGAACAACTTTTTGATCCACGACTACTTCTTTGCCAAAACGCTGGACAAGGTGAGGCCGGGCGGCATCATTGCTTTCGTGACCTCCAAGGGCACGATGGATAAGGAAAGCCCCGTGGTGCGAAAGTATATCGCTCAGCGGGCAGATTTGCTTGGCGCTATCCGGCTCCCCAACGACACCTTCAAGGCCGCTGCCGGCACCGACGTTACCTCGGACATTCTCTTTTTCCAGAAACGGGACACCCTCACTTTGGATGAACCGAGCTGGGTGGATCTCAATACCGACGCCAGTGGGCTGAAAATGAACCAATATTTCGCCGATCATCCGGAGATGATCCTCGGTGAGATGAAGGAGATCAGCGGCCCCTACGGGCCGGAAACAGCCTGCCTTCCCTATGAGGATCAGGAGCTCGGCCAGCTGTTGTCCGAGGCCATCCAGGGCATCAACGGCAGCATCACTGAGTACGAGGCAGAAGAACTGGCCGACGAGGAAGAAGACCTCTCTATTCCCGCCGACCCCGGCGTCCGCAATTTCAGCTTTACGCTGGTGGACGGGAAGGTGTATTTCCGGGAGAACAGCCGCATGTCACCTGTCAATGCTTCTGTCACTGCCGAGAACCGCATCAAGGGGTTGATCGGGATTCGTGACTGTGTTCGCCGTCTGATCGAATACCAGACGGAAGACTACCCGGATACCATGATCGAAGCCCAGCAAGCACAGCTCAATGCCCTGTATGACGATTTCAGCACCAAGTACGGCATCATCAACTCCCGCGCCAACCGGTCCGTATTCAGCACAGACAATTCTTTCTTCCTGCTGTCCTCCCTGGAGGTGATGGATGACGAAGGCAACTTCCTCCGCAAAGCGGATATGTTCTCCAAGCGCACCATCAAGCAACGGGTGGAGATCACCCATGTGGACACGTCCTCCGAAGCGCTGGCTGTCTCACTGGCCGAAAAAGCACGGGTGGATATGGACTATATGATGGAGTTGACCAACCGCTCTGAGGCCGAAATCGTCTCGGACCTCCGGGGCGTCATCTTCATCAATCCTCGCTACGAGGCGGGCTCCGGGAACGGTCAACCCAAATACCTGCCCGCGGACGAGTATCTCTCTGGTAACGTCCGTGAAAAGCTGAGAGAGGCGCGACGGGAGGCAAAACAAGACCCGGAAAATTATGCCCCCAATGTAGAGGCCCTGGAAAAGGTGCAGCCGGTCAATTTGACCGCTGCAGAGATCTCCGTCCGTCTCGGCGCGACCTGGATACCCCCGGAGGATTATGAGGACTTCATGTATGAGCTGTTCGGAACACCCTACTATGCCCGGTGGAAGATCAAGATCCATTTCTCCGCCTACACGGGAGAGTGGAACATCGAAGGCAAATCCGGCGACAGAGGCAACGTCCGCGCGTTCAACACCTACGGCACCGACCGCATCAACGGGTATAAGATCATGGAATGGAACAGACCCTCAACCTGAAGGATGTGCGCATCTTCGACTATATCGAGGATGCAGACGGCAAGCGGACACCGGTGCTGAACAAGAAAGAAACCGCCATCGCGCAGGCCAAGCAGGAACTGATCAAGCAGGCATTCCAGGAATGGATCTGGAAAGACCCATCCCGACGGGAACGGCTGACGAGGCTGTATAACGAGAAGTTCAACTCTGTCCGTCCCCGTGAGTATGACGGCAGCCATCTGAGCCTGGCCGGGATCAACCCAGAGATCAGCCTGCGCCAGCATCAGCTCAACGCCGTCGCCCGCGGGCTGTACGGTGGAAATGAACTGCTTGGCCATGTGGTCGGCGCGGGCAAAACCTTTACTATGGTAGCGCTGGCACAGGAGAGCAAGCGCCTGGGGCTCTGTCAAAAGAGTCTGATCGTGGTGCCGAACCATCTGACGGAACAATGGGCTTCGGAGTATTTGCAGCTCTACCCCAGCGCCAATATCCTTGTGGCCACAGCCAAAGACTTTGAGGCCAAGAATCGCAAGCGCTTCTGCGGCCGCATCGCCACCGGCGACTATGACGCCATCATCATCGGACACAGCCAGCTGGAAAAGATCCCGCTCTCCTTTGAGCGTCAACAGCAAATGCTGCAGCAGCAAATGGACGAGATCATGGACGGCATCATGGAGGTAAAGCGCAACCGGGGCGACCGTTTCTCCATCAAGCAGTTGGAGCGCAGCAAAAAGCAGGTTCAGCTCAAGCTGGAAAAGCTCAACGATCAGTCCCGCAAGGACGATGTGGTGACCTTTGAGGAACTCGGTATTGACCGCCTGTTCATCGACGAGGCCCATTACTACAAGAACCTCGCCGCCTTTACCAAGATGCGAAACGTGGGCGGCATCAGCCAGACGGAGGCACAGAAGTCCAGTGATCTCTATATGAAATGCCAATACTTGGACGAGCTGACAGGCGGACACGGCGTAGTGTTTGCGACCGGCACGCCGATCTCAAACACGATGGTGGAGATGTATACCATGCAGAAATATCTCCAGTATGACACCCTGCGCCGCAACGATCTCATCCACTTTGACAGCTGGGCCTCGACCTTCGGGGAGACGGTCACAGCCATTGAGCTTGCCCCAGAGGGCACAGGCTATCGGGCCAAGACCCGGTTCGCCAAGTTCTTCAATCTGCCGGAGCTTATGACCATGTTCAAGGAAGTGGCGGACATCCAGACAGCGGATATGCTCAAGCTGCCGGTGCCGAAAGCCAACTATCACAACGTGGTGCTGAAGCCCTCAGAGCTGCAAAAGAAAATGGTGGAGGGAGTGGCCGAGCGCGCCGAAAAGGTGCGCGCCGGTATGGTCAATTCCTCGCAGGACAACATGCTGGTCATCACCAATGATGGGCGCAAGCTGGCGCTGGATCAAAGGCTGATGAACGAGCTGCTGCCGGAGAGCGAGACCGGCAAGGTGGCAGCCTGTGCGCAGAATGTCTTTGAGATCTGGCAACGCACCGCCGATCAGCGCTCGACTCAGATGATCTTCTGTGACCTCTCTACTCCGCATAACGATGGCCATTTCAACGTCTATGACGCCATCCGGGACAAGCTGATCGCCATGGGCATACCGGCTGAAGAGATAGCCTATATCCACGGGGCCAACACCGAAGTCAAGAAGAAGGAGCTGTTCGGCAAGGTCCGCAGCGGACAGGTCCGCGTGCTCATTGGCTCCACACAGAAGATGGGCGCCGGCACCAACGTACAAAAAAAGCTGATCGCGCTGCACCATTTGGATTGTCCCTGGCGTCCGGCGGATCTGCAGCAGCGGGAAGGCCGCATCATTCGCCAGGGTAACGAAAACCCGGAAGTGGACATTTACACTTATGTGACCGAGAACACCTTCGACAGCTATCTGTATCAGCTGGTGGAATCCAAACAGAAATTCATCGGGCAGATCATGACCAGCAAGTCCCCGGTACGCTCGGCGGAGGATATTGACGAGACGGCGCTCAGCTACGCCGAGATCAAGGCACTCTGCAGCGGCAATCCAGAGATCAAGGAGAAAATGGATCTGGATGTGGCGGTTTCACGCCTGAAGCTCTTGAAGGCCAACCATCTGAGTCAGCGATACGCGCTGGAGGATCAAATCATCAAGGAGTTCCCGCAGAAGATTTCCTCCTATGAGCAGCGGATTGAGGGCTACAGGGAGGATATGACCAGGCTGGCCGAAAACACGCACCCGAACGAGGATGGCTTTTCCCCCATGGCCGTAGAGGGAATGACCTACGCCGAAAAGAAAGCGGCAGGCTCCGCTATCCTGGAAGCCTGCCAGAATATGACCAGCTCCGACGCTGTTCCGATCGGACAGTATCGGGGCTTCGCTATGGAGCTGTTCTTTGACAGCTTCAGTAAGGAATACAAGATCTCACTGAAAGGCAGTCTGACGCACACGACCGCACTGGGCACAGACATCTATGGCAATATCCAGCGTCTGGATCATCTGCTGGAGGGCTTTGAGGACCGGATGCACAATGCCGAAGCGCAACTGGAAAACGTGCGGGCGCAGTTGGAGAATGCCAAGGCTGAGGTGGAAAAGCCCTTCCCCCAGGAGGAAGAGTTGAGGCAGAAGATGGCCCGTCTGGATGAGCTCAATATCTCGCTGAACATGGATAAGCGGGAGAATGAGATCGTCGACGGAGACCGTGAGGACGATGAAGGCGGCCTGGCCGACCGAAATAAGGAGGATCGTCATGAGCGTCGGTGAAAGAATCAAGTTCCATCGCAAGCGCCGGGATATGACCCAACGGGGACTGGGGACGGAGGTGGGCTTCCCGCCCGCCTCCGCCGATGTCAGGATCGCGCAGTATGAAAGCGGCAGCCGCAGTCCAAAAGAACCCATGCTCAATGCCCTGGCAGCGGCGCTGGAGATTTCCCCCGCATCGCTGACGGTACCGGATCTCGACGATCCCGCCACGCTGCTGCACATCCTTTTCGCGCTGGAGGATCGCTATGATCTGAAACTGTCCCAGAGCAACTGCGCCACAAACGTGCAAATCAGCATTCCCAGCCAGAGCGTGACACACCTCTACTGCATGCTGTTCCTATGGCAGATCATGCGGGACAGATTGGCCTCCGGGAAGCTCACACGGGAGGAATATGATGAATGGCGGTATGGTGTGACATGAGCTTCTCAAATGGGCTGACTCTGGTCAATGATTCGGCATAAATTGCCTTGACTTTGATGGAAGGAGGCGTTAAAATTGCCTTGACTTTGAAAAGCGAGGTGCTTTGCTATGGATTTCTATCGGAATGCTGAGCGCGATCTTGATTTGTGGAGACATTCGTCTTATAGAAAACCCTTGGTGCTGCGCGGCGCGCGCCAGACCGGGAAAACAACGCTGATCAAGAAATTCGGCAAGAGCTTTGATTCCTTTATCTATCTCAACCTTGAGGTCGATCAGGATCGCAGATTGTTTGAAAATGATCTTTCCGTCCAAGATCTGATCCAATATATCTGCCTTGAAAAAGGCATTCAGCGGCAGGGCAAAACCCTTTTGTTTCTTGATGAGATCCAATACTCTGCCCGCGCAGTCATGCTCATGCGCTATTTCTATGAGGAACTCCCGGAGCTGTATGTGATCAGCGCAGGGTCTCTGCTGGAAATCATGATGGAAAAGCGCAAGATCAGCTTTCCGGTCGGGCGGGTGGAATACCTGTATCTGTTCCCGATGTGCTTTGAGGAATTCCTGATGGCACTTGGAGAGGAGACCGCGTTGGGCTTCTACCGTCAAACACCGGTTCCTTCCCTGGCGCATGACAAGCTGTCCCGTCTGTTTCGTTTGTATTCGTTCATTGGCGGCATGCCCGAGGCGGTCAGCCGCTATGTGGAAACGCGGGATCTCTCTCAGCTCTCGCCGGTGTATTCCAGCCTGCTGACGGCCTATAAGGATGACGTCAGTAAATATGCCTCCACCACCCACGAGGGCGACGTGATCCGGCATGTCATTGAAACGGCGCCGAAAGAAAGCGGCAATCGGATCACCTTTGAAAAGTTCGGAAACAGCGGTTATCGTTCTGTAGACGTGGGCAACAGCATGAGGAAGCTGGAGCGCGCCATGCTGCTATATCTGCGCTACCCCGTCAAACAGTATGAGTTGCCGATCTATCCGGACAAAAAGCTCCGCCCCCGCCTACAGGTGTTGGACTCCGGCCTGATCAATTACAGCCTCGGCATACAGGCCCTGTATTTCCAGGACATCAAGCTGTCTGATGTTTACCGGGGAACGCTTGCCGAGCAAATGGTTTGGCAGGAACTGCTTTGCCAGAGCTCTCGTGAGCTGAACGTGCCCACGTTCTGGGTGAAGGAGAAAAAGCAATCCAATGCGGAAATTGATTTTATGATTTCCTGGCAGGGGCACATGCTTCCCACTGAGGTGAAATCCGGCAAGGACGGGACCCTTCGCTCCCTGCATCAGTTCATCGACAACGGCGGCGAGCCCTTTGCGATCCGGTTGTACGATCAGCAATACTCGCTGCTGGAAACACAGACGCCTGAAAAGGATGGTGTTCCGGGACATCCCTACCGTTTGCTCAATCTCCCCTTATATTGCGCAGGGAAGATCCCGGCCTATCTGGAATTGCTTTACAAGTGAGTTCTATAAACCAGTGTTAAGAAAACAAGGGCGCGCTGACAAAGAAATAGAAATGACCGATCGTCTTTCTACTGAAGGCGATCGGTTTTTTCTTTCCTATTTGAATTGTGAGGCCCCATCGGAAGCCGGCAATGATCGGTTTTATTTCCGCAGATTCTCATTCCGGCGAAGCGTCTCTTTCAGGGCGCTTGCCACATCGCGAATCATACGGATCTCATAGTCGTCGCAATCGGCAAGAACAGCGGCGATGTCGCCTTCGATCTGCGGACGTGCTTTGATTACGCTGTCGCAAAGGAGATCATCCACCGTGACGGACAGCGCATTGGCCAAGCTGACTATGGCGGAGAGGCTTACATGCGTCGTCCCGGTTTCAATATTACTCAGATGCGTCGGGGAAAGCTCTACCGCCTCAGACAGCATTTCCTGCGTCATATCTGCATTGATTCGAGCGATCTTGATGCGTTTTCCGATTGCTTTATAGTCCAGCTCCATAAGTGCCTCCCCGTGATGGTCTGGCATTATTGTAATCACGGGGCGAGTGTATTATAATAATCTATATCCGTAGACTACGGTGTTAGATTATTTTCATGAAAAAATAGGTCCTTATTATGCTGAGCTGTACCTTCGCCGGGCACCGAAATCTTTTTCTCCCTGATGCCGACAGAAAGATTGAGACGGCGCTTGACGGGCTTATCGCAAGGGATGAAACCTTCGTCTTCTACACGGGCGGTATGGGCGAGTTTGACAGTAAATGCGCTTCAGCGGTCCGTGCCGCCAAGCACCGGCACCACGACAAGGAGATCCGCCTGATTCAGGTTCTGCCCTATATGTCCAACCGATTGAATACCGACAGGAACTACTATGAAAGCTCTTTCGATGATGTTATGATCCCCATAGAACTGGCAGACATCCACCCCAAGGCCGCGATCCATAAACGCAATCGCTGGATGGTGGATCGGAGCGACGTGCTGCTTGCCTGTGTTCACCGCGACTTTGGCGGCGCATACGAAACCGTCCAATATGCCATGCGAAAAGGCGTACCCGTGCTTAATCTCGCTCAGCAGGAGACATTGCAGCTTTGAGTTTTCGTGCTGATGTGGTTATACTATGTCAAAAAAAGGAGTCTTGGAACATGAGTGAATTCTATCCTGATCTGCCGGATCGTCTGAAGATGTCTTTCTCCGAAATTGACAGCGATATTGTGGTGGATCTCCGCAAAACGGATGCGGAGTATGTCGCGCTGTATCGGGAACTGGCCGAGATCAAGCAGCAACATCCTTTTATTGACACGATACTGGAGGGCGAGGGGGCGATCAAGCTCTCCGCAGAGGAACACGAAGTTCTTGCCCAGGCTGTGCAACTGACACGGAAACTGGAGAGCATGGAACGTCGTCACATCTATTTCCGCGGACACACAGACGCCTATGCCTATCTGAAAGAGATCGGGGCATTATAATCGACAGGTCGATTATCTGCATATCTTTTCGCTAATTATATGCAGATAATCGGTCTCTATGTGCTATTGAAAACTTACGCATAAAACATCGCAAGTTTTCAATGAAGGAGTCATACAACCGAACACATTTTGACGGAGTCGGGAAACCGGCTCTTTTATGTTTTTCAGCCCCCTTTACATAGCCAGCTCCGCCAGGGGCAATCCATGGCTATGGAAAGGGGGCTTTTTTATGTCCTTTATTGCGCCGGATGTGGTGGCAAAGGCCAAGCAGATGGACCTATTCACGTACCTCAGCACCTACGAGCCACAGGAGCTTGTTCACTTCGGCGGCGGGACCTACTGCACCCGCGAGCACGACAGTCTGAAAATCTCCAACGGCAAATGGTACTGGTTCTCCCGGAATATCGGCGGACGGTCCGCTCTGGACTATCTCATTAAGGTCAGGGGCCTCCCATTCACCGAGGCTGTTGAAGCAATCATTGGCCGAAGCGTGGATCTACCAGCCGTGCCTCCCCCGGCCAGAGTGCCACCCAAGCGCAGCCTTCTTCTCCCAGAGGCCAGCCGCAGCAACACACGCGCTGCAAACTACCTGGTAGGAAGAGGGATCGACCGTGAGCTGATCGACTTTTGCATCCGCACTGGGCGGCTGTATGAGAGCGAGAAATATCATAACGTCGTGTTCGTCGGGCAGGACAGCAGCGGAAAGCCGCGCTATGCCAATCTGCGCGGAACGACTTCGGATTTCAAAGGCGAGGCTTCCGGCAGCGATAAGCGCTACTCTTTCAGCATCCCGGCCGAGGGGAGCAGCCACACCGTGCACGTCTTTGAAAGCGCCATTGACCTGCTATCCTTCGCCACCCTGTGCAAGCTGGCGGGGCGAAACTGGCGAGGTGATCACATGCTTTCTCTGGCCGGCGTATACCGCCCGCGAAAAGAGCTGCAGGAAAGCTCGCTGCCTCTGGCGCTGACGCAGTTTCTCCGCGACCAACCAGGTATTCGGAAGATCGTTCTCCGTCTGGACAACGACTACGCGGGGCGCACGGCAGCAGAGGCCTTGCAGGCCATGCTTGCGGCGGAATATGAGGTCAGCATACGATCCCCGCCCGAGGGCAAAGATTACAATGATTGCCTTTGCTTAAGGCTGGGTATGCCCATGTCAAAGACGAAGGCTCGAAGCGCAGATCGGTGATCGACTGTTTTCAGTCGGCTTCACTTTTGATTCGACCGAAAGGGAGAACGGATCTGCAACATACCAGCAAGCATCGCCTTTGTACTCCCACAAAGGCCAAAGCAGGGGCAAAGCCCCCGCACCCCCAGATAGAAAGGAAGATGTTATGCACGCAGTTTTATGGTTTATGCTCGGCAGCATGTTCGGCGGCTTCTTTGGAATTGCCCTCATGTGCATGCTCCAGATCAACCGCCGCGATGACTATGACGACGAGGAGGAATGGGAATGAGAAAGCGCAACATACGGATTCAGTTCTGGCTCGACCGGAAAGAAAAGGAGCTGCTGGATAAGAGGGTCAAGCGCAGCGGGCTCTCCCGCGAGGCATTCCTGCGCCACCTGGTCAACGGCTTCCAACCGAAGGACGCGCCGCCCCCGGACTACTACGGTATGATGCGCGAGCTGCACGGAATCGGCAGGAACCTCAATCAGATCGCCCAGAAGGCACACACGCTGAACGTGATCGACGCCCAGCGCTACGATGAGGAGGTGCGGAAGTTGGAGGCCGCTATCCGAAAGATCACCGACGCCGTGATCCTGCCCATGCCGCTGGATCGCTGATGGCGACCACTTCGATCTGGCGGGTTAAGGGCTGGCTGGGTAAGGTGGTCATCTATATTGAAAACCCGGATAAGACGACCAACCCTGCCTTCTACGAAAAGGCAGCGATGACCAAGACCCAGGCGCAGGGGCTGAGTGATGTGATCGAGTACGCGATCAACAATGAGAAAACGCAGGCCGAAAGCGACGAGGTGCTGCAGAGCTTCGTATCCGGTATCAACTGCTACCCCGGCACCGCCCGCGAGGAGATGTTGGCCGTAAAGAAGCAATACGGCAAAGAGGACGGCACCGTGGCGTATCATGGGTATCAGAGCTTCGCCCCCGGCGAGGCCACACCGGAGATCGCCCACGAAATCGGCGTGAAGCTGGCGCAGCGACTCTGGGGTGACCGCTATCAGGTGATCGTGGCCACACATCTGGATCATGCCAATCACCTGCACAACCACTTCGTTCTGAACACAGTCTCTTTTGTGGACGGCCTCAAATACCACCGCACCGGCGAGGATTATAAAGCCATGCGCGAGGCGTCGGACGCGCTATGCCGGGAATACGGCCTGTCCGTGATCGAAAACCCACAGCCGGGAAAAGCCGATCATTACGCAGCATGGAAAGCGAAGCAGGATGACCGTCCTACCTGGCCCGGTCTTGTTCGAGATGATGTGGATGAAGCCATCCGCCAGTCCATGACCATGCAGCAGTTTTGGAGCAATCTGAAGAAGCGCGGCTATGAGGTAAAGGTCAAAAAGCTCCTGTATCTGAAGCCGCCGGGCTCTCCCTACTTCTGCCGGATCGAGCGCCACTTTGGCCCAGACTATTCTGTGACAGGGATCACGGAGCGCATCCTCAACCAACGGACAAGGGAAAAGCCTTTGCCGGAGCCGGAACGTCGTTCCCGGCGTGTTCCAATCAAGGGCAGTATCAGGGCGGTCAAAAAAGCTACCGGCTTCCGCGCCTTATATTTTCATTATTGCTATCTGCTGGGTTTCTATCCGAAGGACAAGCCCCGGCAGAACAAACGCCTCCATTTTCTTCTCCGAGAGGACCTGCTGAAAATGGACGCCATATCCGAAGAAGCAAAGCTGCTGGCCCGCTGTCAGATCGACACAGGCGAGCAGCTTTCTTCGTATAAGACCGACCTGGAGAGAAAAATCAAGAACGTGACTGCACAGAGGAAAAGCCTTTATAAGAAAAAGCGGACCGTCGCTGTGAAATCGGATGAAGGGAAACAGGCAGCGCTCAAGGCTGAGATCGACCGGCTCTCCGGGGAACTGAAACAACTGAGGAAGGAGGTGCGGCTGTGTGACGATATTGCCGAGCGCTCCGGCGTGATGCTGGAAAAGCTGCGCGTGATCCAGGAAGAAGAACGAAACAAGGAACAGGAGGAAAATCGAGATGAACAGCTCAGGCGACGCGGCAGAACAAGTCGTTAGACTGTCTCTGGAGGGAACGGAGGTGGCCTTGCGGCTGACCGGTTCCGCCGCAAAGAATATCGCCGCCGCGCTCTACACCATTCTGAAAAACAAGGACCGTACCAAGACCAAGGGCCATCAGCGCCTGACCGCCATGCTCAAATCCGGCAAGGAGCTGAAGGTGTTCACGTTGCCGGAGGCGCATCTGCGGCAGTTCATGATGGAGGCCAAGCGTTACGGCGTGGTCTACTGTGCGCTGCGGGATAAGAAGCCATCGGCAGACGGGCTGGTAGATATTATGGTTCGCGCTGAGGACGCCAGCAAAATCAACCGCATCGTGGAGCGCTTTAAGCTGGCCACAGTGGACGCCGCGTCCATCAAGCACGAGATCGAACAGTCCCGTGCCGAAAAAACGGAGGCGCAGCCGGTCCCGGAGAAGGCCGCGCCGGAAAAGGCGGACGAGGATCGTCTGCTGGACGATCTGATGGGCGCGCCCATCCAGAAGGAGGAGCGTAGCAGCCCAAACCCCTCCGCGGCGAGGACGGAAAAATCCCCTCTGTCCGAGCCTATCTCAGAGACGCCGCCCAAAGCCGCCGAGGGTACTGCTAAAAGGCCGGAAGCCCGCCCCTCCGTCCGGGAGGAGCTGCGGGAGATTCGCGCCGGGCAGAAGCAGAAGGAGGCGGAAAAGGCTGCGGTGAAGGAGCCGGCGCTGAAAGAAAAGCCGGTCTCCCAGACGGCAGAACATATCCAGCCGCCGAAGAAGAAAAAACCGAAAACGAAAGCGAGGTAAGCAGCATGAGCATTTTTGACGATCTGTTTGAACCTGAAGCCCAGCCGGAGCAGCAGGAACGCCCTTTTGACAAGGACGCCTGGGCAGAGAAAAAGCAGGCGGAACGGCAGGAGGTCTATGAGCTTGCAGACAAGACCACCGAGGAGGTCAGCACGGACGGTGACAAGTACAGAAACTTTCTGGATGTGAAAAGCCGCCTGATCCACTACTCGGCCACCAACGCCCTGCTTGTGCTTGCACAGAAACCGCTGGCAACGCAGCTCAAGGATTTCAACGCCTGGAAGAAGGACGGTGTATCCATCCGGCGGGGAGAAAATCACATTAAGATCCTGGAAGCCGGCGACAGCTATGAGCGCGGCGACGGGAGCATCGGAACGAGTTGGAATGTGAAGCACGTTTTCGATGTTTCCCAGACCACCTCCAAAATTAAAGCGGCGGCCTCCGTCAATGTGGACGACCGGCAGCTTCTGAAGGCGCTGATCCACAAGTCTCCCGTTCCCATCCAGGGCGTTGACGAGCTGCCGCGCGGCATGGGCGCGTATTACGACAATGAGCAGAAGATCATCTTCGTGCGGCGGGGCATGGAGGCGCATGATATTTTCCGCAGTCTCTCCAAGGAACTGGCCCATGCGGAGCTGGCGCTCTCCTCGCCGGAATACAGCCGCGAAAGCGCGGGCTTCGCCGCCTACAGCGTCTCCTATGTGGTCTGCAAGCGCTACGGCGTGGATGTGAGCGCCTATGACTTCTCCGCCCTGCCGGACAGCATCCGGGATGCCGGCCCGCAGACCGTCCGCGCTGCGCTGAACGAGATCAGCGAGACGGCCAAGGACATCACCGGGCGGATGAACCGTGCGCTGGAGCAGGTCAAGGCTCCCCGCGCGAAAGAACAGGAGCGTTGAAATGGCAAAGGAAGAAAAGCGCATTCTTGCCCTCGACCCCTATGAGCACGGCGTGGTCATCAACGCCCTTAACGATATGCGCAACGATCTGATCGGAGAGGATCGTCCCACAGATATTGTAGACGAGATCCTCCTGAAAACCATCGACGCGCCGACCAAGAAGGTCAGGAGCCGGGATGAAGCAAGATAAGCGGGCCGTCCGTATCCTGTGCCTGTTGGGAATCGTCCCTGTCGTCTGGCTGGGGCTACTGATCGCGCCCGCCGCGTCCGGCGGCCTGCCGGAGATCTTCGCCCGGTTCACAGAGGCGGTGAATGACCCGACCCATATCGAGCTTTGCGAGGACAGCTTCAAAACTGTCCTCCTTTTTCTGTTCGCATATGGAATGTGCCTCGGTATCTATTTCTCCACCCGGCATAACTACCGGCGCGGGGAGGAACACGGCTCTGCTAAATGGGGCGACGCTAAGGCCATTGACAAGAAGTACCGGGCCAAAAAGCCGGAGGCCAACAAGCTCTTTACCCAAAGCGTGGGCATGGGGCTGGACGGCAGAAAGCACCGCCGCAACCTTAACACCATGGTCGTGGGCGGCAGCGGCGCAGGCAAGACCCGCTTTTACGCCAAGCCAAATCTCTGCCAGGCCAACACCAGCTTTGTTGTCCTCGATCCGAAAGGCGAGCTGGTCCGAGATACCGGTTATCTCCTGGAGCAGAAAGGCTACGAGGTGCGGGTGCTGGATCTGCTGAACATGGAGCGCAGCCACTGTTATAACCCCTTTGTCTATCTCCGGGATGATAACGATGTGCAGCGCCTGGTGACCAACCTCTTTTAGAGCACGACCCCCAAGGGCAGCCAGTCCAATGATCCCTTCTGGGACACGGCGGCCTCCATGCTGCTTCTGGCCCTGGTGTTCTATCTCCACTATGAAGCTCCACCCGATGAGCAGAACTTCCCCATGGTCATGGAAATGCTGCGCGCCGCCGATGTGCGCGAAGATGACGACACTTATCAATCCCCGCTGGACGAGCTGTTT
>ONNS01000034.1 GCA_900319275.1 uncultured Eubacteriales bacterium
ATCCCCAAAAAACACAGATTATTCTGTGTTTTTCATGCGAAACAGCGTTTCGCATGCGCGCATTTCATGCGCGCGGGGATTTAGTTATAAATAATAACATGGTACCGCCGGGAGGGGCAAGCCCCTCCCCTACGGTGTTGACCGGGCTTTGCATGTTTTTTTCGCATTCTGCAACACGCCCAACGGAAATGCTGAATGAATTGTCGCAAACGGCGATTCATTCAGCATTTCCGTTATAAAACAGTTGCTTTTTTTCAATGCATCGTGTACAATCTACCCGCGTATGCACTATTATAGAAACAGCATAACCAATGGGAGAATAGAGAATGGCTGAATTGAGACCCAAAATCGTCAAGCTCTGCAAGGTGATCGGCGGCTTGACCGGTATGATGAACAAGATCGACGAGAACGCGCCGGAATACTATGCCCTGGCGCAGATCGTCACCGATGACGAGGCCGACGTCGCCATCGCCGCCGGACTCCGGCACGAGCGCACGGCCGAGTGGCTGGCCGAAAAGGTCGGCAAGAGCGTGGAAGAGACCGAGAAGCTGGCCAAGCACCTGGCCTGGATCGGCATTTTCCGCTGCACCAAGGACCGCACCGACGGCAAAGACCGCTACTTCATGCAGATCTTCGCCCCCGGCATCGGCGAGATGCTGGTCAACAACAAGGAACTGCTGCGCGAGCACCCTGAGGTCGGCAAGGCCTTCGAGGAGTACACCCGCATCCGCCTGCAGAACCTGGCGCCGATCATGCCGAACGGCTACGGCCTGATGCGCGTCGTCCCCGTCGAGAGCGCGATCAAAGACATCCCTGACGCCGATCCCTACGACAAGCTGAGCTATTATCTTGATAAATACGATACCTTCTGCGTGTCCCCCTGCTCCTGCCGCCAGGCCAGAACCAGCCTGAACGACGGCTGCGGCCATCTGGCCGAGGAGATGTGCATTCAGATGGGCAAGGGCGCCGAGCACTACATCCGCACGGGCCGCGCCCGCCAGATTACGAAGGAAGAGGCGCTTGAAATCATCCATCGCGCCGAGACCAACGGATTGATGCACGACATGCCCAACATCGAGGAAGCCGGCGAGAGCGCCGCGATCTGCAACTGCTGCTCCTGCGCCTGCTTCGGCTTGCGCGTGGGTTTGATGTTCGGCGCGCGCGACGTCATCCGCTCGAACTACGTGGCCGAGGTCGACGAGGCCAAGTGTGTCGCCTGCGGCCAGTGCGTCGAGAACTGCCCGGCCAACGCCCTGCGTCTCGGACAGAAGCTCTGCTCCTCCAAGCCCCTGACCGACAGCAAGTACGCCAAGCTCTCCGACACCTTTGCCGGCAAGAAGGCCTGGAATCTCGACTACCGCACCAACAGGAAGGACGTCGTCGAGACCGGCACGGCCCCCTGCAAGACCGCCTGCCCGGCCCACATCGCCGTCCAGGGCTATCTGAAGCTGGCCGCCCAGGGCCGCTATACCGAGGCGCTGCAGCTCATCAAGAAGGAAAACCCGCTGCCCGCCGTCTGCGGCCGTATCTGCAACAAGCGCTGCGAAGCGGCCTGCACCCGCGGCACCGTGGACGAGGCTGTCGCCATCGACGAGGTCAAGCGCTTTATCGCCGACCACGATCTCAACGAGGAGACCCGCTACATCCCGCCGCTGCTCAACCAGATCGGCCGTCCTTATCCGCAGAAGATCGCCGTCATCGGCGCCGGCCCTGCCGGTATCAGCTGCGCCTACTATCTGGCCGAAAAGGGCTACGGCGTCACGGTCTTTGACCGCAACCCGGTTCCCGGCGGCATGCTGACGCTCGGCATCCCGAGCTTCCGTCTGGAAAAGGACGTGCTGAACGCCGAGATCGACATCCTGCGCCAGATGGGCGTGGAGTTCAAGTGCGGCGTCGAGGTCGGCAAGGACGTCACGATCGCCGAGCTCCGCGAGCAGGGCTATAAGGGCTTCTATCTCGCCATCGGCGCGCAGAAATCCGCCCCGATCGGCGTCAAGGGCGAAGAGCTCGAGGGTGTGTTCGGCGGTGTTGACTTCCTGCGCGAGGTCAATCTCGGCGGCAAGCCCGCCATCGGCAAGCGCTGCGCCGTCGTCGGCGGCGGCAATGTGGCCATGGACGTGTGCCGCAGCGCCATCCGTCTGGGCGCGGACACGACCTATATCATCTACCGCCGCGGCCGGGACGAGATGCCTGCCGACAAGGACGAGGTCGCCGAGGCCATGGCCGAGGGCGTCCAGTTCCGCTTCCTCAACGCGCCCAACGAGATCCTCGGCCGCGACGGCAAGGTCTGCGGCATGAAGGTCGAGATCATGGAACTCGGCGAGGTCGATGAAAAGGGCCGCCGCCAGTGCGTCGGCACCGGGAAGTACGAGACCATCGAGCTCGACTCCGTCATCGGCGCCGTCGGCCAGCAGATCGACTGGGGCACGCTCGACGTCGGCAAGCTCGAGCGCACCAAGAAGAACACGGCTGTCGCCGACAGCTTCACCTATCAGACGGCCGAGCCCGACATCTTTGTCGGCGGCGACTGCTACACCGGCGCGAAGTTCGCCATCGACGCGATCGCGGCCGGCAAGGAAGGCGCGATCTCGCTGCACCGCTACGTCCACGAGGGCCAGACCCTGACCCAGGGCCGCGACCGGCGCGAGTACCGCGAGCTCGACAAGGAGGCAGTGGTGCTCCCCGCCGGCGGCTATGACACCGAGCACCGCCAGGAGCCCGGCTACAACGCCGCCAAGGCCAAGAGCTTCTCCGACGCGCGCGTGACCTTTACCGCCGAGCAGGTGCGCAAGGAGTGCGCCCGCTGCCTGGGCTGCGGCGCCACGAAGGTCGACCAGTACCTCTGCATCGGCTGCGGATTGTGCACCACCAAGTGCGCCTTCGATGCGATCCATCTCAAGCATGTGCGCAACTGGCAGGCCAAGCAGTTTGAGTATATGCCCATCAAGGTAGCCGAGCACGTCGTCAAGAAGACCGGCCGCATGATCGGCAACGCCTTCAGGGGACAGGACTGATGCACGAACTGGGACTGTGTGATGCGCTGCTGCGCATGGTCAAGGACATCGCGGCCGAGCAGAAGCTCAGCCATGTGGAGAAGATCACGCTCTCCGTCGGCGAGCTCTCGGGCGTCGTGCCCGCCTATATGACCGACTGCTGGGACGCCGTCATCGACGGCACCGACTACAAGGACGTCAAGCTCGCCATCGAGACCGTCCCCGGCATCGCCCAGTGCATGGAGTGCGGCGAGGAATTCCACATCGACCTCAACACCATGCGTTGCCCCTTCTGTGGCGGCGGAAAACTGGCCCCCGTCTCCGGCCGGGACATGGAACTCAAGGAGATCGAAGCCTGGTAGAATACGGAAATAGCGCTTCCGAATCAAAAATCGGGAGCGCTATTTTTCAAATTTCTCTTGACAATGCAAAATGAATGTGTATAATTTAATTGTACACAATTCAACTTCTCGAATCACATGAAGGAGGGTTTACCATGAGTGTTTATGATTATACGATGAAGTCGGCCCAGGGCGAAGAGGTCTCGCTCGCCCAGTACAAGGGCAAGGTGCTGCTGATCGTCAACACGGCCACGGGCTGCGGCTTCACGCCCCAGTACGAGGGGCTGGAAAAGCTCTATAAGGCCTATGCCGACCAGGGCTTTGTGGTACTGGATTTCCCCTGCAACCAGTTCGGCAACCAGGCGCCCGGCTCTGACAGCGAGATCGTCAGCTTCTGCAAGCTCAAGTATGACGTCAGCTTCCCCCAGTTCAGCAAGATCGAGGTCAACGGCGCGAACGCGGCTCCGCTCTACACCTATCTGAAGAGCCAGAAGGGCGGCCTTCTGACAAAGGACATCAAGTGGAACTTCACCAAGTTCCTCATCGACCGTGAGGGCCATGTCGTCGAGCGTTATGCCCCGACCGTCGAGCCCAAAAAGATCGAGGAGGCCATCAAGGCGCTGCTCTAATTCCCAATTTCCCCGGCTTCGTGCCGAAAAAGCTTGTGATCTGTCAGATACTGTGATAAAATACTCAATTATCACAGTATTAAGCAGGCGAGGACAACCATGGACGAGCACAAATACGACGCGCTGAAGCTGGAGAACCAGCTCTGTTTCCCGCTGTACGCGGCCTCAAAGGAGATCGTCAAGCGCTACCGGCCCTATCTCGAGCCGCTGGGGCTGACCTATACGCAGTATCTCGTGATGATGGTGCTGTGGGAGCAGCGGCAGCTCAATGTCAAGGAGCTCGGCGACCGGCTCTATCTCGATTCCGGCACGCTGACCCCGGTGCTCAAGAATCTCGAGAGCAAGGGCTATCTCGCGCGCTGCCGCAGCGAGAAGGACGAGCGGGTACTGCTTGTGAGCATCACAGAGGATGGGACAGCGCTGCGTGATCGTGCCCTTCCCGTGCCCGAGAAAATGGGCAGCTGCGTCCGATTGGACAGCGAAGAGGCCCTGGCACTCTATACGCTGTTGCATAAGCTGCTCGGCGGCTTTGAGGAATGAAATCTGAAGAATGAAAGCGAGCCCTGTGAGAGGATAACACCTCCCGCAGGGCTCGTTTTGCGCACAGTCCGCGGCTGCGCCCAAGGCGAGGGGAAGGTGGCTTGCCCCGATCCCACGCGAGGGGCAAGACGGATGAGGTGTTGCCGCAGGCGCGGCCTGCCTCCCTGCGGCTTGGCTCGCCCCGGAGCGGAGCGAGCGGGGAGAGCTGGCGCGAAGCGCCTGAGAGGGGCAATGCGGCGCAGGTTTTATTTTTCCCTCGAGCGGCCCAGCAGCGCGGCGATCAGGCCGAAAAACATGGCCGCGCCGATCCCGCCGGCCCCGGCGGTAAAGCCGCCGGTGAAGGCTCCGAGCAGCCCTTTCTCTTCTACCGCCTTCCGCGCGCCCTTCGCCAGCGCGTTTCCGAAGCCTGTCAGCGGTACGGTCGCCCCGGCTCCGGCCCAGTCGGCCAGCGGCTGGTAGACGCCGAGCGCCCCCAGCACGACCCCGGCCACCACAAAACTTGTCAGAATCCGGGCGGGCGTCAGCTTGGTGTAATCGATCAGCAGCTGCCCGATGACGCACAGCAGCCCGCCGACGACAAAAGCTTTTCCATATAACAGAACTGTTTCCATCTTATGCCTCCAAGTAATAATGCAGCCCGACTGAAACGAGGGAGAGTTCAGAGGGGGAACGCCTCTGATTCCCGCCTCGAAAGGCGGGAACAAAAATCAAATTCGTTTTTGAGGCGGCTCTGCTGCTTCAAAAACACCCTAAGCCGAGCAATGCGAGGCCTCGCGCCGACTAAAGCGGGCCAAAAGCCCGCTGCGATAAGCGCGAGTGCTCCTATTCAGTCTCGGTACGGGACTGAATAGTTATGCCTCCAGTACCACCGCGTGGCAGATGCCGGGAATGCTTCCGCCCTGCTGGGTCGTCACGGGGCTCATCAGCGCGCCGGTCGCCGCAAAGAGCACGCGGTGCCAGCGCCCGGCGAGCAGCCCGGGCAGGATGTGCGCACACAGCACCGAGGCGCTGCAGCCGCAGCCTGAGCCCCCGGCGTGGACGTCCTGGTTTTCACGGTCGTAGAGCAGCACGCCGCAGTCTGCATAGCGCGCATCGACCGGGTATCCGGCCTCTGCAAGCAGCGTTTCCAGCAGATCGTGGCCCAGTGCACCGAGATCACCGGTGAAGATTGCGTCGTAATCCTCGCACCGCCGCTGCGTATCGGCAAAGTGCGTTTTCAGCGTGTCGAGCGCTGCCGGCGCCATGGCCGAGCCCATCGCATTCGCGTCCTTGATCCCGGCGTCTACAATGACGCCCGGTGTCACCTGCGTCACATGTACGCCGCCGCCCGCGCTGCCCAGAATCACGCTGCCCGCGCCGGTCACGGTCCACTGTGCCGTGGGACAGCGCTGCCCGCCGTATTCCAGCGGAAAACGGTACTGCCGCTCGGCCGAGCAGAAGTGCGAGCCGGTCAACGCGCAGACTTGCGAGGCAAAGCCGCCCTCTATCATCAGCGAGCCGAGCAGCAGGCTCTCGGCCATCGTCGAGCAGGCGCCGTACAGCCCCAGATAGGGAATCTGGCTGTCCTTCATGGCAAAGGAGCTGCTGACGCACTGGTTGAGCAGATCCCCGGCAAATATCATGTCAAGCTGCGAAGGGGAGAGCTTCGCCCTGGCGCAGCTGAGCTCGAAGCACTGCTTGAGCATGTGACTCTCGGCCTTCTCCCAGCTCGATTCGCCGAAGGTCGCGTCTTCGGATATATAGTCAAAACCCTCGCGCAGCGGGCCCTGTCCCTCCTTGCTGCCGACGACGCTGGCAAAGCCCAGCACCGCCGGGGCTGTGTCCAGCGCGATCGTGCGTCTGCCGATCCGTTTCATGGCTGCCTCCCTGTCATCAGAAATCATTTCGCTGCTTAGTTTTCCGACATTGCCGCGAAATATACGCAAAACCAAAGCCCGCGGGAGAGGAACGGCGCCGCGCAGGGAACACTGCCAATTCTTGACAAGAATGAGAACAGAGGTATAATATATATTTATACTATTTATAGAAACCGCGCGCAGGGAGGCAGGCCGGATGCCTCCGCGCTTCCCGCATCCACGGCAGCACCTCATCCGTCATCCGGCTTGCGTGAGACGCCGGATGCCACCTTCCCCTCAAGTAACCGCTGATTAATACGCCATCGGCGCCTGACGGCAAATCATTTGCCAGCTCTGCGTTATAAAAACTTGAAATACACAAAGTATTCCTGCGTTTTTGAAGGCATGGGCGGATACCTCCGCGGATCTGCGCAAAAGACCGCGGAGCGATCTGGGGAGAAGGTGAATTGCCCCGGAGGGGCAAGATAAGTGAACGTCCAAATCTTTGATTTGGTAACGTGAACTTATACATAGTAGAGGCCGGCCTGGGCCGTCGCTCCCTACGAGATATAGCATCAAACAACGCCCCGCGGCGGCGCCATACGCAATCTCAGATCTGATCCAGGGACAATTCGCCGCATGGCGTGTTTTCCCTGGTTTTTTCAGCACAGCAGAACCTGTCGTTTGGTATTGCTTTTTGGCATGCAAAATGGTAAAATAAAATGTAAAATTGCCCGTGTATCGGCATTCGCCCGGGTGCACAGAAAAGAGACAGATCGCAATGAGCAGAAGCAAAAAGAAAGCAGAAACGCCGAACTACAGCCTTTCAGAGAGTGACAAGCAGTTCTATCAGCAGATCGAGAAGCGCCGCAGCTTCAAGCACCATGATTTTCTGCTGGCCGATCTGCTGTCGATCCTGCTGTGCTACGGCGTGTCCTATTACCGGAAGGCACAGGCCGGTCCGCTGGACTGGCAGCGCTATCTGCTGCTTGGCGCCGTGCTGCTCGGCGGTTATTTCCTGATCCTGGCGGTGTGGCCCTGCTATTCCGGCATCCTGCGCCGCGGAACGGTGAAGGAGCTGCAGCAGACGGTGTTCATGAATATCGATTTGTATGTCATCGTCAGCACGGTGCTGCTGCTGAGCAAGACCACGGACGAGTATTCTCGCGAAGTCATTTCCTTCTTCTTCATCTTTGACACGGTGGCCATGTTTCTGGTCCGTTTTCTGCTCAAAAACTATCTGCGTGCCAGCATGGTCAGGCGCAAGAGCCGCGGCAGCCTCTATCTGGCAACCACCAGACGGGATGCCAAGAGCGTCACGAAGCGGCTGCTGGAGCGGCAGGACAGCTCAGAGTTTACGCTCGCGGGCATCATCATGCTTGACGAGGATGAGAGCCGCGAGGGCGAGGTGATCCACGGCGTCCCGGTCGTGGCCAATGCGAAAAACTATCTCGATTATATCATCAACAACGCCGTCATGGACGTCTTTATCCATGCGAAAAATGTGGATGCCGACCTGTTTGTCAGCCAGATGGCGGATCTGACGGTCAACACCTACCGCAGCGTCGTGTCGCTCGGCAGCGGCCCGGTCAAGCATGATCTCGAGCAGTTCAGCGGCTTTGAGGTCCTGGCAACCAAGACCGTCAACGCGCCGATCGGCCAGCGGATCGTCAAACGCATCCTCGACATTGTGCTCTCGGCCGCGGCGCTGGTGCTGCTCTCCCCGATCTTCGTGCTGCTGGCGGTGCTGATCAAGAAAGAGGACGGCGGGAAGGTGTTCTATGTGTCCAAGCGCATCGGCTACCACGGCAAGACCATCGGCGTGCACAAGTTCCGCTCGATGAAGGAGAACGCCGACAGGCTGGAGGATGTGCTGACGAATGAGCAGCTGGCCGAGTATAAAAAAGAATTCAAGCTGGATAACGACCCGCGCTGCACGCGCATCGGGGCCATTCTGCGCAAAACCAGCATGGACGAGCTGCCGCAGTTCTTCGACGTGCTGATCGGAAAGCTCAGCCTGGTCGGTCCGCGGCCGGTCACGCTGGAGGAGACCTATTTCTACGGACTGAAGCGGCGCCTGTTCCTCTCGGTCAAGCCGGGTCTGACCGGCTTCTGGCAGGCGCGCGGCCGCAGCAACGTGACCTATGAGTCCGGCGAGAGGCAGTCGATGGAGCTGTACTATGTCGAAAACCACAGTCTTCTTATGGACGTTAAAATCCTGTTCTGGACCGTCAAGGCCGTACTGACCAAGGACGGAGCCAAGTGAGTGATATGAAAGTACTTCAAATTTCCAATTATATTTACCCCAATTTCGGCGGGATCGAGCAGGTGGCGAGGGATATCGCCAATGCGCTCGGCACCGTGCCCGGTGTTGAGCAGAAAATCATCTGCTTTAACACCGACGCCGGCGACGGCGCGGTGGTCACACATCAGAAGGAGACCGTCCACGATACCGTAGACGGTGTGGAGGTGCTGCGCTGCTCAAGCTTTGCCAAGCTGCGCAGCCAGTCTCTGTCGACAAGCTTCGGCCGCGAGCTGAAACGCCTGCTGGACAGCTTCGATCCGGACGTCGTCGTCTTCCACTATCCGAACCCCTTTGAGGCCCACTTCCTGCTCTCGTACATCCACGCGCACCGCGGCTGGGAAAACAGCCACAAGCTCGTGCTCTACTGGCATCTGGACATTGTCAAGCAGAAGCTGCTCGGCAAGCTCTTTCATCCGCAGACGCTGGAGCTGCTGCGCCTGGCGTCCCGGGTCGTGGCGACCAGCCCGAACTATATCGAGGGCAGCCCCTATCTCAGCCGCTTCCGGGACAAATGCCGCGTGATCCCCAACTGCATCAGCGAGACGCGCATGGAGCTCAGCGATGCGATCCGCGCGCGCGCGCTCGAGCTGCGCGGGCAGTACGGCAAGGACAAAATTCTGTGCTTTGGCATCGGCCGGCACATTCCCTACAAGGGCTTTCGCTATCTCGTCGAGGCGAGCCGCTATCTCGACGACCGCTTCGTCGTTATGATCGGCGGCAAGGGCGAGCTCACCGACGCCCTGAAGGCCCAGGCCGCCGGGGACGGCAAGATCCATTTTCTCGGCCGCCTGTCGGACGAGGATCTGCTCGCCTGCTATCTCGCCTGCGACATTTTCTGCTTCCCCTCCATCACCAAAAACGAGGCCTTCGGCATTGCCCTGGCCGAGGGGATGTCCTTCGAAAAACCCGCCGTCACCTTTACGATCCACGGCTCGGGCGTAAACTACGTGAATCTTGACGGCGTCACCGGCATCGAATGCCCCAACGGCGACAGCCGCGCCTACGCCGCGGCGCTCACGCGCCTCGCTGACGATGCGCAGCTGCGGCGGCAGTACGGCGCCGCGGCGGCACAGCGCGTGCGTGAAAACTTCCTGTCCAGCCAATTCGCGGCAAATATCCGCGCGCTGTTTGCCGATCTCGGCTGAGCGCGTGCACTCTTTCAGGAGATAAGGCATGAAATATGTCATCAACGGCAAATTCCTGGCGGAAAAGATCACCGGGATCCAGCGCTACGCCTACGAGCTGACCCGCGAGCTGGACGCGATGGCCGAGGGACGGGATATTGAGCTGTTTGTCCCCTCTGATGCGACAGCGGATCTGTCGGTCTACCGCCATATCAAGCTTGTTCCGAGCGGCGCCCCGGCCGGAGAGCGCTGGGAGCAGATCACCTATGGGAACTATCTTCGCCGTCAGGGTGCGCAGGGGATCAATCTCTGCAACATCGTACCGCTCGGCTGTCCGCGCGGGATCGCCTGCATCCACGATATCAACTACCGTGTGATGCCCGAGGCCTACCGTGGCAGCCTGCATGCGCGCATTTCCTCCGTCTGGCACCGGATCAACTACCGCGTCATTGGCCGTCGGGCCGACCGGATCCTGACGGTATCGGAATTTTCCAAACGCGAGCTTATCCAATACTACGGCATTCCCGCGGATAAGATCACAGTCGTGCCAGATTCGTGGGAGCACTTTGTCCGCAGCCTGCCGGATGACAGCGTATTCGATCACTTCCCCCAGCTGAAAAAAGGGGAATACTTCTTCTCGATGTGCTCCATGGCAAAGAACAAAAACATCCGCTGGATCCTCGAGGTGGCGCGGCAGCACCCGGAAGAGACCTTTGCGGTCTCCGGCATGCTGGATCAAAAACGCCTGGGTGAGACCATCGATCTCACCGGGCTTGACAATGTACACTATCTCGGCTTCGTCTCTGACGATGAGGCGAAGGTTCTGATGAAGTTCTGCAAGGCCTTTATCTTCCCCTCCTACCGCGAGGGCTTCGGTATACCGCCGATGGAGGCCATCGCCATGGGCGCCGACGCGATCGTCAGCAACCGCTCGTGCCTGCCGGAGATCTACGGCGACGCCGTCAGTTACCTGGATCCCGACGTCTACGAGCTGGATTTTCACCCGGTTGCGGAAGAGAAAAAACGGCAGCTGTTGGAGCGCTACAGCTGGAAGAAATCGGCCGAGCTGCTGCTCAGCCTGTTGTGAGATTGGTATGGAGCTTTCGATTAAGGATCGCAGTATCACAAATACCCTGATGTGGGCGAGTATTCTGACGGCCTCGTTCGATATCATCCTCACGGTCGATATCGGCGGGTTGACAATACGGATCTCGCAGCTCTTTGCGCTCGCGGTGTTTGTGTTTTTTGTCTTTGACATTTTCCGGGGAGAGTCGCTGCGCTTCCCGCTGTCCTTCGGCAATCTCGCCTTGGTCATTGTTTTCAACACAGTCTGGATCTACCGGGCATTGACCGTGAAAAACGCCGTGGCCTATGATATCTGGCTGATTTTCGACGCTGTGGAGATCCTGTTGTTCACCCATTATCTCAGCCGGCAGGAGACGCTGGCGTCCATGGTGAGAAAATATATTTTCTGCTTTGATGCGCTGGCAATCGTGGGCTGGCTGCAGTTTATCCTGCAGTTTTTCGGCATCAATTTTTACGTAACGCAGTTTCATGCGATGCACCGCACGAACGGATTCTCCTTTGAGCCGTCCTATTATGCGACCTATCTGCTGATGGGCTGCGTCATTTGCCTGTACCTGCTGGAAACACACAACAAGCAAGCCATGAGCAGGCGGATGCTGCTGCTGTCCGCGGTGCTGAATATCGGCGCGCTGCTGACCTCCACCTCGCGCATGGGCTGGCTGATGCTGGCCGCTTTTGTCGCCGTGCGCTCGATCGTTGCGTTCTATCTCCAAATCAAGACCAGGCAGACCAATCTGATGCGTCTCATCGAGCTGCTGGTGCCGCTCGGCCTGGCTGTGCTGGTCGTCGTCGTCATTGTCGGCATCCAACTGAAAGTTCCGATCATCATGATGTATACGCAGGGCCTCGGTCTGGGAGGCAGTTCCGCCCACTCCTCCGGTACCAGAATTGCCAGCATGACAATGACCTGGGAGGTCTTTCAGAACAGCCCGCTGGCCGGCTGCAGCTACGGCGGTCTGGACGCGGCGATCGCTGTGAACCATGGCGGGTTCACGCCCGACATCGGCAACGGCGATCTCAGCATGTGCGTCAGCGTCGAGGCGCTGGCTGCGCTGGGTGTGTGCGGTGCGTTTTTCTTCTTCAAATATATCTGGGATATGAGCATCGGCTGCTATATCCGGACAAGAAGACTCTCTTCCGTCGCGAAGGAGGACAGACAGCTGATGTACGCGCTGCTGCTGGCCCATATCTTCATTTTCGCGATTTTGCAATTCAACCAGAACATCCTGCGTACCGTCTACTGGACGCATCTGATGCTGATCTGCACGGGATGGAGCATCCTCTCGGCACAAAACCGGGAAGAGAGAGCCGCCGGGCAGACGAAAGAACAGGAAAAGGCAGAGTTAACAACATGAAAAAGATCGTGTTTAACGGGCAATCTCTGGTAAACGAGAAAATCTACGGCGTGCAGCGGCATGCGCTCTCGCTGCTGACCGCCCTGGACACCATGGTAAAGCCCGGCGAGGTGGAGCTCCTGGTCCCTCCGGAAGGAGAGCGGGCGCTGCACTTTGACAATATCAAAGTCGTTGAATGCGGCCCAAGCATGAAAAGCAGGCTCCCGTTTGGGGCGCGGCTGAAAGAGATCTGGTGGCGCTGGCATACCTTTTCCCGGTATACTGCGGACAAGGGGATCGTCTCCGTGGATACGCTGCTGAACTATTATGCGCGGCATATCGACGTCTTCTGCCTTCACGACTGTATCCCCGAGCTGTGCCCGGAGGCCAGTCAGACACGGCGGCAGAAGCTCGCGAGACAATGGGTGATGTTCAACAACAAACGGATCCTCCGGCAGGTGAAGCTGCTGTTCACGGTGAGTGAAACCGCAAAGGCCGATATCCAGCGGATCTATCACCCAAAGGATCTGAAAATCGTGATCCTGCCCAACGCCTGGCAGCATTTTGAGGCAATTGAGGAGGATCGGCATATTCTGGAGAAGCTGCACCTGGAAGAGGGGACGTTCTTCTTCTCGCTGGGAAGCCGCTTCCTGCACAAGAATGCCCGGTGGATCCTGGCCGCCGCGAAGCAGAATCCCCAGTATCGCTTCGTCATATCGGGTGCCAGCATCCTGACCGAGGACAGAGAGGCCAGGGAGAACACCCTGCCGAACGTAACCTTTGCCGGTTATCTCTCCGACGGAGAGGTAAAGGCGCTGATGCACGCCTGTAAGGCCTTTATACAGCCGTCGCTCTATGAGGGCTTTGGCATCCCGCCGATGGAGGCCATGAGCACCGGTGCCGACTGCATCGTTTCCAACGCCAGCGCGCTGCCGGAGGTGTATGGGCAGTCTGTCTGGTATATTGACCCGCTGAACTATACCGATATCCGCATGGACGACATCATGGCGCAGCCGAAGGAGCCGAACGATGCGATCCTGCAGAAGTACAGCTGGCAAAAAAACGCGGAGATTTTTCTCCGGGCACTGGATGAACTCCGATAAGCGCAAAACGGTTTCTCCACGGACGGATGCGCAGATTTGGATGGAGAGGGAAAATGGATAAAACAAAAGTATTCGCCATGTATTTGCCGCAATATCACCGGATACCGGAAAACGACCGTTTCTGGGGAGAGGGCTTTACCGACTGGGTCGCCGTCAAGAGTGCGCAGCCCCAGTTCGAGGGGCACGTGCAGCCGCGAATACCGCTGAACAACAACTATTACGATCTGACCGATGTGGATACGATCGCCTGGCAGGCGGAGCTTGCACACAAATACGGCGTCGACGGCTTCGGCATCTACCACTACTGGTTCAAGGGCGGCCACCCCGTACTGGAGAAACCGGCGGAGATCATCCGGGATCACCCGGCGTTTCCGATCCGCTATTTCTTCGCCTGGGACAACATATCCTGGATCCGCTCCTGGAGCAATGTTCCGGGAAACGCCTGGGCCCCCTCTTACGATCAGAAGACCGGGAAACAGATCCTGCTGGAATTTGAATACGGAGACGAGACGGCCTGGGAGGCGCATTTTCAATATCTGCTGCCGTTTTTCCGGGATGAGCGCTATGAAAAGAAGGACGGCCGGCCGATCTTTATCCTGATGAAGGGGACGGACGGCGAGCAGCAGGAGGCCATGTGCCGCTATTGGGATGAGCGCGCCCGGCAGGAGGGCTTTGCGGGTATGTATTTTATCACCGTGAAAAGCCCGATCAAGAAGGAAGCCGCCATCTTCCACCCCTTTACCTACGAACCGCAGTATTCCGGCTGGGGAAAGCGGGACCTGTGGGAGAGAGGCCTGCGGAAGTTTCTGCACATCGAGCCGCGCAGCAAATGGCCTGTCAAGTATCTGTATGATTACAGCGCTGTGTGGAAGTCCATTCTGAGAAACGCGCGGAAAGGCTATTATCCGGGTGCGGTCGTCAGCTTTGACGATACCCCGAGACGGGGGAAAAACGCGCGCATCCTGGCCAATGCCACGCCGCAGCTATTTGAAAAATACTTCACGCAGTTATTGAAAATCACGCAGCGGAGCCATCGGGACTACGTGTTTATCACGGCCTGGAACGAGTGGGGCGAGGGCGCGTGTCTCGAGCCGGATACCGTAAACGGCTATGGGTATCTGGAAGCGGTCAAAAGGGCGGTTGACGCATGTTCGGAATAAAGGAAAAGGTGAAGCTGTGGTCCTTCCGCCTGCGCTGGAGAGCGACGGGCAGCCAGATGCTGCCGATGAACGTGTTCCCGGCGGAGTCGGTCAGCACCGGCCGGCAGAGCTACGGGGAACTGAACGTCGTCTCGTTTGACCGGAAATCGCGCCTGCACATCGGCCATTATGTGTCCGTCGCCCAGCAGGTCACATTTCTGCTGGACGTGGAGCACCGGACAGATACCCTGTCTACGTTTCCTTTTCGTGCAAAAATCGTGACGCCGGAACAGCCGGAAGCCCTGTCCAAGGGCGACATTGTGGTGGACGACGACGCCTGGATCGGCTACGGTGCCACGGTGCTCTCGGGCGTGCACATCGGCCAGGGCGCGGTGGTCGCCGCCGGCGCGGTCGTTGCAAAAGACGTGCCGCCCTATGCCATTGTCGGCGGCGTGCCGGCCAGGGTCATCCGAAGCCGCTTCTCCGAGGAGGTTGTCGCCTTCCTGCTCACGCTGGACTATGGCCGCCTGACCGAGGAAATGGTCAGGACGCATATCGAGGCACTGTACCGGCCCCTTGAGGAACTGAGCCCGGAGGAGATTCGGGCCTTATACGACTGGTTCCCGAAGAGATTGCTGTAACGGACATGCCTTCTCTCTGCCCGGTCTGCGAAATATTGGTTTGTTTATCATTGACGACTGGAAATTGGAGCTTCGATGAAAAAGACAATTGACACGCCACCGATCGTATCGCTTTGTTTACCGACAAACGGCATTGCCGAATGGGTTTTCCCCGTGCTGGACAGTATCTTTTCGCAGGGGGTCGACGTCTCAAGCTATGAGGTCATCGTAGCTGACAACGGGAGAGATGATGCGTTTCAACGGCAGATGCTCGCGTACGCGCAGACGCATGAAAACCTGATCTATCAGCGGAACGACTCGTATCTGTTCTATAACCAGATCGAGGCCTTAAAGCTGGCGCATGGGGAATACCTGAAGTTCGTCAACCACAGGGCGCCGTTCACGGAAGGCGCGCTGCAAAAGCTGATCGAGAGTGTTCTGGCAAACAGAGAGCTTAAACCCACCCTGTTTTTTTCAAACGGCGAATTGCGCGGCGATGTGATCCGCTGCGACAGCTTTGATGGCTTTGTGGCCGCTCTTCGCCGCTTTGCCTCCTGGACGACCGGCGTCGGCATCTGGAAAGATGAGTTTGACAGGATCAGGGACCATCTCGTGATCGACAAAATATCCCCGCATTCCTGCATCCTGTTTTCAAGGAGACATGACGCGGAATACGTCATATACAATTATGAGTTCTGCCGGGAGATTCAAACCGATCACAGCAAAAAGGGCAAATACGATCTGTTCAAAGCCTTTGGCGTGGAAGAACCGACGATCACATTGAAACTGTACATTGACGGGGATATCACGGCAGATACCTTTAAAAAAGTAAAAAAAGACTATGGGCTGTTTTTATCCGATCTGTACTGGCAGTTTTGCGTAAAACGCATACCCTGCTCCTATGATTTGCAGGGATTGGATGACGCCATGGGGATCTATTACAATAAAAGCGCGATCATTCTGGGAGCGTATGGCCGCGCGGCCATACGGCTGATCAGAAAACTATTGGGAATCAGGAGCTGAAACAGATGATACATTTTAATGTTCCGCCTTTTGTCGGCACAGAATTCAAGTATATGCAGGAAGCGGTGGCCAACCATAAAATCTGTGGCGACGGACCGTTTACGCACCGCTGCGACGAATGGATCGAGAAGCGGTTCGGCACGAAGAAAGCCATGCTTACGACAAGCGGCTCGAGCGCCCTGGACATGGCGGCGCTGCTCTGCGATCTGAAGCCGGGCGACGAAGTGATCCTGCCCTCGTTCACGTTCTCGTCAACCGCCAATGCCTTTGTTCTGGCCGGCGCTACGCTCGTCTTTGTGGATATCCGGCCGGATACCATGAATATCGACGAGACGAAGATCGAGGCGGCTATCACGGAAAAGACAAAAGTGATCGCCGTTGTCCACTATGCGGGCGTGGCCTGTGAGATGGACACGATCATGGATATTGCCAGGCGGCACAATCTGATGGTCGTCGAGGACGCCGCACAGGGCGTCATGAGCAGCTATAAGGGAAAGGCGCTTGGAACGATCGGCGATTTTGGATGCTACTCTTTCCACGAGACCAAAAACTATTCCATGGGCGAGGGCGGCGCCATCCTGATCAATAACGAGAAGTATATCGAAAAGGCCGAGATCCTCAGAGAGAAGGGTACAAACCGCTCTCAGTTCTTCCGCGGCCAGGTGGCAAAATATAACTGGGTCGATTTTGGCGACAGTTATCTCCAGTCTGATCTGAACGCGGCCTACCTGTGGGCGCAGCTGGAAGTGGCGGATGAAATAAACAATAACAGGCTCGCCACCTGGAACCGGTATTGGAAGGAATTTCAGCCGTATGCCGCGGCCGGCAAGATCGACCTGCCTGTCGTTCCGGAGGGCTGTGTCCACAATGCCCACATGTTCTATATCAAGTTCAAAAATCTCGAAATCCGGCAGAATTACATTGCGTTTATGAAAGCAAACGATATTCTTGTCGTGTTTCATTACGTACCGCTGCACTCGGCGCCGGCCGGAGTGAAATTCGGCCGTTTCCATGGCGTTGACGAGCACACGACGGCTGACAGCGACCGGCTGGTTCGGCTGCCGCTGTATTACAACATGGATCCGGATGATTTGCAGAAGATCATAGAGAAAACAAAGCAGTTTATTGACTCGTTATGAACCGGTGAGGAAACGGGATGAATCCAGTTATCAGTGTTGTTGTTCCGGTATATAATGTCGAAAAGTATCTCCAGTCATGCGTGAATAGCATATTACAGCAATCATTTCAGAACTTTGAACTTATTCTTGTTGACGACGGTTCAACCGACAGCAGCGGTGCACTCTGCGACTTATATAAAAATGATCGAATCCGTGTGATCCACAAGCAGAACGGCGGCTTATCCGATGCGCGCAACACAGGTACGCAAGCGGCTTTGGGTACATTTATCACATGGATCGACAGTGACGATCTGATACATAAAGAATATCTGGAGCAATTATATCAATTGGTTACCGAGAATCACGCGGATCTCGCAACCTGTGAGTTCTTGTTTTGCGACGAGGGGGAAAGGGTCCTTTTCCCGGACGGGGAGTTTGAAAAAGGCACGCTTGATGGTAAGGAAGCACTGATAAAAATGCTGCAGGGGCAACTGCACGGCTCCAGTGCGTGCGCATTGCTGCTGAGGCGTGAGATCGCAAAAAAGCATCTGTTTCCGTTCGGGAAATACCATGAGGATGATCTGACGACCTATCAATTTTATTACGAAGCGAAAAAGGTAGCCTTTACCAAAAGAAAGCTATATTGCTATTTTCAGAGAAATAACAGTATCATGCACAAGCCGTTTGGCAAAGCAGACATTGCGGAAATGGATGCCGCAGATGAGTTGTATACCGCCTGCAGCAGGTATGGCACCGCATATGCGGATGCTGCTCTTGTCAAGAAAACAAGAAATTATTGCCAGGTCGCGTTTGCTCATGCTCATCTGAAGGAGATAGACGCCGCAACATATCAAAGAATCAAAGCCTTTCTGAAGTCTCATTTGACGGAGCTCATGAGGAACAACTATCTGGGCGGAAAAGAAAAGATAAAGATTCTTCTGTACGAAATGGGATTGCTCAGGACGGTGCAAAGGATACTGGGAGAATAATATGCGCAAGCTCATTATTTCAAATACGCATTATCAGACAATTGTAGCGATACAGTTGAAAATGACTCTTTTTAAGGCGGATCAGGTTGTCCTTTTGATTTCAGACCACTCAAAAGGCTCTGAAGAGATCGCGAACAGGCTGGCTCAGACGGGAATATTTGAGAAAGTTTGCTTCTTTCGCTCGCGAGAGATCGTATACAATTATACAAAAAAACAGCAATGGCAGGATTACTTTGCCATTGCGTTTAAGGCGTCCAGCAGATATTCTTACTATCTTGACGGTTTAGACAATTTGCGCTTTGATGAATTGTTAGTTTATAATTACGAACCGGATATATATGGGCTATACAACGAACTGTACAGATATAATAAAGACATAATCATATCCATGTTTGAAGAGGGGGTTTTGTCCTACAATATCGAGGAAAGAACCTCGGCCAAGTTAAGAGCGGCATCCGGTATCAGAAGAATCCGCGGGAAAAAATCCGTATATGAAGCACGAGGAAATTTCTACTGCTTTTTCCCCCAACTGTATACGGGAAGCTTTTTTCCAACCGAGATACCGCGCATTACGAAAGACAGTCCAACCACGCAGATACTGACGCAGGCCTTTGGCATACAGGCAGACAAGCTGTCGTATGAGAAAAAATATATCTATTTCTCCAGCGTATATGATTTTGAGGGCGGCAAACCGATCGGTGAATTTGAATTGGTTAAACAGCTTGTGGATGTTGTCGGAAAAGAGAATCTTCTGATCAAGACACATCCGCGGGACAGAAGAACCGTCTATGAAGAATATGGATTGTCGATAGACACCAATTCATCGGCTCCCTGGGAAGCGATTCAGCTATGCTATGACTTTTCGGGAAAAGTATTTTTATCCGCAACGTCAAGCAGTCTTCTGGCAGGAAGTCTGATGAGCGATCAGCCGATCGAAGCCTATTACCTGTTTTGTATGTGTGATTTGCGTGAAAACTATGCGGAGAAAACAGTCTCCCAGATTCAAAGGGTTTTAAACCACCCGAAAACAAAGGAAATCTTCTCAAATATCCACGTACCGGAGAATATCAGTGAAATAGTATGAGTCAGAGAACAAACTATTTATTAAAAAACATGGGAATTTTAGCAATCAGCAATTTTGCTACCAAATTCCTGACGGTTTTTTTAGTCCCGCTATATACGGGAATCCTGACAACGACAGAATACGGGATATTTGACCTGGTATCGACTTCTGTTGGCTTGCTTCTTCCGATTCTCACACTGAATATTACGGACGCGATTATGCGTTTTTCCCTTGAGCAAAGCTGGTCCAAAAGTGATATCGGCAGAATAGGGGTAAAGTATGTTCTTTATAGCAGCGCTATTGTATTCATCGGATTGTTGTTTGCCTATTGGCTGAACATTGTTCCCTCGATCAATCAATATTGCGGTTATTTTTTCCTCTATTATTTTTGCTCTGCGATGACCAGCTTCCTTTCCCAGTACGCGAAAGGCTGTGAAAAGGTCAAGACGATCGGCATTGCGGGTGTTATCGGTACAGTATTGACGGTCGCGCTCAATATTCTGTTTCTTGTTGTTGTGAAAATAGGCTTACACGGTTTTTTCCTGGCGTCTATTCTCTCGCAGGGAGCTGTCGTAATCTATTATGGTGCAAGCCTGGGACTGATTGAAAAGATCAGAACAGGGCAAAGGAACAAGGCACTGGAGCAGCAGATGCTGAAATACAGCGCGCCTTTGGTTTCTGTAACAATTGGATGGTGGGTCAACAGCGCGGCTGACAAATATGTGGTATCCTACCTCTGCGGTGTGGATTCCAACGGAATACTTGCTGTTTCCTATAAACTGCCTACCATCATGAATTCTTTGCAGAACATATTCACGCAGGCGTGGCAGATCTCCGCCGTGAAAGAATATGGCAGTGAAGATACAGGTCTGTTCTATGGAGAAACCTTTAAGAGAGCAAATCTGATCATGTGTGCCGCCTGCTCCTGGCTGATTCTTTTATCCATTCCTGTTTCTTCTGTCCTGTTTGCCAAGGAGTTTTTTGCGGCATGGCAATATGCCCCCTTTTTACTGATCAGTTCGGTGATCAATAACGCTTCGGGCATGTTGGGCCCGATCCTTTCGGCAAAAAAAATGACAAAGCCCATAGCTCTGTCTGCCATATACGGCGCCGGCGCAAATATCATCATGAATATAGCCTTTGTCTATCTCATCGGCGTTCAGGGCGCGACAATAGCCACTGTGATTTCAAGCTTCATCATATATGCCGTTAGAAAACGCGCTGTTGCCGGTGATATCCGAATCGACGGCTACGGTGTCGTTCTGATTACCTGGGTATTGCTTTGCGTACAGGCTGTCATTGAGATCTATACCACATTTTGGTGGACAGAAATAATTCTGATGATTGTGATGCTTGCGCTGAATCGGAAGGGAATAGCGGAAATGTTCGAAAAAATAGTAACTACGATTCAAAAGAGGTTGAAAGTATGAAAACAGTAGCGTTAATTCCAATAAAGCTGGGCTCCAAACGCGTGCCGGGAAAAAATATCAAGCCGTTTTTTGACGGAACTCCGCTGATGAGCTTTATTCAGCAGGCCTGTCTGAACGCCGGCAATATTGACGAAGTATATATTTATTGTTCAGACGAGGCTGTGATCCCATATTTACTCCCCGGCGTGAAATTTCTCAAGCGCCCGGAGTATCTGGATGGCGATCAGATAAACGCAAATGACTTTATCCGTGAATTTATGAACACCGTAGATGCCGACATCTATGTCAATGCGCACACTACCTCCCCCTTCGCAAAGCCGGAGACAATCGCTGAGCTGGTAGATAAAGTTGCCTCGGGCGAATACGACAGTGCTTTTTGCGCTGAAGCGCTGAGGACATTTATGTGGCAGGAGGGAAAGCCCATCAATTTTGACCCGGATCACTTTCCGCGCACGCAGGATCTTCCGTTGATCTACGGCGAGACGTCGATCGCATATGTGTTTACGAAGGAGAGCTTCAAAAAACACAATCGCAGGTTGGGATCGCATCCTTTCATCAAGGAGGTCGACAAGATAGAAGCCATGGATATTGATTATCCCGAGGACTTTGCGATAGCAGATGCTGTCTACAAGGAGGTTATCAAAAAGCATGAGCATACAGATAACTGACTGTACAATTCGAGACGGCGGATATCTATTAAAAAAGAATTCCGATCCGGAATTCATCAGAGGAATCATGAAGGGCCTTGCCGAGGCCGGTATTGATTTTGTCGAGACCGGTTTCCTCCAGACGAATGTGACAGGAGAGACGCTTGTATACGCAGACTCGGTGGATGCAAGAAGGTTCCTGCCTGAAAACAGAGGGCGTACACAATTTCTTGGTTTTTGCGACAACAGCAGATATTCGCCGGATAAGCTCGATCCCTATGACGGAAAATCATTTCAATGGCTGCGTATTTCATTTGCGAAGCATGAAATAGATGATGCTTTGGCGTTTTGCCGCAAAGCGCAGGAGAAGGGATACACGGTTCAATTCAATCCTATGGATGCCATCAGTTATACAGACAGTGAACGCGCGGCTTTGATTGAAAAAGCAAATAAAGTGAAGCCGGGATCTATGTCCATCGTGGATACCTTTGGCGCAATGTATCTCGAAGATTTGATCCATATCTTTCAACAGATGGACAGACTTCTTGATAAGGATATAAAGATCGGACTCCACAGTCACGATAATCTTGGCCTTTCCACGGCCCTTGCTGAAACGATGATAATGCTGGCAAAAGAGAGTGGAAGAGATGTGATCGTCGACGGTTCCCTTTTTGGCATGGGACGCGGTGCCGGCAACGCCAGCACGGAATTGTTGGCTGCCTACATCAACGAGCACCATGGAGGGAATTATAATATTCCGGCGCTGTTGGACACCATCCAGACCTATCTGGATCCGATCAGAGCGCATGTCCACTGGGGATATGATCTTCCGATGTTTGTCTGCGGAGCAGACCATGCACATGTGGATAATGCTTATTATCTGCAAAAGAACACGGACTGCACGGCGAGAGAAATGTATGAGGTCATCAGGACGATGCCGACCTCTCAAAGAACAAGATACGGAACCGGCTATTCAAAAACGGATTTTACAAATTTGCAGGCAGCGTATGACAGATATAAGGCAGAGGAGAACTAAAGGATGAACTGTGTTGACTACTTGGTTGACTATCTGATAAAAAGGGGCGTTACCGATATCTTCGGTTTTTCCGGCGGCTACATCGTTCCTTTTATCGATGCGCTTTACAACAGAAAAGATGAGATTCATACGCACGTTTGTTATAACGAGCAGGGCTGCGCGTTCGCGGCAAACGGATATGCCCGTGTGAGCGGTCGACTGGGCGTTTACTTCACTACATCCGGCCCCGGCGCAGTGAATGCTCTCGGCGGCCTGGCCGATGCCTGGTTCGACGGTATCCCTGTCATGGGAATCTGTGGGAATGTACCCACCAACGAGCAGAAAGGCTATTCCGGAATCCGTCAAAATGGTTTTCAGGAGATGGATATCATATCCATGACAAGGGGAATTACCAAGCTCTCGGTTTCGCCTTCTGATCCGGAAAAATTTCCGGAGATTGTTTCCAGGGCGTATAACCTGGCTATGACAGGAAGAAAGGGGGGTGTGATCATTGATTTTCCGTTCAACATCCAAAAAGCCGATTGTAATTGCGGGTAACGGCTGCCGCGAGGCCGGTGCGGCAGAGCTGCTTCACGCGTTCTACGAGAAAACAAAGATCCCGGTGTTGACCACCATGAACGCAGTTGATTTGATGCAGGACGAAAACAAACTCGGATTCATTGGCGTGTATGGGCACCGCGCGGCGAATATGATCGTGTCCCAGTGCGATCTGGTTATCAGTATCGGTGCAAGATTAGGCCTCCGGCAGATCGGAAACAAAAAAGAGTATTTCGCGCCAAACGCATATTTGATTCGTGCGGACATCGATCAATATGAGCTGAGCAGGAACATCAAGGACGATGAAGAAAAGCACCTCATTGATGCCGGCGATTTTCTCAAACAGCTGATGCTCGAAGATATCCCCGTTTACGAGGAATGGAACAAAAAATGCTTTGAACTGAAAAAACTGTTAGAGCCTTTCGATAAAGAGTTAGGGAATCTCTGCATTGAGAAGATATCGTCATTGCTTCCCAAAGATCCTGTCGTCGCGATCGATATCGGTCAAGCGCAGTGCTGGTCTGCACAGAGCCTGACCTTGAAAGGACAGAATGGCAGGATCCTGATCGGCGGCAGCTATGGCTCGATGGGATGCGGGCTTCCGTATGCCATAGGGGCGTCTATCGCGGAGGGAAAGAAGACAGTATATTGTATCACAGGCGATGGCGGCTTGCAGATGAACATTCAGGAGCTGCAGACGGTTGCCAGTGAGAAGCTTCCGATCAAAATATTCGTTGTGAACAACAAAGCGCTTGGAAAAATTTCAGAGATTCAGGTTGGGTCTTATCAGCATCGCATGCTGATCACAACAGAGGACAGTGGCTATACGGTTCCGGATTTCGAGAAGATCGCTGTCGCGTATGGAATAAAAGCGAGAACACTTGAAGGATATAAGGATCTCGATGATATCCGCGATTGGCTTGCGGATAATGAGCCGTGCTTGATCAATATCGTGCTGCCGGAAGCCACCGTATTGCTTCCGAAGATGAATTGGAATGAAAAAGAAATGAGACCGCTGCTCGGCAATGATATTATGGAGAAAGCGATAGAGCTTCTTTCTTACTGATTGAGTGTTTTTGACGGAGCGCTGCATATGGGAAACATCAGATTCCTTGTCATGGATGTTGACGGTACTTTGACCGACGGAAAAATCTATATGGGCCAGAATGGCGAGCTTGCCAAAGCGTTTAATATCAAGGACGGTGCAGGTCTTTCTTTAGTGCTTCCCGAACTCGGGATCACGCCTGTCATCATTACGGCGCGTGAAAGCAGTATTCTTGAAAACCGCTGCAAAGAGCTGAATATAACAAGGCTTTATCAGTGTGTAAAAAACAAGCTCAAAAAGCTCAGGGAGATTGCCGGAGAGGATCTCTGTTCTGTGGCTTATGTGGGGGATGATCTTCCGGATGTTCCTTGTATGGAGGCAGTCCGCAAAGCCGGAGGTGCAGTACTGGCCCCCGCCGATGCGATTCCGGAGATCATAGCGCTTGCGGAGTATGTTTCCGGCTATAAGGCGGGCGAGGGTGCCATTCGGGACTGTATCAATTATCTGGCACAGCGAAACAGGGCGGATCAAGCAGAGCGCATTCAGACTGCCATCCGCTGGATCCTTGCCGGGGAGTATAAGAACGGTGCGCTTCCGGATGGAAGCCGGTATACGATTCAGGAGTATATGACAAAGCCGGAAGAAAGCTGTGTTATTGAGACGCATCGCAGACACATAGACATCCAGTATATGCTCGAAGGGCATGAGGAGTTTAAGGTGTATTCCACAAGTTGTTTGACGAGCACCGGATGCTATAATGAAGAAAAAGATGCAGAGTATTGGCGAGATGGCATGGTGTCATCTCACAGCATACTTGCACCCGGAAGTATGATAGTTGTCTATAACGGGCAGCCACATAAAGGCGCTATCGTACACGGAAGGACGGAAAAGGTAAAGAAACTTGTCTGTAAAATAGAACTTTGATTTTCATGGAAAAGCTGAATAACCGCAACCCTTGACATGCGGTTCGTTTCATGCTTTTATTGCCGGTAAGGCGGGCGGCTAAGGCCGCCCTGCCAGCCCGTATATTTCTTAACATCACAAATTGATGTTTACACAGAAGTTGAGACGCACACGGCGCTTGAACCCTGTTGCCGTTTTTACATAGTGAATACGTTTTTAATATTCGCTTCTGTGTCGACCGTCACAATGCTGAAATCGCCCATTGCATTGTTTATCACAGAAAGCGTGTATTCATCGTTCCCCCTGTGCAGGTCATAAACAATACCGTTCATGATCAAATACGCATATTTCGTGTCAGCAGGCAGGCTCGTTACTGTGATATTTGTCACTGCCAGACCGGAAGCGATCTGAACCTGGTCTGCCTGCAAAACCTGTTTCTGCTCGGTCAGATCATCAAACAGGCGGAGGGCCGGATTCAAATCCAGCTTCGCCATGTTGCCCGAGTCGAAATATAGATTAGCAAAGGTATATTCCGCAACCTCAAAGATCACACATTCCGGCTGAAACAGATTATAGTAATAATCAAGATTTAATATATTCTGGTAGTCATGGACCGCAATATACTCCCCCAACCGGTTGTCCAGGAACTTATATCCCATGCCGATCATGTAGCTGCCCTCAAATACCAGCGCCCGGGGAGCGCCCTTTTCCCGCTGTTCCTCATTGATCGTGTAGCGAAAATGGCGGAAGTTGCTGTCGCGTTTTACCTCCTCGTCGTATACCTCGGTAATATCGTTTACAGTGCCGTTCATGGTGTAAACCGGATCATAATCTTCGATCAGAAACTCTGATATCTGCAGGCTTTTGCGCAGGACTTGTTCTACGGTAAACTCATCCGGTCTGTTTTGCTCCAACACCGGGAAATCCGGCTGTAACGCACTGAGAATATGGTTCACGCCATAAAAAGCGCCGAGATCGTTCCAGTGGCCGGCATTATATTTCCGGTTGAATACAGCCTCGCCTTCTGCGGTCTTTTCAATCAGCAGATCGGTGTTGTCAATATACGGCACGCCGTTGCCTTTCAGTATCTGGAAAAACTCTGTTTTCCAGCCGTTGTTAAAGATGATACCATCACTCAGCTTGTCCCGCAAAACCGCGTTTTTTACAGGTTCAAAAACAAACAGAAACGGAATATCCCGATCCCGGCAATAGCGATATGTCCGGACGACCATCTGCGCAAAAAACTTTTGATAGTCCCCGCAAACCGGCCCGTCTCCGACGTTGCGGATAAATACATAGCCGTCTTTGCCGTAGGTATAGATCGGGTGTACCATGATACCAAAAAGTTTGTCATTCATTCTGGTATAGAAGCGAATCATCTCGGAGCGAAAACCGATACGGTCGGAAATATAGTCCTCGATTGCCCCGGGATAGCCGCGCGCGCCGATATCGGCATTTTTGCCGAACGGATTGTTGGCCAATACGCGGTTGTCTATCTCAGAGACAATGTTATCTCCCCTTGAAAATGTTATCAGCGGAACCGCCAGCAGGGCAAAAAAAAGAACAATTGTCGCAATCTGCAGCTTTTTCATGCCTGTATCTCCTCAATACCGAAAATAGATAAAGGGACTGTACTCGGAGTTCACCATAACAATCACCGACAGTACCATCAAAGCGATCAGCCCCGTTTCCTGCACGACAAACCATCCTTTGCTATTGACCAGGGCGAGTGGAAGCCGGCGAATTTTCGGAATGGCTGGTACAGTAGCTCCTGCTATAGCTATAATCATCAGGAACCATGTTTTTGTTGTAAAGAAATAGGTAAATGAATAGGTGAAGGATGGATAGCCAATCCAGCTGTAATGCTGTAATCCAAACATGATACCAAGAAAATGGATCACAGAGGACAAGCTTTCGAGCCGGAAAACTTCCCACCCCAGCATAACGACCAGCATAGTAAAGCAATACTTCAACGCTTTCGGGGTACGGCGGTACAGCGCTGTGTCCTCCAGACATTTTTCCGCCATACGGCACATCCCGTGCATCATTCCCCAACAGATGTAGCGCATTCCGGATCCATGCCAAAGGCCGGTCAGGAAGAAAACGACAGCGATGTTCAGCAGCGTGCGGAGTTTCCCGCGTCGGTTCCCGCCGAGCGGTATATAAATGTATTCTCTAAACCATGTGCCCAGAGAAATGTGCCAACGTCTCCAAAATTCAGCAATAGAGGTGGACAAGTAGGGGAAATCAAAGTTTTCTTTGACTTCAAACCCAAACAGCCGGGACAGGCCAATGGCAATATCCGAATAGCCGGAAAAATCGTAATAGATTTGCAGCATATATATAAACGCACAGCCCCAGGCGGTAAGCATACTGATGCCGGAATCGGTTGCGCTTTGAATTTCTGAACATAGCAGGCCAAAGGTGTCCGCCAGAATCAGTTTTTTGCCAAAGCCTATCATTATTCTGTTGAGACCGGACACAAATTTTGCCGGGCGCATGGTTCTCCCGGATATCTGTTGATCAAAATCCCGCCACAGGACAATGGGGCCGGACACCATCTTGGGGAAAAAAGACAAATACAGCGCAACGTCAAGCAGATTGCCCGCTTTCCCTAAACCGCGGTACACGTCGATCAGATAAGAGATTGCTGCGAAGGTCAGGAAAGAAATCCCCAATAGCGACAGGAAATTTCCTTCCGGGAGAATGGTTCTTCCTGCCAGAGCGTTTGTTTTGGACGCAACAAAGCCGTGGTACTTTGAAGTGTACCCCATGTCAAGGACAATTTTGAATTTTAGGGGGTAAAAGAATCCCCCGGATATGGTAAAATGAAACTGCTTTCCCGCCGTGGAGGATA
>ONNS01000002.1 GCA_900319275.1 uncultured Eubacteriales bacterium
TTTCCGTCAGGCATGACGAAAACTGCGCTCTGCTTCCTCCTTCTTCCTTATCAAAATCAAAGCCGATGCTTTGATTTTGAGAGGAAAACGGAAGGAACGGATATGCAGCTTTCGCCAATAAGGCGGAAGCGGAATGGAGTGAGTTTCGTTTGACGACGGCGCGAGGCCTCGCTAAGCTCGGCTTAGAGTGTTTTTGAAGCGGCAAAGCTGCCTCAAAAACGAATTTTGATTTCCTCCGGGGCAATTAACTAAGCCTGCCTGCATCTTTCGCAATTAACTATCACTTCTTACATATGAAATGGATAAGATCGGTGGGGCAAGGGAACGGCAGGCTTATACCGCGGCCTTCTCCGCCTCGAAGAGCAGCTCGCCCATGACTTGAAACAGCTGCTCGGATTCCACGGGCTTGCACAGGTGGGCGTTCATACCCGCCTGCAGGGAGTGCTTGATATCCTCGTCAAAGGCGTTGGCTGTCAGCGCGATGATGGGGATCGTCCGGGCGTCCTCCCGATCAAGGGCACGGATAGCTGCGGTTGCCTCGAGTCCGTTCATCTCCGGCATACGTACGTCCATCAAAATGGCGGAATAATAGCCGGGGGCGCTCTTCTGGAACATCTCCACCGCGATGGCGCCGTTTTCTGCGTGATCCGCCTCAACACCCTCCAGCGAGAGAATGTCCATCAGGATCTCCGCGTTAATCTCCATGTCCTCCGCCAGCAGGATCCGCCGACCGGCCAGCTGCGCCTTGCCCTTCTCTCTGATCTTGATCATGCGGTTCCGGCGGGCGATATGCTCAAACTCCTCGGTGACGTTGGCGGGGAAGAGGGGCTTGACCAGAAAGCTGTCCACACCCACACGCTTGGCGTCCTCAGCTATGTAATCCCAGTTGTAAGCGGTCAGGATGACTACGGTGATGCTGCTGCCATACTTGGCCTTGATTCTCTCCGTGGCCTCCAGGCCGTCCATGTCCGGCATGTTGCAGTCCATCAGCACCAGATGATAGGGCTGATGCTTTCCATACTGAACATCGATCATACGCAGGGCGTCCGGTCCGCTGGTGCACATATCCGCCCGGATGCCGACCTTGTCCAGCACCGATTTCGTGTACTTGGCGGAGTTGAGGTTATCGTCCACCACCAGGACGTACAGGTCGTGGAGATCGATCAGTTCCTCATCCTCCGCAGCCTTTTGCGCACAGTTTTTCAGCGTCAGCGTTACGGTGAACTCCGAACCCGCGCCCTTTTCCGACTCGACGCTGATGCTGCCGTCCATCATTTCCACCAGGTTTTTGCTGATCGCCAGACCAAGGCCGCCGTCGGATCTGGATCTGGCGCCGTCAGAAGCATCGGAAAACGCGTCAAAGATGGACTTGAGCAGTTCTTCGTCTATGCCGTCGCCGGTATCCTTGATGCGGAAGAGCAGGGTCGACTGATCGTTAAACACCGTCGAGCGCGCCACCGACAGCGTGACGCTCCCCGGCGCGTCGGTACAGGCGACAGCGTTATCCAGAAGGTGGGTGAGTATTTCTTTGAGTTTTTTCTCGTCGCCGCAATAATAATCGTCTACAGGGCTGAGGAAACGGCACTCATAGCCGATCCCCTTGTCGCGACATTTGGCCGTATAGGCGCTGTTGAGCTGCTCGAGCATGCCCTTGAAATGGAATTCCTCCCGGTGCAGGGTCATCTGCCCGGACTTGATCCGGCTCATATCCAGAATCTCGTTGATCAGGCCGAGAAGGTGCTGGGCGTTGTCGCCGATCTTCATCAGATAATCTCTGGATTTCTCACTGAGCGTGTCGTCGTTCAGCGCCAGCGTGCCAAGCCCTATAATGGCGTTCATGGGCGTGCGGATATCATGGCTCATGCGGGAGAGGAACGCAAGATCGGTCTTGCCGGCCTTCTCCGCCTCGGTCAGCGCGGCGTTCAGGGTATTCTGGCGGGCGAGTTCGTCCCGGGTTTCCGGATCCACATCGCGAAACGCCATTCCGACCTCATGCTCCCCGGCCGCGAAGCAAAGCTGTTCATAGCGCTCCTCGCCGTTCCTGTGCGTCAGGTAGCGGTGGGCAAGGCAATGCTCCTTTGCAAGACCGTCGCGGATGCTCTCAGGGTCGGTAAAGTGCAGAAAAGCCGCACGGTCTGCCTCGGCCACGGAATTCTCCGCATACGCCGTGATCCATTTCCGGTAGGGCTGAAGCTCGCCCGCGTGAATCCCGGCCGCTTCATCCGACCGGTAACAGCGCAGCGCGTCCTGCTCCAGATCCGCGCCGAATACGCTGCGGTACTCGGAAGACAGTGCGGTGATGACGCTGTCCGCCTGCCGCTGCTGTTTTTCCGAGACGAGGAGCTGTTCCTGCTCTGCGAGCTGCTGGGCAAACTGCTGCTGTTTTTTCTTCCAGCGAAAGCTCATCACAAGGGCTGTGACGGCCGCCGCAAGAACCGCGGCAGCGAGCAGCGGCAGGGCGGTGCTTCCCGTTGCCCCGGCCTGCTCCGGCCCCTGGGCATTGGCAAGCCCCGGCGGTATGATCATCAGCGCGGCCATGAGCAAAAAGCACAGTGAGATTCGTTTTTCAGCTCTTTTCATCGCGTTTCCTCCATGCGTATGGATTGCCTATTTGCATTCCGTCAGCAGCTGCAACCGGGAAATTGTATTCCTCACCCAAGTTTAAACTGTATCAATTTACTAAATCATAATGCATCCCGGGCAGCAAGAAAAATTTTTTCCGCGCGCTTGCGTCTTGCCAATTTAATGATCTGTGATATAATAAGCGCAGGTGCGCTTATTATATTAAATTTTTACGTCGTTTTTCTCGCCGCTCGCGCGGCAACCGAAAAACATGACGAATACTATCATAAGACCTACGGCCTTATGATATAATAAGCGCAAACGCGCTTATTATATTTGATTTTATGTCGTTTTTCTCGCCGCTCGCGTGGCAACCGAAAAACATGACGAATTATATCATAAGCCCTCTGGCCTTATGATATAATAAGCGCAAACGCGCTTATTATATTTGATTTTTATGTCGTTTTTCTCGCCGCTCGCGCGGCAACCGAAAAACATGACAAATTATATCATAAGCCCTCCGGGCTTATGATATAATAAACGCAGAAGTGTTTATTATATAAACAGAATCGAGAAAAGACAGGGGGAATGGCGAAAGCATCGAAGCGGAGATGAAAATGCGTTCAAGTATTTTGACTTTACGATCATCGACATCCTTGCCATGCAATTGAGTTGTATGCTCATGTACTGGGCGACAGGGCATAAAGGGATGATTTATCAGGACCCGCAATACCGGATTCTGGTATTCTGCTTTCTCACGGCCCAGCTTTCCCTCGGCCTGTTTTCGGATAACCTTTTCGGCGTGATGCGCCGGAACGCCAAGGAGGGATTTCTGAAACTGCTCCTCTACATTCTGGAGTTCTGGCTGTGCTGTGCGCCGTTTGTTGTTTTCACGCAGCTCTCCGTGCGCTTCCTGGATCTGTTCCTGGTGACTGTGTACTTCCTTGTACTCGCGTTCTGCGGGCGGTTCGTCTACAAGCGCCTGCGTCGGCGTCTTGTGCACAAAAGCCGGAAGGTGGTGCTGATTACCTCCAGCGATCTGGTGCGCCGCGCCATGCTCAAAATTCAAAACAGCAAGACGGATACCGAACATGAGATCATCGCTGTCTGTCTCACGGACGATGGGGATATCTCCCGTTTCAGCGATTTGAATCTTCCGATTTACCACACAACGGATCCCGATCTGCTGGACAAGCTGGTCACCCAGTGGATCGACGACGCCTTCTTCCTGGCCGGCATGAAAACCGGCAATCTCAGCACACTGATTGAAGACTTTGTTACCATGGGCATCACGGTGCACTACAGCATGGCGGCATTGAATGACATGGCCGCGATCAATGTCGGGGTGCAGAGTATCGGCGACTACAAAGCCATTACGGGCTCGGCCAAATTGGTCTCCTTCCGCGCCGCGTTCATCAAGCGGAGCATGGATATCCTCGGCGCTCTGTTCGGGCTGTTGGTGACGGCGATACTGTTTTGTTCATCGCCCCTGCGATCTACATAAAATCACCGGGTCCGATCTTCTTCAAGCAAAAGCGCGTGGGACAGAACGGAAAGCTCTTCTATATGTATAAATTCCGCAGCATGTATATGGACGCGGAAAAGCGCAAGGCAGAGCTGATGGCAAAGAACAAGGTGCAGGACGGCATGATGTTCAAAATGGATGACGATCCGCGCATCATCGGCAGCGAAAAGAAGGGCAAGGACGGCAAACCGAAGGGCATCGGCAACTTTATCCGCAACACCAGCCTGGATGAATTCCCGCAGTTTTTAAATGTACTCAAGGGTGAGATGAGCCTGGTGGGCACCCGCCCGCCCACACTGGACGAGTGGGCCAAATATGCGCCCCACCACCGTGCGCGCATGGCGGTCAGACCCGGCATCACCGGCATGTGGCAGATCAGCGGCCGCAGCGAGATCACCGATTTCGAAGAGGTCGTCATGCTCGACCGGAAGTATCTGCAAAACTGGTCGCCTATGCTCGACATCGAGATCCTGTTTCGCACGGTCATGGTCGTGCTCAAACGCGACGGCGCGTCCTGATTGCACAACAGAAAATGGCTTCGCCCTCCCGTATGGGAGGGCGATTCAATCTGTCGACAAAGCCTTGACGGCTTTGCCGACAGAAGGGATTTCAGCCTGCTGCGCGCACTCGCTACGTCAAACGAAACTCGCTCCATTTCGCTCTCCCGGTTCCGAAGAGCCGGAAGAGCTACATATCCGCTCCTTCCGTTTTCCTCACAAATGCAAAGCGCCTAACGCTTTGCATTTGAAAGGACGAGCAGCGCAGTGAACGAGCTTTTGCGTCTTTAACGCAGAAGCGAGCGATACGGAGCTTGTGAGGACGCTGCTCGCACACTTGCAGGCTGCAAAGTGTATTTTTCGAGGCACATGTCCCCGAAAAATACGTTATATAAATTATTTTTCGCCTTGCGAGGCGAAAAACTCTGCGAGGCTGTCTGAGCTATGGTTTCTCGCTTACTTCCTTGATTTAATACTTTGTCTACAGTCTCCTTCGCCCTCCCGTATGGGAGGGCGATTTTGTTTGTCATGGGTATCAGTATCAGTCTCTGCGGAACAGATCGCGGGTGTAGACCTTGTCCTCCACGTCAGAGAGACTGTTTTCAAACCGGTTGGCGAGGATCACATCGCTGCCCTTCTTAAATCTCTCTATATCATTGACCACGAGACTGCCGAAGAAGGTAGCGCCGTCCGGCAGGGTCGGTTCATAAATGATGACGGTTGCGCCTTTGGCTTTCACGCGCTTCATGACGCCCTGGATGCTGCTCTGGCGGAAGTTGTCGCTGTTTGCTTTCATCGTGAGACGAAAGATACCGACGGTGATCGGTCTTTCTTTCTCGGCGTTCCAGACGGAGTTGGCGGAATAATAGCCCGCTTTCTCCAATACGCGGTCGGCGATGAAGTCTTTTCTTGTCCTGTTGCTCTCAACGATCGCGCGGATAAGCTCCTGCGGCACATCATTGTAGTTCGCCAGAAGCTGCTTGGTGTCCTTGGGCAGACAGTAGCCGCCGTAGCCAAAGGAGGGGTTGTTGTAGTGAGTGCCGATACGGGGATCCAGACACACGCCCTCAATGACGTCCCGGGTGTTCAGGCCTTTTATCTCCGCGTAAGTATCCAGTTCGTTAAAGTATGATACGCGAAGGGCGAGATAGGTATTTGCAAAAAGCTTGACCGCTTCGGCCTCGGTAAAGCCCATGAAGCGCACATCGACGTTTTCCTTCTCCGCAGCTTCCGTAAGCAGAGAGGCAAAGCATTCCGCCGCCTCTCTTGTCCCCTCGTCGCAGCCGACGATGATACGGCTGGGAAACAGGTTATCGTAGAGGGCTTTGCTTTCTCTCAAAAACTCCGGGCTGAAGAACAGATTCTTTGCGCCGAACTTTTCTCTGGCACTTACCGTATACCCGACAGGGATCGTGCTCTTGATGACCATCGGAACATCCGGATTGACCTTCAGCACCCACTGGATGGCGTCTTCAACGGCACTGGTGTCAAAGTAGTTCTTCTGGCTGTCATAGTTGGTTGGCGTGGCAATAATGACGAGCTCGGCGCTTTTGTATGCGGCTTCTTTATCTGTGGTCGCATGGAGACGGAGCTCCCGTTTGCCATCCCGCGCCTCCTGGAAAAAGCGCTCGATTTCAGCGTCCTGGATAGGGCTGACAAAGCTGTTTATCTGGGTTACCTTCCCCTCGGTCGTCGTGATCGCAGTCACCTCATGATGCTGCGAGAGAAGCACGGCCAGGGAAAGGCCGACATAACCGACGCCTGCTACTGTTATTTTCATTTTATGTCCTCCTCCCGGCCGTTCGCCGCGTATCGCGGCGAATGATATTGAAAATCATTTGCGATATTTATTTTAGGTAATAGTTTCTGTACCACTCGGCAAAGGCGCGAAGGCCGGTCCGGATGTTGATCTCAGGCCGGAAGCCGTAGTCCCGCTCCAGCGCTGCGGAATCCGCATAGGTCACAGGCACGTCGCCGGCCTGCATGCCGACCAGCTCCCTGTGACCCTCAAAATCGTAATCCGGAGGCAGGACGCCCGCGCGCACTAGTTCCTCCTGAAGCGTAGCGACAAAGTCAAGCAGGTTCTCCGGCTGGCCGCCGCCGATGTTGTACACCGCGTAGGGCGGTATGGGCAGGCCGTCATCTCCGTTGTGCTTTTCCGGCGCGCCCTGCATGACACGCAGGATCCCCTCTACAATGTCGTCGATATAGGTGAAGTCCCGGCGCATGTTGCCGAAGTTGAAGATGCGGATCTTCTCTCCGGCGGCGAGACGCTTTGTGGCGGAGAAGTAGAACATATCTGGACGGCCGGCCGGACCGTAGACCGTAAAGAAACGCAGCCCGGTCGAGGGAATATTGTAGAGCTTGCTGTAGGCATGCGCCAGAAGCTCGTCGGATTTCTTCGTGGCCGCGTAGAGGCTCACCGGATGGTCCACCTTGTCGTCTGTGCTGAACGGCACCTTCTTGTTGCCGCCGTAGACAGACGAGCTCGATGCGTAGACCAGATGCTCGACAGGATAATGCCTGCACGCCTCCAGCAGATTATAGAAACCGATGATGTTGGAATTGATGTACACGTCCGGATGGTCAATGGAATAGCGCACGCCCGCCTGGGCCGCAAGGTTGACAACGACATCAAAATGATAGCTGTCAAAGAGATTGTTAACGAGCGCCTGATCGGCGATAGACCCGCGGACGAAGATGTGCCTGACCGGGGAAGACGCGGCGGCCTTCTCGATCTGTGCAAGCCGCCACTCTTTCAGGCTGACCTCATAGTAGTCGTTCATGTTGTCGAGCGAGACCACCGTGCCGCCGTCCATTTCTTTCAGCAGACGAAGCACGAGGTTGGCTCCGATAAAGCCGGGCGAGCCCGTAACAAGGATTGTCTTGTTATGAAGATCTATCTTTTGCATGTTAAAACTTTCTCCACACCATTTTGTTTACCACGCCGACATAAGACTGGATGATCCGAACCACCTTGTCAGAGACATTGACGTCCACATAGTCGGGGACCGGGATGCCCAGATCGCCGCTGCGTACCATTTCAACAGCGAGATCGACAGATTGAAGCAGGCCAGTCGTGTCAATGCCCGAGAGGACAAAGCAGCCCTTGTCGAGCGCTTCGGGGCGCTCGGTCGAGGTCCGGATGCAGACCGCCGGGATCGGGTGACCGATGCTCGTAAAGAAGGAGCTTTCCTCGGGCAGCGTTCCGCTGTCACTCACAACACAGAATGCGTTCATCTGCAGACAGTTGTAATCGTGGAAGCCGAGCGGCTCGTGGGCGATCACGCGCGGATCCAGTTCAAATCCACTGCTCTCCAGGCGCTTCCGGCTCCGTGGATGGCAGGAATATAGGATCGGCATATCATACTTCTTCGCCATTTCGTTGATGGCGGTGAAAAGGCTGGTAAAGTTCTTCGCGGTGTCGATGTTCTCTTCGCGATGCGCGGATAGAAGGATGTATTTGCCCTTCTCAAGGCCCAGGCGGCTGTGAATGTCGCTGCTCTGGATGGCTTTGAGATTGTTTGTCAGCACCTCAGCCATCGGCGAGCCGGTCACATAGGTCCGCTCCCGGGGCAGACCGCATTCGGCGAGATAGCGGCGGGCGTGCTCAGAGTAGGCGAGATTCACGTCGCTGATAATATCCACGATCCGGCGGTTCGTCTCCTCCGGCAGGCATTCGTCCTTGCAGCGGTTGCCGGCTTCCATGTGGAAGATCGGAATGTGAAGCCGCTTCGCGCCGATCACAGACAGACAGGAGTTGGTATCTCCCAGCACCAGGACCGCATCGGGCTTCGTCGCCGCCATCGCTTTATAGCTCCGGTCGATGATATTCCCCATGGTGGCGCCCAGATCGTCTCCCACCGCGTTCAGATAAAGATCGGGATCGGCAAGGCCCAGGTCACGGAAGAATATGCCGTTGAGCGTATAGTCATAGTTTTGCCCCGTATGCCAGAGCTGTGTATCAAAGTACTTGCGTGCTTTCGTGATCACCGCCGCGAGACGAATGATCTCCGGTCTCGTGCCGACGATGATGGCCAGCTTGATTTTGCCGTTTTCTTTCCACTTCGGATATTCCATGTGCTTACTCCTTTTCGACCGGTTCAAAATAGGTATCCGGTCTGCCTTTTTCCAGCAGCTCAGAGGCGAACATCACCGTCACCAGATCTTCCGTATCGGAGAGGTTGATAATGTTGTGTGTCCAGCCGGGCTTCATGAAAACGCCCTGTATATGATCGCCGGAAACCTCGTACTCCTCGATCTCGTCATTCTTCAGATTGCGCATCTGAATCATGCCGTGACCGTGGACGACGATGAAGATCTCCCATTTGCTCAGGTGCCAGTGTTCACCTTTTTTGATGCCCGGCTTCGAGACGTTGACAGATACCTGGCCGCGATCGAGCGTACGGATCAGCTCGGTGAAGCTGCCCCGCTGATCGCAGTTCATCCTGTAATCAAAGACGGTAGCCTCTTTGGGGAGGTATGACAGGTACATCGCAAAGAGCTTCTTTTCAAAGGAACCGGGCGTTAACGAATGAATGATGAAATCCTGCGGGAAATCGTGGAATTGCTGCAGCAGTTCCACGATCTGGCCCAGTGTGGCTTTATGCTTGATGGGGCAGTGGCAGTAACGGCCGGCGTCATCCGGTACGGCTTCCACGCCCTCGTAATGGCAGCGATGGGGATGCCCTTCCATCGCATCATAGATCTCCTCGCAGATGTCGTCGAAGAAGACCATCTCCATCATGACGCTCGGATCGTTGATGGTGATAGCTTCTCCGCGGCTGATGCAGTGACAGAAGGTTGCGACCGCGCTGTTGTATTTCGGTCGGATCCATTTGCCGAGCATGTTTTCAAAGCGGTAGACATAGACAGGCGCACCGGTTTCCTCACCGTAGCGAAACACCAGCTCTTCCCCGGCGAGCTTGCTGCGTCCGTATTCCGAGTTGCCGAAACGGCCGGAGAGGGTGGCCTGGACAGAGGAGGTGATGAGAATGGGGGCTTTGTTGCCGTGGCGCTTGAGTGTGTCGAGGAGGACAGAGGTAAAGCAGAAGTTCCCCTCCATGAACTCAAACTGTTCCTTTGGCCGGTTCACGCCTGCGGCATGGACGATGAAATCAGCCTCCGCGCAGAAGCGGTCGAGCTCCTCCCTCGTATTCGAGCGACCGTATTCAAAGATCTGATCGATCGAGAGCATCGGCCTTGTCCTGTTCTTTCCGTCGCGGATCGCTTTCAGATTCTCTACCAGATTACGGCCTAAGGCCCCGGCCGCACCTGTTACCAGAACATTCATACAATTATCCTTTCCTGCGCTCGGCGGCCTGACAGGAAGCGCATGCAGCAGCTCCGCTGCTGCGCTGTGTGCCGCTCAAGCCTGCATTCAGAAATAGGGGCGGTACGGATCACGCATCCACAGCATGCGGCCGGCCTTCCAACTCTTCCTTCACATAATCTGTGGTGAGGATCTTTTTCACGACCCCGTCAACATCCAGCAGCTTGGTATTCGAACTCGTATAAGCCTCGTCAGCTTCGGTGATCACGGTGCCTTCAATGAAGTATTTATCATAGTTCAGACCGCGGCTATCCATCGGCACGCGGAAATAATCGCCCATGTCAACAGACTGGATACGCTCCTCGCGTGTCAGCAGGGTCTCGCTCATTTTTTCACCGTGGCGGTTGCCGATGATTCGGATGCCCGTATCCCCGAACAGCTGCTGGACGCCCTTGGCCAGGTCTCCGATCGTAGAGGCGTCGGCCTTCTGGACGAACAGATCGCCCGGCTCGGCGTTGACAAAGGCAAACTTGACCAGCTCGACAGCTTCGTCCAGGTTCATCAGGAATCTCGTCATATCCGGGTTCGTGATCGTGATCGGGTTGCCGGACTTTATCTGGTCGATGAAGAGCGGGATCACGCTGCCGCGGCTGCACATCACGTTGCCATAGCGCGTGCAGCAGATGACGGGGCCGCCGCGCTCGGCGCTGACGCGCGCGTTCGCTTTGATGATATGCTCCATCATGGCTTTGCTGGTACCCATCGCGTTGATCGGGTAGGCTGCCTTGTCGGTAGACAGGCAGACGACTCTCTCAACGCCGGCATCCATGGCGGCATGGAGGACGTTATCCGTGCCGATGACATTCGTTCTGACCGCTTCCATCGGGAAGAACTCACAGCTCGGCACCTGCTTGAGGGCCGCGGCGTGCCAGATATAGCTGACGTTATACATCGCATCACGGACGGAGTCTTTGTTCCGCACGTCGCCGATGATGAACTTGACTTTATGGGAATAGTCCGGGTATTTCGACTGCAGCGCGTGTCTCAGACTGTCCTGTTTTTTTCTCATCCCGGCTGAATACCCGGATTTCGGCCACAGAGCTTGTAATAAAGTGGCGCAGGACGGTGCTGCCGAACGACCCCGTTCCTCCGGTGATAAGCAGAACCTTGCCTTTGATCTGTTCGTTAATATCCAACATGCTGTGTATTCCTCTCTTTCCAAACCTATTTGTCCGGCTTCGCAGCCGGATTGCGAATACAAGTTTTCCTGCATAAACAGCGGTTATCGAAACCGCGGAAAACGCCGGCGCCGCTGTCGATTTAGTCGATTTAAGATAAGCGAAATCGGTTTCCCTGCGCACGCCTGATAAAGATTGTAGTGTATATATTAGCATGCCCTGCCGATAAAAGCAAGTGCGGGTGTTCCAAGGTTTTTTACTGAAATATCAACGGGAATTGCGTTGCTGTTGTTGCAGGAAACGGCGTAATGTGATAGACTGTTCTCAATACTTCGAAATGCAGACGGGAGAAAACAATGAGTTATCTTGAAGAACACTACAGCAACTACGATGAAGAAGGACGGCTGCTGTCCCAACATGGACAGGTTGAATACCTTACCACGATGAAATACATCCGGGACTGCCTCTCCAAGGTTTCCGAACCGAGCATTCTGGAGGTTGGAGCGGGAACGGGACGGTACAGTGTGACGCTGGCGAAACAGGGGTATCGTGTTTCCGCCGTGGAACTGGTTGCGCACAACCTCGCATTGCTGAAAGCAAAACTTGACGGTTCGGAGCCTATTACGGCCATGCAGGGAAACGCGCTGGATTTATCGGTATTTCCGGATGCTTCCTTTGATCTGACCATGCTCCTGGGACCGATGTACCACCTCTACACGCGCGAGGATAAAATACAGGCGCTCTCCGAGGCGGTCCGCGTGACGAAACCGGGCGGATATATACTGGTTGCGTACTGCATGAATGAACCGACGGTTATCCAGTATGTGTTTTTCTCCAATCATCTGCGCGAAGTGCTGGAACAGAATTTGCTCACAAGCGACTGGCATTGCGTCAGCGAACCGAAGGAGATTTTTGAACAGGTACGGACAGAGGATATTGCCTCTCTGGATGCGGAGCTTCCGGTGGAACGGATCAAGCTGGTTGCAACTGACGGAGCAACGAATTATATTCGAGGATGTATCGATGCCATGGATGAGGAAACCTTCGGCAAGTGGATGGAGTATCATTTTGCGATCTGCGAGCGGCAGGATCTGATCGGCGCCTCTCATCATACGCTGGATATACTAAAGAAAAAGTAAAGAGGAGTTCTCGTTTTTATGCTAGTGATAGAAAATGAAGCTGCTGTTCCTTAACAGATGCACAAGCAGCTGAACAAAAAAGAGCGACAAAATGACCGAACATGAAGAGTACGAGAAAAAAGGCGGTGTCGATGGCGTTTTTGACGGCAGAGAGGATGCATTCACGAATAAATGCGTGACACGCCTGGAAGCGTTTGCCGGAAGCCTCTCGTCGAAGCAACAAAAAGGAAAGACCTCCTATCGTTAACAGTTCGTACATATTTCCAGCGAGAATTTTTCAAATATGTCTGATAACATATATACACTATCAAACAAAAGGCGGGTTCGACCCGCCTTTTGTATGCAAGTTGGAGGCAGCCAAAATGGCAAAGAAACAGTTTAAGGCCGAGAGCAAACGTCTGCTCGACCTGATGATCAACTCAATCTACACCCACAAGGAGATTTTTCTGCGTGAGCTTCTGTCCAACGCGAGCGACGCCGAGGACAAGCTGGCCTATAAGGCGCTGACTGACAGCAGTCTGAACGTCAGCCGCGACGATCTGAAAATCATACTGACCGTCGACAAGGAAGCACGCACCCTGACCGTGAGCGACAACGGCATCGGCATGGATAAGGCGTCTCTGGATGAAAACCTCGGCACGATCTGCCGCAGCGGCTCGCTGCAGTTTAAAAACGAGATGGCGGACGGCGAGAGCGCCGCGGACATCGACGTGATCGGCCAGTTCGGCGTCGGCTTTTACTCGGCCTTCATGGTGGCCGACGAGATCACCGTGCTCAGCCGCCCGGCCGGGAGTGAACAGGCCTGGCGCTGGAATTCCACCGGCGAGGACGGCTATACGATCACCGAGGCGGAGAAGGAGACTGTCGGCACCGAGGTCACCGTGCACCTCAAGCCCGACACCGAGGAGGAGAAATACGGCGAGTTCCTCGAAGAGTACCGCCTGCGCGAGCTCGTGAAGAAGTACAGCGACTATATCCACTATCCGATCCGCATGCTTGTCACAAAGTCCCGCCAGAAGCCGAAGCCCGAGGATGCGCCCGAGGATTATAAACCCGAGTGGGAGGACTACACCGAGTGGGAGACCCTCAACTCGATGGTGCCGATCTGGCACCGCAAGCAGGACGAGGTCAGCGACGAGGAATACGCCAATTTCTATCAGGACAAATTCGGCGATTACACGGCGCCGCTACACACGCTGCGCATCGCGGGCGAGGGCACGGTTTCGTACGAGGCGCTGCTGTTCATCCCAGCGCACGTCCCCTTTGACTTCTATACCCGCGAGTACGAGAGCGGCCTGCAGCTCTACTCGAACGGCGTTCTAATCATGGACAAGTGCTCCGAGCTGCTGCCCGAGTATCTGCGCTTCGTCAAGGGTGTGGTCGATACGCCGGATGTCAGCCTGAACATCAGCCGCGAGATGCTGCAGCAGACCCGCGAGCTCAAGGTCATCGCCCGCAACCTCGATAAGAAGCTGCGCGCGGAGCTGGAAAAGCTGCAGAAGGAGAACCGCGAGAAGTACGAGAGCTTCTGGAAGGCTTTCGGCACGGCTGTCAAATACGGCGTGCTGGCCAACTACGGCATGGACAAGGACAAGCTGCAGGATCTGCTGCTGTTCGCGTCTTCAAACAACGAAAAGGGCACAACACTCAAGGAATATAAGGAGCGTATGCCGGAGAGCCAGAGCTTTATCTACTACGCCAGCGGCGAGTCGGTCGCGCGGCTGCAGAAGCTGCCGCAGGCCCAGCGCATTCTCGACGCCGGGTACGAGATCCTCTATCTGACCGAGGATGTGGACGAGTTCTGCATCCAGGCGCTGCGCGAGTACGACGGCAAGACGCTCAAGAGTGTGGCCGCCGAGGACGCCCTGCCGCAGACCGACGAGAGCAAGGCCAGGGCCGAGCAGAGCGCCGAGGCGAACAAGGCCGTGCTTGACTTCGTCAAGGAGACCCTGGGCGAGCGCGTCAAGGCTGTCCGCGTCTCGCAGATCCTCCGCGACAGCGCCGCCTGCATGACCGCCGACGGTACGCTCTCGCTGGAGATGGAGAAGACCCTGCGCCGCCAGAACCCGGAGATGAAGGACATCAAGGCCGAGCGCGTACTCGAGCTCAACGCCGAGAATCCGGCCTTCACGGCCCTGCGCACTGCCTTTGAGGCGGAGGATAAGGACAAGGCCGCCGACTATGCCGAGCTGCTCTACGGCCAGGCGCTGCTGATGGCCGACCTCCCGCTCGAGGATCCGAGCCGTTTCACCGCGCTGATCAGCAAGCTGATGGTCTGATACTGAATATAAAATAATTCCACGTCCGAACAATTCGGACGTGGAATTTTTTTATCGAACTCATACTGATACCCGATAGAAAGTAGACAAAGATTTGCGAGACAGAACGGCCCAGGCCGCCCTCTCTTGCCGCTACGCGGCAATTCACCTTGTTGGGCCAGACGAGGCGGAGCCCGCAGCGAATAATGGAGAACTATTTGCAAGGGCTTCAACGATGTATGGCTCAATTCTGGCCGCAAAGATTGTCTTGTTTTTATTGGGTATCAGTATCAGGACCGGCCTGTGCCCGAAGCCATGGTAAAGGGCTGGCTGATGATATCCTCGGTGGTGACATTGTTGCCATTGGCAGCCGTCACGGTGACAACATAGGTGTAAGAGCCCGGGTTAAGACCGCCAAAGAACAGATAATTGTTGATCGTGGTGCTCAGATCGCATTCCGCACTCTCCGGATTAAAGATGCGGGAGGACTGGACAGCCTTGCCGTTCTCGTCGAGGATCTTGCCGACGACACTGTTGATCGTACCGATGCTTGTGGAGACGATGCCCTGGATCATAAAGGGATTGCCCTGCTTGAGCTCACTGGGATAGGTGGCGTCGCGGATCGTAATGATCGGGAGCTGGGGATCGGGCGTCGGTGCGGGTTCCGGCGTCGGCTCGGGCGTCGGTTCGGGGGTGGGAACCGGTGTCGGGGCGGGTGTGGGCGCGGCTGTCGGCTCGCTCGTCTCGATGATGATCGTCTCAGGCGTGGGCTCCACCGTTACGGCGGGAGGAACCGTAGCCACGGGCTTCTGAACTCCGGTGCAGGCTGTACAGCTGATAACGAGCATGAGCGTGAGAATCAGTAAAACAGATTTTTTCATAAGCGCTCCTTTCATGCATATAGACTATGCGGATGTCCCAATGTCATATACACAATATATTGTAGCATTTTTTGTCGAATCCGTCAATTCCTAAACCGCTGCGGTACGCAGTATCCGGTGTGAAATAATGCAAAAAGGGGCTGTCTATTGAGACAACCCCTTTTTGCTGCGCTTGCAGAATTACAGCTCGACCTTGAAAGCGTCGGAGCCCTCACCGTTGACGGTGTAGTAAGCGGCGCCCTCTTCGGGCTTGACATAGATCGCGATCTCGGCGCCGGCGGGGGCGTTGGCGGCCTTGGTGACCTTCTCGCTCAGCGCGGAAATGTCAAACTCATTGCCGTTGAACTGCAGCAGGGTCTTCACTGCGGCAGCCTTCGGTGCGGTCTTTCTGGGAGCGCGGGGCTTCTTCACGGTTTCGACAGCAGGAGCCGCAGTCTCGGCAACAGGGGCCTTGGCGGCCTTCGCGGTCGTTTTCTTAGCAGCAGGCATTGTATATTACCTCCATTTATTTTCTGTATGGTACAGGCGTGATTTGCTTCCTATACAGCAGAAGATTGTACTCTGTTCCAAGACAAGAATCAATCAGCGTTTTGTACAAAAAATCGAAATTTTTACCTATACTATCGAAAGAATGCGGTTAATATTTCATGATCAGGCTGAAAAGCGTCTCAATACCTCGGCTTCGATATTTTATTAACAAATGCTTGAATCGCATTGACAATTGACGTATAATACATTAATAACTGTCGAAGGATGAAAGATTTTTTTGCCGCCCCTATGCCCGGCACGGCAATACAGCACGGTTTCTTGCCGCGTACACGGTGCAGCGGACGATTCAGAGAGGAAGAGAGAGCATGGATACCGGATTGAAAACAAGAGAGAAAACCACAGCTTATGTGATAAAGATTGCGATTGCGGCCATTCTGGCGCTTGTCAGCATTTTTGTGATCGCGCCGCGCGTTTCGTCGGCGGCGTTCTTTTCCGGGACGATTGCATCGCTGGAAAAGGTGAGGAGCGTTGTTCTCGGCCTGACCGGAGCCTCCACCGCGGCCTCAGCCGCGATCACGCTGCTGCCGGATGATATCTGCAGCCCGATCGCCAGTCAGCTGATGGATCTGACCGACGACTTCATGATCATATTGTGCGCGGTCTATTTTGAAAAATACATGCTGACAGTGATCGGCTACCTGTCGTTCACATTTATTATCCCGGCATCGATGGGACTGTATGCTGTCAATGTATTCCTCAGAAAGGAGCGGCTGCGGGCACTTGCGATCAAGCTGTGCGTGTTTGGCATATGCGCGTTTCTCGTGATACCGGTCAGCGTCAAGGTGTCAGAGCTGATCAATGAGACACACCGCGACTCGATACAAGCTACCATCAGCGCCGCGGAGGAGAGCGTGGCCGAGATCGAATCGGCGTCCAGATCCGTAGAGGCAGAGGAGCTGCAAAACGAGAAAAAGAACGTCTTTCAAAAGCTGTTCGAGGCTGTGGAGGGCGGTTTGGAGACGATTTCTCAAAATGTAACGATGGTCACGGAAAAGCTCAAGCGGATCGTAGATAATTTCATTGACGCGCTGGCCGTCCTGATCGTGACCTCGTGCGTCATACCGCTGGCGATCGCCGCGATTTTCGTATGGCTCATCAAGGTACTCTTTCGCCTAGAGATCACCGTGCCGGAACTGCGCCGGAGGCACGGTCACGCCCACAGGTATGAAGAGAACAACTATTACTGATCGAAATTGCCCCGCTGGACATCTGGGCCGGCGCTGAACGAACGAGGGAGTTATAATCAACGATGAGTGTGCGAACGATCGACAAAAGCAAGCGCGTGTTCACAATTCCCAATCTGCTCTCCTGTCTGCGTCTGCTGATGATCCCGCTGTTTATGTGGCTGTATCTGGCGAAACAGAAATACGTCGAGACGGCCGCGGTACTTTTACTCTCGGGGCTGACCGACGTTGTGGACGGCTTTATCGCCCGAAAAATCGATATGGTCTCCGATCTCGGCAAGGCGCTCGACCCCGTGGCCGATAAGCTGACAGAGTTCTGCATGCTTTTGTGTCTGCTCTCCCGTTTTCCGGTGCTTCGGCCGATCGCCCTGCTGATGGTCGTCAAGGAGCTCGTCTGCGGTGCGACAAGTCTTGCCGCGATCAGAAAGACCGGTAAGGTCCTCTCCGCAGAATGGCACGGCAAGGTATGCACCGGCCTGCTGTATCTGACAATGGTGCTGCACGTTCTGTGGATCGCAATCCCCGGAGAGATCTCCGCTTTGCTCGCGGGTGTGACTTTTGTCATGCTGCTGCTGTCGATGGCGCTGTATCTCCGGCGAAATATTCTGCAGATACTCGAGAAGCCGGACATATCGACCGCTTCGCAGATATAACTCCTTGCTGCGGCGCGGAAACAGAAGAAAACAGCAGAAGATGGATGAAAATGAAAATAATGCTTATGGAATATCAAAAAGTCCTATTCACAATTGAGAGCGCCTGTGGTATAATAGCATATCAATGGTATGGAACTAAGCTGTTGGCACTGTAAGCAAATGGATGGGTTCCAATAAGACTATGTTTTGCGCGAGGATAGCACGATTATGAAAGGCAAACGCTTAGGCGATATTCTGGTATCGCAAAAGATCATAACGAATGACCAGCTGATGGAAGCACTGAGCCTGCAGAAGCAGCAGGGCAAGCGTCTCGGCCAGACGCTGATCGACAACGGTTTTATTACCGAGAATCAGTTGATCGACACGCTGCGTTATCAGTTGGGGATCGACTATATCGATCTCAGCAAGATCGATATCCCGGTCGAAATGTCCGAGTGGATCCCGAAGTCGGTGGCGGTCAGCAATGGCATCGTGCCCGTCAGCGTATCGAAGGACACGCTGTTCATCGCGATGGAGGACCCGCTGAACTTCTACGCGATCGAGGAGGCCAAGCAGGTCTCCAAGAAGAAGATCGTCCCCATGATCGCCAGCCGCACGGCCATCGAGCACGCCATCAACTCCCTCTACGGCAACGAAAAAGCGGCCAAGGCCATCGCACAGATGCGTTCCGAGGCCGGCATTTCCGAAGAGAGCATCCGCTCCACGCCCGAGCCGCAGGAGAGCGAGCAGGACGGCCCGACGATCCGACTGATCAACTCGATCATTGAGCGCGCCTACGAGGAGAACGCTTCGGATATTCACTTCGAGCCCACCAAGGGCGACATGATCGTGCGCATCCGTGTCGACGGCATCCTGCACAAGATCCTGACGATCCCCTCGGATCTCAAAGACTCGGCCACCTCGCGTCTGAAGGTCATGAGCCATATCAACATCACCGAAAAGCGCATCCCCCAGGACGGCCGTGCGGTGATGATGCTCGACGGCAAAGAGGTGGATATGCGTTTCAGCACGCTGCCCACGATCTACGGTGAAAAAACCGTTGTCCGTCTGCTCTCCGGCGATGCCTCTATGCTCAACCGCGCCGGTATCGGTATGCCCGCGGCCGAGAGTTCCAAACTCGACAAACTGATGGCCACGACCAGCGGCGTTATCCTGATCGTCGGCCCCACAGGCTCCGGTAAATCCTCGACCATGTATACACTGGCCCAGGAACTCATCAGCGAGTCTACCAACCTGATCACGCTCGAAGACCCTGTCGAAATCAAGTTTGACGGTGCCACCCAGGTGCAGATCAACGAAAAGGTCGGCATGACTTTTGCCAGCGCCCTGCGCTCGGTACTTCGTCAGGACCCGGATATCATCTGCGTCGGCGAGATCCGTGACGGTGAAACCGCCGAGATCGCAATGCGCGCCGCCATGACAGGCCACCTTGTTATTTCCACGCTGCATACCGAGGACGCTGTCTCCGCCATTACGCGACTGGTCGACATGGGCGTGGCGCCCTATCTGGTCGCCGCCGGTGTGCGCGGCGTCATTTCCCAGCGCCTGCTGCGCCGTATCTGCAACCGCTGCCGGACAGAGGATTTCCCGGACGAGGCGACACTGAAGCTCTCTGATCTGCCGGTACGCGCAGGGCGCAAGTTCTACCGCGGCAAGGGCTGCGACTACTGTTTCAATTCCGGCTACCGCGGCCGTATCGGTGTTTTCGAAGTGCTGATGATGGACGACGAGCTGCGCCAGTGCATCCTGCACGGCATCAACCATCAGGAGTTCATGCGCATCGCCCGCAAGGGTGAATTCACCACCATGCTGGACAATGCCGACAATCTGGTCGAGCAGGGCATCACCTCGGTGTCCGAGGTCGTCCGTACCTTGCTGACCGATAACTGACGTCTGGCCGCAGGCTTTATCAATCGTAGAGAGGAATATAAGTATGCTGACAGTTGAACAGATCGTCATTGCCGCATCCGAGATGGGTGCGTCCGATATTCACCTTGTCTGCGGCCTGCCGCCGAAGTGCCGTCTGGACGGCGAACTGAAGGATATCCTTCCTGTTACGCTGACCGATGAGGACTGCGAGGCGCTGGCGCGAGAGGCCTGCGGGGATGATTACGATACATATCTGCAGGTTGGCGAACTCGACCTTGGCAGTACGATCGCCGGTCGCCGCTGCCGTCTGAATATTTTCCGTCAGCAGGGCCATTCGTCCATTGCACTGCGTATTTTGTCAGAGAAGATCCTTGAACTGAGCAAGCTGGGCGTGCCGAAGGCCGTCACGACCTTCTCCAAGTTCAATAAAGGCATCGTTCTGGTCTGCGGCGAGACAGGCAGCGGCAAATCGACCACGCTGGCCGCTATCCTCGACGAGATCAACCATACCCAGTCCAAGCACATCATCACGATGGAGGACCCGATCGAATACATCTACACGCCGGACAAATGCATCTTCAACCAGCGCGAGATCGGCCGCGATACCCACAGCTTTGCCGACGCGCTGCGCGCCGTGCTGCGTGAGGACCCGGACGTCATTCTGGTCGGCGAGCTTCGTGACCCGATCACGATCGAGACGGCGCTCACCGCCGCCGAGACCGGACACCTGGTGTTCGCCACGCTGCACACCAACTCCGCGGTCGATTCGGTGGAACGTATAGTCGGCTCGTTCTCGGCGGATCGCCAGGCGCAGATCCGCACGGTGCTCTCGAGTACGCTGCAGGCTGTATTGGCCCAGCAGCTGCTGCGCCACGCCAGCGGCCACGGCCGCGTGCTGGCCGCCGAGTGCATGGTCGTCACACCGGCTATCCGCAACCTGATCCGCGAGGGGAAGACCCCGATGATGATGTCCGCCATGCTCTCGAGCGCCAAGGAGGGCAGCCTGACGATGGATAACTGTCTGCTCAACCTGGTGGGCGAGCGGAAGATCACACCGCAGACGGCGTTCGACGCCTGCTTTGACAAGGAGTACATGAAGAAAAAGCTGATGTTGTCTTGAGATTAGCCCCAAATTCACTTGAGGCGACGAGAGGTGATTGAATGAATACCTACAGATATAAAGCCAGGAACGCGGCGGGGAAGACCGTCAACGGCGTTATCAACGCGCCGGACGAATTCTCTGCGGTACAGAAGGTACGCGAAACGGCGCCCGTGATTCTGGAAATCGTGCCTGTCAAGTCCGATTCCGAGAAAAACGGCATGCTGAGCATGGAGATCGGCGGCAAGCCGAAGGTCAAAGCCGACTCGCTGGCCATGATGTGCTCGCAGTTTTCGATCTTGCTGCAGTCCGGCATCCACATTGCGCGCTGCATTGAACTCGTCGCCAACCAGACCGAGAACAAGCGCCTGAAAAAGATCCTGAAGGACATCGCCGACGATGTGGCCGAAGGCGGCGGCGTGGCCTCGAGTTTCGAGCGCAGCGGCGAGGGGATTTTCCCGCCGACCTTTATCGAGACGGTGCGCGCCGGCGAACTGGCCGGTACGTTGGAGAAATCCTTTGACCAGCTGGAAACCTACTTCAGTAAGTCCTACGCCAACTCTGAAAAGATCAAAGCGGCCATGAGATACCCGATCTTTGTCGTGGTGATCGCGATCATCGTCGTCATCATCGTCATGGTCAGGGTCGTGCCTGTGCTGACGAACGTATTTGCTTCGATGGGCGGCGAACTTCCGTGGATCACGCAGTCGCTGATCGCCACCTCCAATTTCTTCGCCAAGTGGTGGCTCGTCATGGTGATCGCGATCCTGGCAATCGTGGTTGCCTGCAAAGTGTATTTCGGCACGGAAAAGGGACGCCTTGTCAAGGGCAAGCTGCAGCTGCAGCTTCCGATCATTGGCAAGATCAACATTCTCAGCGGCTCGGCGCATTTTGCAAGCACGATGTCCGTCATGCTGCTCTCGGGCCTGACGGTCAACCGTGCGACCGAGGTTACCTCGCGCGTGATGACCAACGCCATTATGCAGGACGACGTGGCGGCCATGACCGGACGGCTGGAGGAAGGCCATCCGCTCGGCGAATGCATCCTGAAATGTGATTATTTTCCCGAGAACCTGCGTCAGATGACAGCCATCGGCGAAGAGTCCGGCGAATTGGCCGAGACCTTGAATGTTGTCGGCGATTACTACACGAACGAGGCGGACCATGCGACGGCGGCCGCTCTGGCCAAACTCGAGCCGGGCATGATGGTCGTTCTGGCGCTGTTTGCCGGCTGGATCGTCATCGCGATCTATATGCCGATGTTCACCGTGTATAACATGTTCTAAGCCATGGAGATCAAAACAAAACTGCGCGGCCGCAGCGGAATGTCGCGTCTGGTGTTCCTTCTGCTGTGCGGCATTGCTGTCATGCTGCTGCTGTTTATCGCCGAAGGCTATATCCGGCATCTGGACGATGCGAAAATGACCTTTGACAAAGATCAGGTGCGCGAGGCGGTGGAACTGGCGAAGATCCAGTATCTCAGTGAAGGCTGCCCCGCCGGCACCACCTATTATTTCGATGCGGAGCGCGCCAGAATGGTGCCCTTCGACGAGATCGTCAATATCGTCGGCTACGGCCGCAGCAGCGCGGCTCACAACCGACACGGCGAGACAGGCGCTCTCGGTATTCCCAATCTCGGCGGTCGGGGCGGTGCACAGTTCCTCGCAATCGCCATCGAGGATGACGATACCGTCAATGTCCGCTGGCAGGGCAAACATCTGACGGTCTATGACGAGAGCCTGATGTCCGCGCAGGAACTTGCGCGTCTCACCGAGGCTCAGCGCCTGCAGATCGAGTTAGATCGCCAGAGAGGGGGCGACGCCGGATGACGCTGTATTTTGCGGTGGTGTCGTTCATCCTCGGCAGTGTGTTCGGCAGCTTCATCAACTGTTTCGCCTGGCGCATCACGCACCACGAGTCGATCCTCAAGGGGCGCAGCCATTGCGCGGTCTGCGGACACACGCTTGACGCGCTGGATCTCGTGCCGATTTTCAGTTGGCTCTTTTTGAAAGGGAAGTGCCGCTATTGCGGGGAAAAGATTTCTCCGCGCTACGTGCTGACAGAACTGCTGTTGGGCGTTGCGTTCCTTTTGAGTTTCATCTGCTTCGGCTTCCGCTGGGATACGCTGCGTCTGATGGCGCTGAGCGTGGCCCTGCTGGGGCTGAGTCTGGTAGACCTGGAAATCCAGGAGATTCCCGACGGCTTCATCATCTACGGGATTATCCTGTGGGCGGTCACGCTGCCGCTGATGGACGATAGCGTGAAGGCACTGTGGCAGGGTCTGCTGTCCGGCGTTTTGATCGGCGGCGGTATTCTGCTGATCTCGTTGGTGATGGATAAGGTGCTGAAAAAGGAGAGTCTCGGCGGCGGTGACGTCAAGCTGCTCTTCATGATCAGCCTGTATATGAGCCCACTGGCGGCACTGTTCAACGTGGTGCTGGCCTGTATACTGGGATTACTGTTTGTGGCGGCGCTGAAAAGTGAGAAGATCCCCTTCGGACCTTCCATCAGTCTGGCAAGTTTTGTCACGCTGCTTGTCGGCGAAAAACTCGCTGCGTGGTATTTAGGGCTCTTTTAGGAATATAGAATTAATCCTCAGGGAGGAGAATTATGGCTGCAAATGTGATTGGAATCGATGTATCGGTTACCGCATTGCGAATCACAGTCTGTGACAAGCAGGGGCCGGTGCGCTTTTTCGAGGCGCGACTGCCGGAGAATATGGTGCGGGACAATCAGATCGTGTCTTGGGATGCCATGGGCGATTTCCTGAAGGAAACGCTGAAAAACGAGAATATTCGTGCCAGGGACGTATGCTTTACGGTGCCAGAGTCCGCGGTGTATATTCAGCACGTCGTGCTGCCGCCGATGAGCGAGAGCCAGTTGAAGGTAAACCTACCTTACGAGTTCCATGACTATATCAACCGCGACATGGATCGGTATATCTACGATTACGCGGTCAACCACATCGATCCGGAGAAGATGGACTTGCTGGCTGTGGCTGTCTCGCGTGAACTGGTGGATCGCTACACCGCCATGTGCCGCCGCGCCGGGCTTCGGCTGCACATCCTGGCGCCGGACGTAATTGCGTTTCGCAATCTGCTGCGCGCCTACGGCGAGCAGCGGGCGAACACAGAAGTTCATAAGGACTATGTGATCCTGGATTTGGGTGACGAGTCGGCACACCTGCACTTCTTCACCAATGGCGAATTCGAGGTTACGCGAAGCCTGGACACCGGCTGCCTTGCTCTGGTCGATCCTATCGCCTCGGCTACCGGCATCGATCCGCATCTGATTCTGATGGGACAGAGCGGTTCGCTTACCGAGCAGGCCGAGCAGAGCAACGAGACCTTCCTCGACCAGTGCAACAACCTGGCCCTGTCGGTCATGCGTGTGTTGAACTTCTATAGTTACAATAACCCCAACAACAGCATCAATGCGCTGTATGTCTGCGGCGTCGGTATCCGACTCAAGCCGCTGATGAACGAAATTGCCGCCAACATCGAACTGCCGCTGCTGCATGCCACCGAGTTGATCCCGAATAGGGTCGGCCTGCCGGATGGACTTGCGGTAGCCCCGCAGTCCTTTGGCATCTGCGTCGGGAAGGAGGGCTGAGCATGGACGTCAAAACCCAGGAAACGCTGCAGCAGAACGAACAGAATAACGGTTTTCCGCTGTTTGCCGATCAGTCACAGGGCAGCCCGGCCCCGCAGGGCACGCCCACGCCGCAAAAACCGCAGCTGCAAAAGATCAAGGGCCATTATCCTACAAAGACCTCGATCAACCTTGTTTATAAAGAGAAGAAAGCCGGCAAAAACTTCACGGCGTTGGCGCTGTTTGGTGTGTTTCTGGTGCTGCTGGCGATCTTCACCAAGTTCATGGTGCTCGACCAGATCGCCGCTGTCAATGACGCCGAGTATTTATATCATACCCGGCAGGATCAGTTAGCCACACTGCAGCGGTCCAACTCCGTCTATGACCAGGTCGAGGCGGAATACAGCCACTTCGGCATCGGCTATCTCAGTCAGGCAGAACTCGACCGGCACGACCGCGTGAATATGCTGGATGTCATCGACGATAAGGTCGGCATCAGCAAGGGCATCCGCACGATTCAGATCTCCGAGAATACCGCGGTGCTCAGCTTCCTCACGCTGGAACTGAAGGATATGGCGACCATTATCTCTCGCCTGGAGGAGAGCGAGTATGTCAGCTATGTCACGGCGTCCAGGGCCGCCACAGAAAACTATACCGTTACCTATGTCGACCAGTTCGGCACACGGATCGCCGATGTCGACGACGAGACGAGGGAGGCTGTCACCAACTATATCTCCGTTGTGTTTAAGACGCCTGCCGCTGTAAAGGCCGCCCAGGCTGCCGCGGAGGGAGGGGAGAGGCAATGAGCATACTCAACCGTGCGTTTACGAACCGTGAAATTGCGATTATCCTGTTGCTGACATTGATTTTGCTGGTGCTGGTGTATGTTCGCTTTGCCTACATCCCGATGCAGGACCAGCTGGACTATTACGAAAGTGAGACGGCCAAGCTGGATAGCCAGATCCTAGTGGAACAGGGCCGCGCACGGAAAATCCAGGAGATGCAGGCCCAGATCGAGACCGGTTTGAAGGAATACCCCGGCGAGGTCAAGACCTATGACAACGTCAAGGCCGAGATCGACGCGCTCAACGACATCCTGAATTCCGCCAAGTCTTTCGAGGTCAACTTCCGGCAGCCCACGGCGAACGGCAACAATGTGCGCCGCCGTGTCGATATCAACTTTGTGGCCCGCAACTATGCCAGTGCCCGCGCGCTCATCCGCCAGCTGCACGACTGCGAGTATCGCTGCATGATCACCACCCTGTCCATGAGCCCGGCCAGCCGCCGCTTCGTCCATGAGAACGGTATCTACTACTATACCAGCTATACCGATCTGCAAAACGGCGATGTGTCCGTCAGCCTGTCTCTGACCTTCTACGAGACGCGCTACGGCACCGATCTGACCGACGGTCTGCTGATCGAAAGCTAATTCTTCCATACAAAACAGATTTCTCCGGCTTGCTGCATGATGTATGAACAGGCCGGATTGTAATGATCGTAGGGGGCGTTTTACGAAGCGCCCGTCTGTAGTCGCTTTGTTGCTTGTACTTCTTTTATGCTGCGCGCGGGACTGGACTTGGACGGCTTCGCAGGGTGAATTCCGGGCGTAGAAATTATTAAGCAATCTTAAGATCGTCTGTCGCAAATTCTGGACAAATCTGGCGAAAACTCATTGACATCTCAGGAGAATTGTGGTAAAAGTAAGTAAGGAATTCAAGTTCCAAATTTATGTTATGAAAGGAAGTTCATCTATGAAGAAAGTGAACAACCGCAAGGGCTTTACCCTTGCCGAGCTGCTGATCGTTGTTGCGATCATCGCTGTCCTCGTCGCTATCGCTATTCCCATCTTCACCACCCAGCTCGAGAGAGCCCGCGAAGCCACCGACCTGGCCAATATCCGCTCCGCTTATGCCGAAGTCGTCTCTGCTTACCTCGGCGATGGTGCAGCCCACTCTGCGAAGATTTCTGTCAACCAGAAGATTAACAACTGGCAGACCAATGGCTCTAAACCCAGTGCTCAGATTGGCACTAAGATTTCGGGCCTTGGCGGTAGCTATGGCTTCTACAAAGTTCCGACCCATACCAGTGGTTACTACACTGTTAAGATTAATGATGCCGGTAAGGTTACTATTGGCTAATAATTTTTAATATGACTTGATATAAAAGGCGATTGAAGTTGCGGTAAAATCAAGTCCAATACAATTAAGGGCTCTCCTCATGATTTGGGGAGAGTCTTTTTATTAAGTATACTGTTTTCAATAATATGTACATTGAAGATCGATCGCGTATAATTACCGACTCCGTCAGTCAGATCATGAAAGGAACCTTGCTCATGAAATCCTTTATTCGAAAGCTCAAATATCTTCCCATCGTTCTGCCGCTTGTGTTTACGGTTCTTTTTTTCGGTTATCTGACGCCGCGCTTTGACGCGATCATCTATACCGACAATATCGTCGGGGAAGGTACCTGCACCACCTATTTAAGCTCATTGGATGAAAGCTTCGCCTATCTCTATAAGGGGGACGCGTATTTCGGGTCCGAGTTGAAGACCCTCCGCCTGTCGGATCTGCGCTACAACATTAACGAGATAAATCTGTATGTATACGGCGTGGAAGCGGCGGATATTCTCTCGTTCGATATCTCGGTTTACGGGCATATCGTCACGCATCTGAGCGCCGACGGTCTGTCGCATCCGTTCTACAGGGACAGGGTATATGAAGCAGTTACCTCAACGGAAACGCCGCTTGTCCACATGAGTTTCGAGGATCCCGAACTCGGCGGATCGCTGAACCTGAGCGGCTTTGATTTCATCCCTGTTTGGGTCTGGGCCGCCTGCTTTGCGCTGATCCTTGCCGTATCCGTGTTTCTCTCCCTCGGCTTTGCTTTTCTGGCCGATCGCCTCCCGGCGATCCGGCTGCCCTTTCTGAACGCCGCGGCCGTGATGGCGTCGCTGCTTCTGGGCGCCTGGTTTTGCGGCAGCTTTCCCTATGTCAACTATACGGACTTCCTGTTGAACTGGCTGATCCTCTTTGCGGTCAGTCTCGCGCTCGGTGCGCTGACCCTGCCGTGGATCGGCGGCGTGGCTGTGCCGGCGTTTACGGTGTTTTGGTATATTGCCAACTTCTTTGTGATCTCCTTCCGCAGCAAGCCTGTCATGCCGTCTGACCTTCGGGCCATCCGCACGGCCATGGAGGTTGCCGACGGCTATGATCTCAGACCCAACTGGCAGATCGTCGTGAGCATTGTCGTCGTTGTATTGTACATTGCCGCGATCCTTCTGCTTTATCATAAAACGAAAAAAGACCGAAAGACCGCGCCGCTGAAAAAGAAGCTGCTCGGCCGGGGGGCCGCCCTGGCCGCGGCTGTCGTGATGCTGGTGATCAGTGTGAATAACTCGGCCTTTGACCGGCTGAATTCTTTTCAGTGGGATGCACAGGTGCTCGAGGGCTTTCACCGCGAGGGCATTGTCCTCACCTTTGTCAACAGCGCCATCAGCGCCCATGTGGCCAGACCCGAGACCTATTCCCGGGAACTCGTGAACAGCTATCTCGCGGAGTATGAGCCGCAGTCGGTTACAGGTACCCAGCCGGAGCGCATCATCATGGTCATGAACGAGGCGTTTTCCGACCTGCGCACCGTGGGACTCGATCCCAAGATCGACGTGATGCCGTTTATCGACAGTCTGGACGAGAACACGATCGAAGGCAGGCTGTACGCCTCGGTATTTGGCGGCGGCACCTGCAATACCGAGTTTGAGGCTCTGACCGGGAATACGCTGGCCTTTCTCGGCACCGGCGCCTATCCGTATACCGAAAATGTGACGGCGCCGCTGTTCTCTCTTGCCTCCTACTTCCGCGACAGCGGCTATGACACCGAGGCCTTCCACGCCAATAACGCGCAGAACTGGAACAGGAATATCGTGTATCCGTATCTGGGCTTCGATGCATTCCATAGTATTCATGATTATACGACAATCACGGTGGACACGTTACTCCATAATCTTCCGGCGGACATCGCGGATTATCTGTATATCGAGGAAGTGGATAAGACGCTGGACGCTCCGCGCTTCCTGTTCAACGTCACCATGCAGAACCATTCCGACTATGACCATTTTGTTGATGTGGAAGAGGACGAGAGCGTGCAGCAGTACGGTGCTGACCTGGCCGAGAGCGGTCGCGTGTATCTGTCCCTGATCAAGGCCTCGGACAGCGCGGTGCGGCAATTGGTTGAGACCTATCGGGATTCCGACGTGCCGACGATGATCATTTTCTTCGGCGACCATCAGCCGGGGCTGTACGGAGACGCGCAGGCGGACATTTATACTACGGTTGCTTATTACCTGGATTACTTCAAAACCAAGTTCTTCATCTGGACCAATTATCAGACCGAGACGGTGCATGATGCGGGCATCAGCGCCAACTTCCTGCCTTGGCTGATCCTGGAGCGGGGGAATTTCCCCCTGCCGCCTTATGTGCAGCTGCTGCGGGAAGTGCACGCGAAATACCCGATCATTTCCTCGCAGGGTGTGGTAGATGCCGAGGGAAGTGTTTACGGGAGCGTAGCCGAACTCATGGACGACCCTCTGATCCGGAAGTATCAGAACATCCAGTACGCCAACCTGTTCGATGAGATGGACCCAGCATGGTTCGAAGTTGAATAATCTGTTTTGATAAAACGCAAGCGAAAGAAAAAGGAGCCGCAATACGATGCGCATCTATGAAAAGACGCCGCAGAAAAAACTGTCGATTCGCCCGGGCCGGGAGTTGATTGAAAGAATTCCAGATGCCACGGTCAGTGTGCTGATCTTCTCGGCTTTCGCGCTCACGGCGCTGGCGCCGCTGCTTGTCTCTGTGAAGGCACTGTCCTATATGCAGCCCCGTTTTTTTGCCGGGGACGAAATAAATCGATACGTTATTGATTTATTATATACATATGATTTTGATGTGTTTATGCACAAAACAATCTTTCCCATTGTCTGCTTCCTTGCCGTGGTGGCCTATGTTCTGGCCTTCTGCAAGAACAGAAAAAAGGGTATAGCCATTGACAGAAGTACGTTTCTGGCGCCTGCGCCGATCCTGTTCGTTCTGCTCAGCATCTGGGTCGTATGCAATGTCTTTCTTATCAACGGCATTACCTATTATACGACAGAAGGCGCGCTGCCAAACCACGAAAACCTTTCCTTGTATTTGGAATACTATCTCTGTTTTTTTATGATGGGACTTTTTGTCAAGGAGCCAAAATGGAAACACAGGGTTTTCCTGTTGTTCATTTCTGTCAGTCTTGTTCTGGTCCCGTTGGCGGTCTTTCTGCATCAAAAGGTGTATACGAAGGACGCCATCCTCTGTGTCTATTCAAATTCCAATTACTACGGGATCGTCCTGAATGTTGTGATCGGCCTGTGTGCCGCCATGCTTGCAGGGGCAACACGGAGAAAATGGAAGGGCTTCTTTGCGGCGGCGCTGCTTGTCAATACAGCGGTTCTCTATTTCAACAATACCCTTGGCGCCTGGGTCGGTGCGTTCTTCGCCTGCCTGTTTTCTGTTGTTGCCTTGCGTATTCGCGACGGAAAGTTCAACCTCCGGTCGCTGCTGGCAATCGGACTGTTCCTCGGCGGCCTGATTGTGTGCGGCTTTGTTGACGCCGCGTTCATCAGCGGAAAAAACAACTTTGCGAAGAATTGTATCTCTCTGTTCCGGGATATCCTGAACATCTGGACCGATCCCGATTCAAGCAGTGCCAATCATGCCGGCAGCGGACGCTGGGCCATCTGGAAATACTACCTCTCCCTGGTGAAAGAACATCCCTGGTCTGGCGTAGGTCTTGACGGCATACGGGCCCTTGATATAGGGCAGGAGATCGGCCAAAAACGCCCGCATAATGAATATCTGCAATATGCGGCATTTCTCGGTATTCCCGGTGTGCTCCTGTATTTCTCAGCCTGCCTGAGTGTGTACATCCGTGCGATCCGGTATCGCCGCCATTTGGACAACCTCACGCTTGCCGCTCTGACTGCCGCCTTCGGCTATCTGGTCCGCGCGTTCTTTGGCAACACCGTATATAACACAACCCCTTATCTGCACATACTGCTCGGACTTGGATATGTAAACAAAGCCATTCCACGGCCCGAATGAGCAAAGCCCCCGAAAGCGTTTTCGGGGGCTTTATTGTTCAGATACACCCAAACGGCGCAAGTCCGTTGGTATAGATCGCCCTGTCGTCGGTGGCCTGGCCGGAAGAATTAACAAGACAGTAGTAACTGCTGTACTTGGTCATGGGCGAGCGCTCCCACCAGAACGCTTCCTTTCCGCTGTAGCCGCCGATCTTCATCCGCATGCCGGGCACCTTATAATAGTCGATCTGTGCGCCCTCGCCGGGAAAAGAACTGGTAGTCCTGCCAAACAGCTCGACCTCCGAGCGCAGCGCCAGCCGGTTGCCGGGGACCGATTCAATGGAACTGGACCCATTTCCCGCGGACGTGAGTACGTCAAAGGTCAGCAGACGCGCTTTCAGCCAGGCCGGGAGCGCCTCGGCCAGCGCCGGGAGCGTGACGGTGGCCATCTCGCTGGCGCCGTAGCCGCCCGCCGTCGATTCCGTCGGGTGCATGCGCTGCTTGGCGGCGAGCGCTTCCACAAAATCAAACTGCAGGATGCAGCCGCAGTTGTTATAATCGCTGAAGGACGAGATCACAATGTCGATATCCTGTGCAGCGTGGGCCACGTTGCCGCCGCCGGTAAAGGCTTCGATGTGGATCTTTCGCATATGACCGACGCGCCATCCGGCGTCGCGCTGCAGATCGATTGTTCCAGCGCGCGCCGCGTCGATCATTGCGGCGATCTGCTCGTCGCTGCCCCATTCAAAGCTGACGATGTCCACGCCGCCGATCACCTTGTTCGGCATCGGATTCGTTTTCAGCTTATAGACCAGCACCGCGGCGTCACCGGCGGCGATCTCCAGCGGAGAGGCGAGCACCGTCCTGTCCAGCAGACAGACCGCGTCCACCGAGTTGGCCCTGCCCGGGGTTGTGGCGCATTTGATCGACTGTTTATAGCCGACCTCGCGGATCGTCAGCGCTTCGCTGCCGGTGTTGGTGACGGTGAAGGTATACTGCAGCCAGGGGTTTCCCGGCGCATCGCAGCCCGCAACCCGGCGTGTCAGCGTGACGGTAATGCCGCCGGTGATCGTGTGCTCCAGGTTGCGGTCATACTCCGTGGGCTCTGTCGAGCCTGTTCCGAACGATACACCGGCTGCGGCTGCGTCCAATGTGAAGGTCTCCGCTCGTGTTGCTGGAAATGAGAAAGTTCCATGTACGTAATACGGACGCCCTTCAATATTGGTGACCTGCAGCGAGCCGAAAAGCGTTGTCGTCGACTGCAGCAGCATCGCTGTCAGATTTTTCATGTTTTTTGTAATCAATGGTTTATCCTCCCGCCGTCAGGCTTGATTGTTGATCGTGATGCTCGCCGTGCAGTCCCAGGACAGCGCCCCGGCTGCGTTGCCGTATACGCTCTCCGGCTCCGAGCGGGGACAGCGTTTGGCATAGATTACGATCGCGTCGATCGCCGCGGCCATCTCCGCGGGCCTGTACGTGCTTTGCGCGCCGTTCTTTGCGCGGATCGACCGGGCGATAGCCGCGTAGTTGGCGCTGTCTGTCAGGACAATCGCCATCAGTAACTCACCTCGTCTCCGTTTTCATAGCTCGGGATTTGCCGCTTAAGCTCGTCCAGCGCTGCCTTGACGCCGCCGGAGGTCACAGGGTTTGTGCTGTCCGACGTCGGTGCGGTGTCGAAGCACAGCGTGTCCTGTTTGCCTCGCAGCGCGGCCTTTGTCTTGTGGATCAGTTCCGCGATTGCGGCGCTGCCTGCCAGTTTTTCCATAGAAAGCCTCCTGTCATATGGTTCTGCATGAAAGTGTATAAAACTGGCGATGAAAAGGAAATCCCCCGCACTGTGCCGACAATGCGACAGCAAGCGCGAACCATTTACCGGATCGAGACAGGGCCCGACGGCATCCACGTAACCCTGTTTTCTTTAGAAAAACTGCAAACAGGAACGCAAAACAGCACGGACAAATCATTGACAACTTGCGCGGATGCCGTATAATAGAAATATCTGAAACAATAATCGTACATTCGAAGGAGGCGTTTCTTATGGGACAGCTTTGTCTCGGCATCGAATTCGGCTCGACCCGCATCAAGGCTGTGGCGATCGACGGTCAATTCCGCCCGGTCTCGTCCGGGGACTATACCTGGAAAAGTAAATTTGAAAACGGCGTGTGGACCTATGACCTCGACGAGGTCTGGCAGGGGCTGAAAACCGCGCTGCGCGGCGTGGATAATCGCGAGCAGGTCGCGGCCATGGGCGTTTCGGCCATGATGCACGGCTATCTGGCCTTTGACGAAAACTGGCAGCTGCTGGTGCCTTTCCGCACCTGGCAGAACACCTGCACCGGCCCCGCCGCCGAGGAGTTGACGGCGCGCTTTGGCTTCAACATTCCCCAGCGCTGGAGCATTGCCCATCTCTATCAGGCCATTTTAAACGGCGAAGAGCATGTAAGCCACATTGCGCATATCACGACGCTCGCGGGTTATGTGCACACGATGCTGACCGGTGTGAACGCGCTCGGCGTCGGCGACGCCTCGGGCATGTTCCCGATCGACAGCGAGACGCTGGACTATGATGCCGAGATGATGAAGGCCTTCGATGCGCTGATCGAGGAGCGGCATTATCCCTGGACGCTGCGGGACATTCTGCCCCGTGTCCTCCCGGCCGGAGCCGCGGCCGGACAGCTGACCGAGCATGGCGCTGCGCTGCTCGAAGGGCTGCTGCCCGCCGGCATTCCCTTTGCCCCGGCTGAGGGCGACGCCGGCACCGGCATGACGGCCACGAACGCTGTCGCGCCGCGCACCGGCAACGTGTCGGCCGGCACGTCGATCTTCTCGATGGTTGTGCTGGAAAAGCCGTTGGAGCATGTATACCCGGAGATCGACCTTGTCACGACACCGACCGGCAAGGCCGTCGCCATGGTGCACTGCAACAACTGCACCAACGATTCCAATGCCTGGTTTGCGCTGCTGCGCGAGACCGTCGAACTCTTCGGCGGCAGCGTCGACACCGGCGCACTGTACACCGCGCTCTATCAGAAGTCACTCGAGGGCGAGACGGACTGCGGCGGCGTGCTGACCTATAACTATCTGGCAGGGGAGGGCGTGACACACCTGGACGGCGGCCGCCCGATGGTCGTGCGGCGGCCCGACAGCCGCTTCACGCTTTCTAACTTCCTGCGCTCCCAACTCTATGCCACGATGGCCACGCTGAAGATCGGCATGGATATCCTCGCGGCCGAGGGTGTGAAGATCGATTCGCTGATGGGCCACGGCGGCCTGTTCAAAACGCCGCTGGTCGGGCAGAAATACATGGCCGCGGCCTGCAATGCGCCTGTCACCTGCATGGAGACGGCGGGCGAGGGCGGCCCCTACGGCATGGCGCTGCTGGCGGCCTTCCTGCTGCACGGGCAGGGGACGCTCGAGGAGTTCTTGCATCGGCATGTCTTCGCCGATGCGGTCTCCACAACGGTGCAGCCCGACGCGGCTGACGCGCAGGGTTTTGCCGATTATCTGAAAACCTATCGGGCGGGCCTTGCCGTCGAGCGCCAAGCCGTTCAAACACTCTGGTGCGAACAGTAAAGGGGGAGACAGCAATGCTGGAAGAACTGAAAGAACAGGTATGCAGGGCCAATCTGCTGCTGCCCAAGCACGGCCTTGTCACCTTCACCTGGGGCAACGTCTCGGGCATCGACCGCGCGCGCGGTCTTGTCGTCATCAAGCCCTCGGGCGTGGAATACGACGGTATGGGCCCGGACGATATGGTCGTCGTCGATCTCGACGGGAATGTGGTCGAGGGGCACTATAAGCCCTCGTCCGATACCCCTACGCACATCGAACTCTACAAGGCGTTTCCGAACATCGGCGGCGTTGTGCACACGCACTCGCGCTGGGCGACCTCGTTTGCCCAGGCGGGCATGGGCATTCCGGCCTACGGCACCACGCAGGGCGACTATTTCTACGGCGAGATCCCCTGCACGCGCAAAATGACCCCGGCCGAGATCGCCGGCGCCTACGAAAAAGAGACCGGTACCGTTATTATCGAGACGTTCAAGACGCGCGGCATCGACCCGGACAGCGTGCCCGCCGTACTCGTGAACTCCCACGGCCCCTTTACCTGGGGCGCCGACGCGATGAACGCCGTGCACAACGCCGTTGTGCTTGAAGAGGTCGCCTTTATGGCACTGCAGGCGCGGACGCTGAATCCCTCGCTGCAGCCGATGCAGCAGGAGCTGCTGGACAAGCACTACCTGCGCAAGCACGGGAAAAACGCCTATTACGGCCAGGGCTGACAATTGATTCGTGTATCGGCTTGCGTCAGCGAATTGCCTTCCCCTGGACCCCAGTGCGCACACTGGGGCGGATGAGGTGGCGCTGTGCAATAAAGCAGAGTGAATAACAGATGCTGACACCTCATCCGTCACGGCGCAAGTCTGAGCTTGCTGAGTTATTCTGATATCCATATAATTCATATAAAACATGTAAAGGAAGGAAGTTTGTATGGCTACCAAAAAAGCAAAGAGCGAAGCGCCCGAGGAGCTGAAAGAGGTGGCGGAAGCTGCCGTCACCGAGAGCGCCCCGAAAAAGCGCAGCCGTAAACCCGCCGCCAAGAAGGCGGAGGAGACTGTCGCCGCTGCGGAAACAAAGCCCGCCGCCGAGAAGAAACCCGCCGCCAAGCGGACCCGCAAAGCCCCGGCGAAGAAAGCCGCTGTTGAAGCCGCGCCTGTCGTCGAAGAACAGCCTGCCGTTGAGGCTGCCCCCGCTGAGGAAGTGGCTCCTGTCGTTGAAGCGGCTCCTGTTGAGGAAGCGGCTCCCGCCGTCGAAGCCCCCGCGGCTGAACCCGCAGTGGAAGCGGCCCCCGCCGAAGCCCCCGCTGTCGAGCTCGGCCCCCGGCGCAGCATCGCCTTTATCGGCTCGGAGTGCCATCCCTTTGTCAAGACCGGCGGTCTCGGCGACGTCATGTACGCCCTGCCGCGCGAGCTCGTCAAGATGAACTGTGACGTGCGCGTGATCCTGCCCCGCTATGAGTGCATCCCTTGGAAATACCAGGAGAAAATGGAATACAAGGGCGAGTTCTACATGGATCTTGGCAACACCGGGCGCAACGTCTATGTTGGCATCATGGAATACGTCGCCGATGGCGTGGTCTATGATTTTATCGATAACCAGGAGTTCTTCTCCGGCCCCAAGCCCTATATCAACCTGGTCGATGATATCCCCAAGTTCTGCCTGTTTGCCAAGGCCTCGCTGGCCGCGCTGAACTATCTCAACTGGATCCCCGATATCGTCCACTGCCACGACTGGCAGGCGGCGCTGGTGCCCGTCTATCTGCGCACGCTGTTTGCCGGAACGCCCGTCGGCCGCGCCCGCTCGATCCTCACGATCCATAACCTGCGCTTCCAGGGCATCTACAATATCCCGACGATCCGTTACTGGTCCGGCCTGCCCGATTTCGTCTTTGACGATCCCGGCCTGCTCAAGCAGCAGTGGGTCGACGCCAACATGCTCAAGGGCGGTCTGGCCTTCGCCGACAAAATCACCACGGTCAGCGGCACCTACGCCTGGGAGATCCAGACCAGTGAGTACGGAGAGACGCTCGAAAACCATCTGCGCTTCCACAGCGGCAAGCTCAGCGGCATCGTCAACGGCATCGACTATGAGATGTGGGACCCGAAGACCGACGCCGCCCTGCCCGAGCACTACGACCGCGAGACCGCGCTTTCCGGCAAGAAAGCCAATAAGCTCGCCCTGCAGAAGGAACTCGGCCTGGAAGAGAACGCGGACAAGTATGTCATCGGCCTGATCTCGCGTCTGACCGACCAGAAGGGACTCGACCTTGTCAACGCCATCATCCCGCAGGTCATGGACGAGTTCACGCAGGTCGTCATTCTCGGCACCGGCGACCAGGTCTATGAGGACTCCTTCCGCTACTACGAGAACGCCTACAAGGGCAATTTCAGCGCCTGCATCCAGTACGACGAGGCCCGCGCCCACCGTATCTACGCCGGTGCCGACGCGCTGCTCGTGCCCTCGCGCTTTGAGCCCTGCGGCCTGACCCAGCTCAACGCCATGCGCTACGGCACCGTGCCCATTGTGCGCGAGACCGGCGGCCTGAAGGACACCGTGGATCCCTACAACGAGTACGAGAACACCGGCAACGGCTTCACCTTTGATCGCTACGACGCAGGCTTGCTGCTCGACGCGATCAACCGCTCGAAGACGCTGTACTTCACCGATCACGCGCGCTGGGACGAGATGATCGCGCGCGACATGGACAAAGATGTCTCCTGGCAGAACTCCGCGCGGCAGTATAAGGATCTCTATCTCGAACTCACGCAGTGGTGATGATCCGGCAGGGGAGTCTGACCGATTATACCGCGCAATAGCGAAAGGCGGCGCTCCGCCCGGTTCTTCGGGATCGGCGGAGCGCTGCTTCCGCACGGCTTTTCCTGTCCGGCACCGCGGCGCTGTGTGCCGGTATGCCGATCGTCGCCCGCGGACGAAAATGCACAGCTTAGTTTCTGGTAAAAAATAAAAAATAAGTCTTGCATTTTCAAGACCACTGTGCTATTATATCTAAGCAATCGCGAGAAACACATTTCCGGGTGTAGCGCAGTTGGTAGCGCGCTTGAATGGGGTTCAAGAGGCCGCTAGTTCGAATCTAGTCACTCGGACCAAGAAAACAGCCTGATTTCGGTAGAAATCAGGCTTTTTTCGTAACTTTTTTGCTATAATTACAGGGCTGCTTATCCCGGGATGCGGAATAAAAGCGGAACTGGATTACAGAAAAATTTACTATTCTGCAAATAGTAGTACGGACAAAAAACGAAATAGTAAATATTTTTGGGTGAGGACAGGCAACCCCGATGCTGACCTCACTGTTGCCCCCCGATGGGAGAGGGGGAGCCCCATACATCATCGGTCGCTTTGGCTTCTCCGTTGATATTCGACGAAGAAGAGTAAATGACGAAATTGATTACTACGCCGGATTTTCTCGACTGTCGGGAAAATCCGGCTTGTATTTTGTCTGAACTGTGGTATACTATGGATGATGAAAACGAATTCGCGAGAATGTCGAGAAAATTCGGAGGAAAGAACATGCCGGAAATCAAACGCCAGCTGTATGTCGATCGCCTGCTGTCCAAGCGCTGGAACGGCAAGGTCAAGATCATCACAGGCATTCGCCGCTGCGGGAAGAGCTATCTGCTCAGCCATCTGTTCAAGGATCGGCTGCTTATAGAGGGCGTGCCCGCCGATCACATTCTGGAGATCGCGCTGGACCGTAAGGAGCACGCCGACCTGCGCGACCCGAACCGCCTTTACGCCTGGGTGCTGGAGCATCTGACGGACGAAGCGCCCACTTATCTCTTCATTGATGAGATCCAGCTCTCCTATAAGGTGCGGCGCGAGGGCGTGGATGAGAGTCGGATCGCCCCGGAGGATCGGGAGCTTGCCTATATCAGCTTCTACGACGTTCTCAATGACCTGCTGACGCGGCCCAATCTGGATATCTACGTGACCGGCTCCAATTCGCGGATGCTGTCCAAAGATATTGCCACCAATTTCCGGGACCGCGGCACGGAACTGCGTATGTTCCCGCTGAGCTTTGCGGAATACTACGCCATGTCCGGGCTGGAAAAAGCCGACGCCTGGGCGGAGTATGTGATCTGGGGCGGCATGCCGCTGGCGGTGCTGGAAAAGGACGAGGCCGAGCGGGCCCGGTATCTGTCCGGCCTGTTTGAAAAGGTTTATGTGGCCGACGTGGTGGAGCGCTACGGTGTGGAGGACGGTTATCTGGAAAGCCTAATCGATGTGGTGGCCTCGGCAGTTGGCTCGCTGACCAACCCCTCAAAGCTTGCCAACACGCTCAACTCGGTCAACCACGCAGGAACCACGGACAAAACCGTGAAAAAGTATCTGGACGCACTGGAGGACGCTTTCATCTTTGAAAAGGCGCGCCGCTACGACGTCAAGGGCAAGACCTATCTGGATTCTCCCGTCAAGTACTATGCCACAGACGTTGGCCTGCGCAACGCGCGGCTCGGCTTTCGGCAGATCGAGGAGACGCACCTGATGGAGAACATCCTATACAACGAGCTGATCCGCCGCGGCTATGCCGTGGATGTAGGCACGGTGCGTTATGCCGAGTCCAAAGACGGGAAGAAAACCGAAAAGCAGCATGAGATCGACTTCGTGGTGAACCTGGGTACAAAGAAGGTATATATCCAGTCCGCGTTCCGGATCGACGACGAGGAAAAACGCCGCCAGGAGATCCTGCCGCTATTAAAGAGCGGGGATTTCTTCAAAAAAATTGTTGTCACCTCCGGCAGTGCCCGACCGCACATGGATGACAACGGGATCCAGTATGTGGGCATTATCCCGTTCCTGCTGGATGAAAACAGCATCGAGTGGTGATATACTGTCACAAAACCGCCGTTTACTGCGGCGGTTTTACTTGGCTTTGTGAGATATGCAGATGACTCTGAAGCTATCTATTTGAGTACATATAAAACTTGATTTTCGATTTGCATAAAGCTGGTGCTTTGGTGATGAACATAGGAGGACGTATGGCGGAGCTTGATATAATGGAGAAGCTATCAAAGCTGGGATGGGGCAGCGAGGCCGCAGATGCCGTTCGTTTTTTTTATTCCATTGTCCGGGTGCGGTATATTCGGGGGATCAATGAAGCTAATTATCCCGACCGTCCTTGGTGGGCGTGGTATGGGGTTTTCCTTGAAAACGACCAGACATCCCAGAAATATTACGGTGCCCTCCCGCTGCTGGAATCGGACTGGCAGAAGGACATGTTCGAAGCACTCGCAAATGAGCTGCCTGAGTCGCTGGCGGAGTATATGCAAATGGCACTGCCGGGGAGAGTGAAGAACGAAAAGTTTTATGATGTCCTCAGCCAGCAATACGATAGAGTTACCTACCAATGCTACTGTACTTATCTTCTCCTCAGCATTCCTCCGGAGATCCCCTTGGATGATGCCTATAAGCAGTATCTGGATCTGTTCGAAGGAAAAGGCGATCCTTTAGGAGAAGGCGTTTTTCAGAAGCTTTTCTGCCTGATGAATTGGCGCGAAATCCGGGATGACAGCAGCGTTAAAGCAGCTGCAAAAGAAGCCAACGAACTGCTGACGAGGATGCTTACCAGCAATCAGGAGAAATGCAGGATCATGGATGAGATTATCCGCCACACGGATACACTGAAACAAAAATCCGTGAATGCGCCGGCAGCCTATCTATCCAAGCTCCTGTACGATGACAGTAAGGTGGCAAGGGGAGTAGCCGCAACAAGAGAGATCAATAAGCTGATCAAACTGGTACCTAAATCACTCACATTTATGGAATTCTTGACTGCGATGATGAGTGCAAACAGCAAAAGCGAGAATCTGGCAGAACTGGGCTTTCTGCTTCCGTGGCTCAAATCCCATTGGTGCGAGGACGAAGAGATCCCGGTTTGTCTGGTAAATGCCATGCCGACCTTTATGGAGGTCTGGGGAATGCGAGCCTGTGACAGCGCCACGGTTCCCTACGACACGGCGAAGGCACCGGTCTCGAAGGCTCTGGATGCCACGATCTATGACATGACAGAGCTCGAATCGATTGTATATGCGGACAAGCAGAGAGTGTTGTACTTTCCGAGGGGCTACAATACAGAAGAGGTTCGGAAGCATCTCCTGGCCCTTTGCAGAGAGAACGCTGTCGTGGTGGCGGTGCTGCCGGATACCTACAAGGCGCAGACCATATCTATTCCCGGCTATGAGGTTGAGCGCATTGCTATTCTCCCGGAGAAGCTTTATAAAAATGGTCTGGTCAAAAACTTCGTCGTGAAATTGATACCGGCGCAGACGGAGCAGCCGATCATGGCCTGTGATGTGAGCATCAAAACGATCGACCGCCGGCACTATCTGGAACCGGAGAGCTGCTGGACCGCGACGCAGCTGAAAAAGATGGACTATGCATCCAATCAGACATTGCGGAGGCTATTTTATCAGACGGTCAACAAAAAAGAAGATGCCGTGCCGAGAAATCGGCCCAAGGCATATGTGTACTCTCCGGAACTGACGCTGTGGTACACAGCAAAGGCAAACAGTGAAGAGGAGAACAGCACATATACCGTCGGCCTATACTTGTGCGAGGTGCCCAGCGAGGCACAGAAGAAGAGAAACAAATTCCCGCGGGGAAAGAGGATCGACTCCACCAAGACCTGGACTACAAAGGTCACACAGGATCAGATCGAGCCCTGGATCGAAAACCGTGGTGTCTTCAAAGAAAACCTGCGCCGGCAGGCGGAAGAGCAGATCGTGCTCTATAGCAATAAGGTAATCAGCTTGAAGAGTCTCTGGTACTTGCTCTATGACAAGCTGGACAACAGGGAGGAAGAGAAAGAAATGCTGGCGCGTTTTGCTCGGTCCGGGCATGGCGCGGGGCTGATGATCGGCCAGGTCGCAGAAGAAGAGATCGAAAGGGCGATCGATGAGGAAAACGAGAATACGGATGAGCTTGTAGCGCTGCTCGACAAATTGTTTGATCTTGCCCTTCGGCGCAAATGGATTAAAGCCCATCCGTTTGCTCAGCTGCATGCAGCCAGGAGCTTGCAGAAAAAACGGGAGGAGAGCATTAGAAAGCTGGCTAAACGCAACTATACGACCGATGAAGAGCTCAAAATCTGGTCGTATTACCAGGAAAACAGCGGGAATATAGGCGCTGTGGGAATGATACTCTGCTTTCTGACAGGCTTGACGCCCCCGTATGTGGCTGCCCTTACCTGGAGAGATTGGCGGAAAATCACGCATACCGAGCATACGCAGCTGATCATCAACAAGAAACTGAGCCCGGATGGTTCCATCGTGTGGCAGACGGAGGAAGAAAACTGTCGCCTGATTCCTGTGATGGATCGCCTTACGCATATTTTGAACAACCTGAAAAACCGACAGGGCACAAATCCGGACGACCGTATCATTAACCTCGAGGAGGGAGCGCTCTCCGCAATCCGCAGGCAGATCCGCGCGGCAGAGAGGTACGCCGGAATTGCAGCGGATATGATCAGCGTTCCGGACGCCGAAAAGGAGTTGGACCTGAACCGCTATGAGGGGAGCCGAATGAGGTCCAACTTCGAATGGCATTGCTATATGGACTGCGGAATGACAGACGCGGAGGTGCATCACCTGCTGCTGCGCGTCATGCCGGATACGCTGTCGAAGAACTATGTGGATTATGGGCATGAGTGTATGCAGGAGCGAATGGCGGTCAAACTGAATCAGTGGGGGCAGCGGTTTTCGGACAGAACAGCAACGGCATGGAAATCTATGCCCTTGCTGAAAAAGAAGATCTGGCTCAAGTCTCACAGAGGAGAGACGGAGAGCTATCAGTTATCAGCGCAGATTCACGGACGGTTTGACGTGCTGGCCGACAGCGATCACGACTTTGAGTACCGATTGCTGGTGCGGAGTATGGAGGCGGAAAATGGGAACTAAGCGAAGTGCCAGACAGGATATTTTGCATTTTGACTCCTATGCATCGGAAGTCGGAGGAAAACTGACCTTCATCGGTGCGCTGCAGCAATGTCAGAAATTGATCAATAAGCGCTGGAACGCGGACACCAGAAAGACATATTACAAGCATTATGAAGAGCGCCTGTTTCCGCTGATCCCCGAAAAACCGCTGGAGGAGCTGACAGAAGCAGATTTTGAAGCCGTGATCGAGACAATGAACGAGCAGGCGTTGAAGAACGGCAATCCCTATTCTGACAGTCAAATCCGCCACCACAGGCACCTTCTCAGAGTGGTCACGAAAGCCGCAGAACAGGAGGGCATCTGTCCGGATATTCTGTGGGGCGGCAATTTCCTGGAAGATGAGAGCGACGAGCATGAAGCAAAGATCAAGGTCAAGCCCCGGTCTCTGTCTACCGGAGAGGAGTATCGGATTTGCGAGCGGGTGCTGCAGAATCCTCAGGAGGAAGGCGAACTGGTCGGGATCGCCATCATGTTTTGTCTGGGAACAAGAAATCAGGAGGCATGTGGTCTGAACTGGGAGAGCTTTGCCCATCAGCCGGGAGATGACATGGGTTTTCTCAGGGTCATCGCCAGCACAGAACAGGGGAGCAATCGTGTCAAGGCTGGCGGCAAGACCCGAAATGCACCGAGAATCCTTCCAGTCACAGGATTGCTGCTCGATCTGCTCGTGAAGAGAAGACAATGGCTGGAGGAAATGAGCGCGGACGGGCTTGTGCTGGATCATATGTCCGCCGACAGGATTACCGACATTGCCCGGCTTCCGATCGTCTGCAGAGACACGCAGTATACTGTGCGCGCAGGTGCTGATGATTTGACGCGGAAAGCCAAGGCACTCTTGAAGGAGATCAATCTGGATGAGGATGTTTTAGAGGAAGCAAATGAGCTGTTGGAACAGCGTTTTGCTCTCTCGTTCGGCGAACGTGATGTCACGGCCTATTTGTTTCGGCGCAATTTTGCCACTCACATGTCGATACTGGGACTGGATGCGGAGACGATCCATTATCTGATGGGGCATGCGTTTGAGGATGAGGAGATCACGAAAGCCCGCTATACCAACAATGATATACTGCGTCAGATCGGAGAGCAGATGCGTCAGCGCCCGATCGTCAACCCGAAGATAGAGACAGAAGCAGAGATCACGCTTTTGCCTAACCAGAGCATCAGCGGAAAGGGACAAGGTCCCCTCGTGTTCCGCATAGAAGCAGGAGAGCGGGGATCGACCGTCACAGGATATTTAAAACCGACAGGCGCATCGAAGCTCGGCGTATCTCTGGAATATGAACAGTTCCCGGAAAGTGGAGAGATTATCCTGTCTCCGGAGCAGTTCTGCACAGAACCGACGGTCAGCGAAAAAGTGACGTACAGAAAAATCTATGGCCGGCGGAGGGACAAGCGCGAATAGAGGCGTCAGGTTACAGAGAAAGGCCCAGACAGCGTCCGGGCCTTCAATTACTTGTAAATCAGAATTTGATCGATGGGCACCTCAAGGAGGATGCTCAGCGCCAGGAGATTGTCAATACTGGGCAGCGTCTCACCGCGCTGCCACTTGTAGACAGCGCGCACGTCGGACAGTCCGAGAAACTGGCTTAACTCTTTGACAGAGACGCCCTTTTCTATCCGGAGGCGACGAATAGTATCACCTGTCGCCTCCATATCAATAACCGGAAAAGTCATGCGCATCGTGGACTCAGGAGCCAGGCGCAATATAGTACATACTGCGCATTCATGTCCGCGTCATCGTACACATATGCTTTCCCACAGACAACAACGATCCATTTCCGCTCACGCGAGAGATAGCCGCCATCCTGAGCATAGCGCTTGATCACGACCTCATAAATTCCGTCCGCATCGATGCAGCAAACAATGCTTTCCCAGCGTGAATTATTGCGGCGGTAACTCTCAACAAAGGAGCGCGCGAGTATATAGTCAGGATGGGCGCCGGTGATGCGGGCGATATACGATATCGCCCGTACACCCTTGCGCTGATACACGCGGTAGTTGAGGATCAGGAGGTTTCCACCCCACTCGAGGGTGATCTTTATGCGCTCGCCCCCTCACTTACAGCGTAACGGAGGAGAAACTCGTCCTCGGTCACGCCCTCGTACGCAGCAAGAAGCTGCAGATGCTGGGGCCGTACGCTCTTACTGTCGCATACGCGGCGCGCCCATTCACGTGAAGTGACGCCAAGTCGATCGGCGAGCTGCTGAAGGGACAGGTTTTCGTCGCGTCGATAGACGGCAATGGGATTGCGTGCGGGTTTAGACTTAGTCCGAGCGTTGGCGTGCCGGTCACCATCCTTAAGGAGTGCCGGATAGTAATCATCCAGCAACTCGTCCAGCGTGATGCCGAGCGCATCGGAAAGACGAAGATAGATAGACAAAGCGGTATTGGGCTGGATCTTTTTTTCGAGCGATCGAATGACAGGGGCAGAAACCTGGGCCAGCTGACTGAGCTCGCAAATGGCGAGTCTGTTCTTGTTGCGATAGAATCGAAGTCCGTTCATTATTATTCTCCCTTCGTAACGATGAAATCATATGTTTTATATTGAAATTTGCGAAGATCATCCAGCGAATAGATGATCTGCTTGGGCTGCCCGTTGATGTCGTATACGCGGTGCAGCTCGTAGTTCAGGCCGCTATCACGGCAGTAATCCATGAATGCCTTTTCATTGACAGTCATAAAGAACGGTGCATCTGCATCATCGGACGTCGTCTTGACTTCAATGTATAAAAGTTTGCCAGACTGTGTGAAGGAGAGCAGGTCGAAGCCATAGCTCGGCTCGAGCGCGTAGTGCGGATCGACTGCATTTTCGTAGATCGTTCCGGCGAGCTTCTTCCTCTCGGCGCGAAGTACAAACTCCTCACCGCGCAGGCCATTATCTACCCGCCTCATCTGCTTGCGTCGGATCGCACGCTTGGCAGAAGCTTTGACGACAGCGGGACCTCGCAGGCTGGCAATAGCCAGGTCATACCGGTCGTTGATGATCGCGTTCAAGGAGACGTGGAAATAAGATGCGATTTTCTGGATTTTGTAAAGCTTTATGGAAAACTGTTTCTTCTCCAGCCGGCAAACATCCATTACGGACAGTCCGCACTTTTTTGCGAGCTTTGCCTGCGTGAGCCCGTAGTGTAAACGCAGGAAAGTGAGTACGTTATACGGCGCTGTGGTAAGGCCGTTTTTCTTACGTCTCGACATTATACGATTCCTCCATCAAACCAAGATCGTTTACTGCGCGAGAGAAAGTCTCCATGTCCGTGTGCAGATAGATGCCAGTGGTTTCGGCTCGTGCGTGTCCCATAAGACGTGCGATGATCTGCAGAGGAACACCTTTCTCATCAAGCTGAGTGGCGTATGTGTGGCGGCAGCAGTGCGGGGACAGACTACGGACACCGTTTACTTTTTTCAGCGCAGTGTAGTAACGCCGCCGGAAAGAGCCAACTCCGTAGTAGGGATTATTGCCGGGCTGGTAAATGCGATCCACGCCGCCATGCTTCCGAAGAAAGAGGAAAGAGTCGCGATAGGCAAGAGGAACGGGGATAATGCGGTTGCTCAAAACGCTTTTGGTGACATCAAGATGCGGTTTGCCGTCAACCATCTCGATTGCCTTGTTGACGTCTACCTGCGAGCCGTTCGCGGAGATATCGTCCTGGGTCAGGGCAATCAGCTCCTGAACGCGCATACCGGTGCCAAGCATCGCTCTGATGCCGTGACCGATCAGATCGTTCGGAAGATCACGGTTGAGGTTCTGAACTTCGGCATCGGTGAAGGCGTCCTTCCGAACTTCGTCCTTCTTGCCAAGCTCACGGCGTTTACGGATTTTCTTGGCATTTAGAGCGGGATTGCGGAGAATCAGACCATTGTGTTCGGCGTCTGTAAAGATCTGGATCAGCATCGCGCGGCACTTGCGGAGCTGAGAGGAGGAATAGCCCTGTGCAACGATCGAATCCAGAAAGCTGTTGATGTGGAGGGGAAGGATCGTGCAGATGGGGGTATTGCCATACTGCTTCTTAAGAAAAGCCAGCGTGTACTTATACCCGGAATAGGTAGAGGGCTGAACCTGACTGCGATAGCTGGCATACCACATGTCTGCAAACTCTCCGAAGGTCAAATTCTTGTCCAGACGGATGTTCGACTCCTTCAGCCGTTGGGCTTCGCGAATCTTCTCCTGCACCTCTTTCTTGCTCTTGCCGGAAAAGCGAACAATGTCGCGCTTCCCCTCATCGGTATAACCGATCATCAATTCTCCACGCCAGGTGCCGTTTGCGGTCTTGCGGATGCAGCCGTCGCCATTAGAACTCTTTTTCATTTTGGTCACCCCCTTCAATATGTCAGCCGAGCGGGCACAACGGTCGGCCTTTGTACCCGCATCGGGAACAACTCGTGGGGAGTCCGGCTCACACCGCTGAAGTTGCTGACGGGAAAGCGCTTGCTATGGGGGAGCGCGTTCGGCAGGGACTTGCAGGTGTTAAGGCGTTTGCTTGCTCCTCTGACTGTGGGGGACTTGCGTGGGGTGGTTTTGTTTTTCATGCTGAAACACTCCTTTTGTATTCAGCAAAAAGCGCTATGCAGGTTGGACCCCGCATAGCGCAAAACAAGACCGGAGAAAAGCGACCGATTGAACCGTTAGGCTATTGCCAAGAGGAACAAAATCGGATATACTCTACTCGTAGTGCAGTTTGTCTGCTGTGCTTGGTGCCTTCTTCACCTGCGCAGGCACGCGGGAGTTGCCGCTCTCGCGTGCTGCTACTCTTTTGCTGTGATTAGAGTATATCATTATATGGGAACATAGTCAAGCAAAATATGTTCCCATATAATCAAGTTTACGATTTGTTCATTTTCGGAGGAACTATGTCACGAAAAACATCGGAGTCTCAATTACGAGCATCCAAAAAGTATTTGGCGCAGTTTAAAGAGATTCGCATACGTACCCTTCCAGAGGAGCATGAAGCTATTGTTGCGCACGCAAAGACGATGGGCGACAAGAGTACTGTCGCTTTTATTTCCCGGGCAATACAAGAAACCATGGAGAGAGATAACGAGAAAATGAACCAGCAGGTCAATGACTGACTCTGCGTTATCTGGTAAAATGAATACGTAACATGGAGAGAGCCGGACACTGTGTTCCGGCTCTTTTGAATAGAAGAGGAAAGGGGAATCAAACATGGGCGTATTCATTTATCTTTCGGTTTCGAAATCCGTTTCTCAGGCGGCTTGGGAGCCGGTGTACAGGGAAGCTTTGGCTCTTGCGCAGCAGCTTGGACTTGCGGAGTACCGGAGGCAGGAGATTTGCGGCGTACCAATCTGGTGCCTGAGTGTGACAGAGGAGCGGACAACCTATTTCGGGTTTGAAGAGACGCGAACATGGACTGGCTTTGATGTTGACGGGGATTATACAACGATGGAGACCGGCGAAAAAATGGGTTTCCCAAAGAGCTCAAAGGCGGTGCGGCTACCTGTTCTGAGCCAGTGGATGCTATGTTGGAGACCTATCGTGCTGCCAATGAGGACAAGGAGCCGCATGAGTATTATTCGTTGCTGGACGGAAAGACGCAGGGGTATGCACATCATATCCCGCTGCTTGCAGTTTGCTGCCTGATTGTCGATCGTCTGGCCGATCAAGCCTATGTCTATGGAGATATCACGGCAGGACAGTGCCGAAATGCCGTGAAGCTTGCTAACAAGTATCTGGACAGGCCTATTTCGCTGCCGGACTATTGTGATCCTAAACGAATGGCCCTAAGGCTTAAGCAGTTATCGCTGTCAGTAGATCAGGCGTTCGATTTGCTGGACTGGGCTTATCTGGGTAAAAAGGATAGTGCTTTGGGGGCAGAAATGCGTCAATCCTATGGAGCAGAGGCCTGCTATTCCGAGTGGGAGAAACGCTTGCAACCGATACAAGTGGGCACAGCTGCTTTTGCACGAGTGCTGACAGACTATCTGAATATGGGTTTTGATCTTGAGCGCCTGTGTCGATGTTATGCTGTCTGGATGAGAGACGATAAGGACGAGAGAAGGGCATTCATACAGGCGATCCTGGAGATAGGACTGTGCAACGAGAATCGGAATATAGCATTCGCGGGCGCAGCCATTGATCCGGATCGCGAAGAACCTTATGGTAACATGATATTGGAGTGATGGCATATCAAAACAGGATGAAAAGGGGATGGGCAATGAGGTGCTGGATATACCGCGGTAGGACACGCGGCAGGGAGGAAATCTGACGGGGATGCGGATTGCGGCTGTTTGCTGCATTGCGGCTTGGTTCCGACAGAAAGATTTTCCTCAAATGCGTTGGTCAAATTGATGAGATAATCATACACTTTAGACTGGCTTTGTGTATGTACACTTTAGAATAGATTTTTATTATTGAATGTTTCAGCTTTATATGCTATACTAAAATGAAAATATATTGTAGAAAACACTTTAGATTTCGCAGTGAGCTCAGTTAAAAACAGATCTGGCAGTCAGGATCAAAGTGTACCGTTTTCTTGATTGAATGCTGAAAGGCCGGATCTGAGTTCGTGATCAGATTCGGCATATTTCTCTATTTGGGAAGCATTCAGCGGGCTGTGTGTATGACCGTAGAAAGAGCTTGAAAGCGAGAATAGCCGATACTCACCATCGTAGATTATATAGGGCATCATCTGGGATAATCATTGTCGTTTTCTATGGTAAAAAGATTTCTCTATGCCAACGCGTATTACAAGACCAACAGTGATCTGAAAGTCCCGTACGATTGTCTGACGGCCAACGGAAGCAACCTGAATCCTTGTCTCAATCGAAAAAACGAGAGCGGGACAGTCAGCGAGACAGATAGAACAGCACGCTTACAGAAAGTGTAATGCAATAGCTCTCAGCCGCACGTCAGGCGATGAGTTTCACAAAAGAAAAGAGGAGATATAGATGCACGATTTTATCAATGACCTACGTTTTGCCGGAATTAATAAGTTCAGTTCTAAAGTCTGGCTGTCTTCCCCTACAATGCACGGAGATGAGCAGCGGTGGGTTGATGAAGCCATCCAGACAAACTGGGTCTCTACTGTTGGCGCGAACATCGATGCAGTGGAAAAGGCAATGGCAGAGTACATCGGTGTGAAATACGCGGTTGGTCTGTCCTGTGGCACGGCGTCACTGCATCTTGCCACCAAGCTGGCGGGAGAAAAACTCTATGGTCAGGCTCGCCCTAACCAGGGTACGTTGCAGGGTCATCGCGTGTTTGCTTCAGATTGCACTTTTGATGCATCGATTAATCCAATCGCCTACGAAGATGGCGATGCGGTTTTCATTGATACTGAGTATGACACCTGGAACATGAGCCCGGAAGCTCTGGAAAAGGCGTTTGAGTTTTATCCTGACGTACGCCTTGTTGTGATTGCTCATCTCTATGGTACGCCTGGCAAGATGGAAGAGTTGAAGGCAATCTGTGATAAACACGGTGCATTGATCGTGGAGGATGCGGCGGAGAGCCTTGGCGCGAGATATTTGCTTAACGGTGAATGGGTAGAAACAGGCACACTTGGCAATTATAACGCAATCAGTTTCAACGGCAATAAAATCATCACAGGAAGTGCCGGAGGACTTTTCCTGACCAATTCCAAAGAGGATGCGGACAAGGTCCGAAAGTGGAGTACACAGAGCCGCGAGGCTGCGCCCTGGTACCAGCATGAGGAGATTGGATATAACTATCGCATGAGCAATATCATTGCCGGTGTGATAAGGGGACAGATTCCGTACCTGGACGAACACATCGCTCAAAAGAAAGCCATCTGGGAGAGGTACGAAAAGGGCTTGGCGGATCTGCCTGTGAAGATGAATCCCTGGGATCGGCAGAAGAGCGAACCTAACTTTTGGCTGAGCTGCTGCATCATCGACGAGGATGCTATGGCTCCGATGGTGCGTGGGGAACAGGATTACTTATGGAAGCACGAGAGCGGTAAGAGCAGCTCGCAGGAGATTCTTGAAGCGATTGCTGCTTTCAACGCCGAGGGCAGACCGATCTGGAAGCCCATGCATATGCAGCCGATCTATCGTGTCAGTCCTTTCGTGACGGTGGAAGGAAACGGAAGAGGTAGGAGCAATGCGTACATCGCTGGTTCTGGCGTTGATGTTGGTGCCGACATCTTCCGTCGTGGATTGTGCTTACCGTCTGATAATAAGATGACTCCTGAACAGCAGGACGTTGTGATTGACATCATTCATAGGTGTTTTTTGTAAATCGGTTGGACATCAATCAGGGTTGTAGATAGGAAGATGCCGCATCTGCCGGACATCAATCAGATGCACACATATAAAGCGCGGGGGCGCATGAAATGTCTTTTGAAGATTTATTAGATCAGGCGTGTAAATCGGCTCGTCTTCCAGAGATGGCGAGAATACTACTTCCCAGCACACTGAGCGAAGAGACAAAGAAGCTGGTGCTGAAGCTAGAGCCTGAGGCATTCGGCGCGATCCTGAAAGCTGCCATAGATCAGATTAACCAAGGTTCAGTTGAAACTGTGGACGCGCTCGTAAGAAAGGCTCTGCAAGAGTGAAGAAGCGGCTGGTATATGTCACTTCCTTGGTTCCGCTATTGGATTTGGATTATGGAAATTGATAAAGGGGAAGGCTAATGCGTTTAGAGAGAAAGATGGGTTTCTATGAGAAGTACATAAAACGGCTTCTGGATGTTGTTTGCTCCCTCCTTTTCATAATCGTTTTTTGTTGGCTGTACGCGATCATAGCACTGATTGTGAGAATCAAGATGGGAAGCCCAGTGCTGTTTAAACAGCCGAGACCTGGGATCATTAAAAACGGTAAAGAAACAATTATCAATATGTATAAATTCCGCTCTATGACAGATAAGCGGGATGAAAATGGAAACCTGCTGCCGGATGATCAGAGACTGCCTAAGTTTGGCGCAATGCTGAGGAGCACATCGCTCGATGAACTTCCCGAGGTTTTTTCTATTCTGAAAGGCGATATGAGTGTCATAGGACCACGGCCTCAGCTTGTACGGGATATGGTTTTCATGTCAGATGGGCAGCGAATGAGGCATACAGCAAAGCCAGGGTTGACAGGGCTCGCACAGGTTAAAGGCCGTAATGCTATTACATGGGAAGAAAAGCTGGAATGGGATCTGAAATATATTGAGAAGGTCAGTTTCCTGGGCGATGTGAAGATACTGGTGGAAACAGTATTTGCCGTGTTTAAGAGAAGTGGGATAACAGACGGAGAGAACGCCACTGCGCTGGACTATGGGGATGCGCTGTTAAAAACAGGAAAAGTGTCGAAGCCACAGTATGATGCTTTGCAGGCATACGCAAGGGATCTGATAAAAGAACATGAAGGACGGAGATAAGTGGAAAAGTATAGTGTATTGATGTCTCTCTATAAAAAAGAGCATCCAGAGTATCTTCGTCTTGCTCTGGATTCAATGATAAATCAGTCAGTAAAGCCTGATGAGATTGTCCTTGTGGAGGATGGGCCTCTTACAGATGAGTTGTATGCAGTTGTGGAGGAGTATAAACCGCACCTCCACATTGTTATAAATGAGAAGAACCTAGGCCTCGGGTTAGCGCTTAATGAGGGCTTGAAAGCTTGTAAGAACGAGCTGGTGGCTCGTATGGACACGGATGATATCAGTAAGCCTGATCGCTGTGAAAAACAGCTTAAGCGGTTTGAAGAGAAGCCGGAACTGGCTATTGTTGGTTCTCATATCGATGAGTTCGTGGGTGACCCGAGTAGTGTGATAAGTCAGCGAAGAGTGCCCACAACATCGGAAGATATTTACAATTATGCAAAGAAGCGTTCTGCCTTTAATCACCCAGCTGTAATGTACCGGAAGTCTGCAGTTATGGCTGAAGGCGGGTATAGCGATCTCAAGAGAAACCAGGACGTTGACCTGTTCGGCAGAATGCTGTTCAAGGGGTATAAGGCTGAAAACATAGATGAAGCTCTATTGTGGTTCAGATCCTCTGATGAATTGGCGGCGAGGAGGAAGTCCTGGGAGAACACTAAGAGCTACATAGCAACGATTAAAAAGTTCTGGAAGATGGGTTATAGCTCTTTCTCAGATTACGCTATGGTTGCTGTTGCACAGACTGGGATGTTTGTTCTTCCGGCAAAGATGCAGAACTGGGTATATAAAAAGTTTTTGAGGAAATGACGGAGGCCGAAGGTAATGAGCCTTGAGCAGAAAATAAATTATCAATTAAATAAAATTCCGGGTGTGAAAAAAGTCATCAAGCGCGTTTACCAACGTACGATGTATGCCATTTCTCCTAAGATCAAGAGCGAGGGCAACATTGTCCGTATCTCGCCGGATGATCCTTCTCATGAGTATTTCTTCGGCTATTATGATAAGTCTCCTTGGGATATCACTGATCGCTATATGCTCTGCATGAGAGCAAATGATACTTGGTCTGATGTAAGTCCAAAGGAGAAGGCCGATATCCTGCTTATTGATACATCTCTGCCGGAGAGTGATCCAAACAGGGTAAAGAAGATTGCTGAAACAAGCTCGTGGAATGTTCAGCAGTCTTGTATGCTCCAGTGGCTTGGGCCGGATTTCTCTTCACGGATTCTCTTCAACGATTATCGCGATGGGAAGTACGTTGCGGTTATTAAAGAGATAGAGAGCGGAAAGGAAAGAGTAATTCCTGCTCCGGTGTACACGGTTTCTGCCGACGGTAGGAATGCCTTGACCTTGGACTTTTCTCGTCTCTACAACCTTCGCCCTGGCTACGGCTATTATAACGTGCCAGAAAAGACAAAAGATATTGCTCTGCCGGATGCTACGGCGGTATGGAAGATTGATTTAGAAACCGGAGAGGTTACGGATCTTCTTACCTATAAGGATTTTGCCATTTTCCAGCCTCGTCCTGAGATGCAGGAAGCTGGGTCTGTCCATAAGGTAAACCATCTGATGCTTAGTCCGACTGGTAAACGTTGTATGGTTCTTTACCGCTGGTTTGTCGGACAGAGGAAGTATACAAGGCTTGTTACATTTAATAGCTCAGACGGCGGTGACATGTACGTCCTTTCCGATGACGATATGGTCAGCCATTGCTTCTGGAAAGATGATGAGCACATCTTGGCTTTCGAGAACAAAAAGGACGGTGGTCCCGGATACTACTTCATGAAGGATAAAACTCAGGAGTATATCCACTGCTGGTCTCAACTAAGTAATGATGGACATCCGAGTTATTCTCCTGATCGTAGCCTTATAGTAACTGATACTTATCCAGACCGTGCACGTGTCGCCGAAATCAAACTTATGGATGGCACGAACGAGAAGAAGGCTGATATAAGAGTTATTGCCCGTGTATTTGCTCCATTTAAATATGACAACGATACCCGATGCGATCTGCATCCACGGTGGAATCATAAGGGCGATATGATTTGCTTCGATTCGGTGTTTGAGGGACACAGAGGATTGTACTCATTAGCTGTAGGAAAGGATTGATATTAAGATGATTAAAGCAAGTATTGTGGTGCCTGTATATAATGTTGAAAAATATCTTGAGAAGTGCGTAAACAGCTTAACTGAACAAACAATAAAAAATATTGAAATAATATTGGTAGATGATGGTAGCAAAGATACTAGCGGAGAGATTTGCGATAAACTAAAAGCTGCTGATAGCCGAATTAAAGTAATTCACAAGGAAAATCAAGGAGTAAGTGCGGCCAGAAATGATGGATTAAAGGTTGCTCAAGGCGAATGGATTACATTCTGTGATTCTGATGATTGGATGGAAAAGGATTTTTGTGAATCACTGATTATGTATGGTGAAAAAAATGATTCAGATGTAGTAGTTGGCGATGTGAGAATTGTAGAGGAACACGAGACAAGAGATGTAAAGCTTTTTAGCAAAGAATTTTGCGCATCAACTAAAGAAGAAAAAGACGAGCTAATAAAGACCGTTTTATGTAAATTCTACTCGCCATATCCTACAGAAATAGGTGTAAGAGAAGGTCTCTTTGGTGGTCCGTGGAACAAAATAGTTAAGAGAAAACTGCTTGTGGATAATAATATAAAATTTGATTTAAGAGTACGCGGATTATATGATGACTTAATCTATACTTCATATATATATGCGGCAGCAAGTAAAATAGCTTATAAAAGCCATGTTGTATATAATTATAGACAAGTATCTGGGTCAATAACACATAGATACAACAAGAACATTGTCGATACAAATAATAGGATTTTTTATTCGTGGCAAGAGTTCTTTGATAAGTATGAGAACGACGGAGAATATCAAAATGCTTTTTATATGAATGTGCTTCGGAGGCTAAAAGGCGCTTTGAATTCATTCTATTTTCACATTGATAATGATAGTTCAAAAAAAGAAAAAATCGACGGAGTCAAAGCACTTTTAGGGACAGACCCTTATAAAAGAGCAATAGCAAAAGTGGATACTAAAAAAATGCCAAAGTCGTATAAAATATTTGTTACTACGCTTAAAATGTTCGGTCCCTTTTCGGCAAGGATACTTTATTTAATGAGAGGCCAAATATAATGTTTAATAACGAAGCGCAGCCATTAGTGTCTGCTGTTATTATTACGCATAATAGGAAAAAACTTGCAGAACGCGCAATTAACAGTGTTCTTGGTCAGACATATTCTAATATAGAATGTATTGTGATCGACGATAAATCTGATGATGGCACTCAAGAATATCTGAAATCTAAGTTTACAAATAAAATTATGTATCATTATATACCACCAGATTCGAGTAAGGGCGGTAATCATGCGAGAAACATTGGCATATCTTTGGCTTCTGGCAATTACATTGCATTCCTGGATGATGATGATATATGGCTAAGACATAAAATAGAAAGACAAGTACAGGCTTTTTCTCGTAATAGAAAAATAGGCATGGTTTATTGCCTTCGCTTCTTTTGCTACAAGAATAAATATTGCTGGACAGAAGGAAGAGATGAAGACACGGTTGGAGATGTTTCAAAGACAGTATTTAAAAAAATAATCACAAGTACGTCGACAATGATGTTTGATATAGATGCAATTAGAAATATTGGAGGATTTGACGAGAATCTCTCCTGTTGGCAAGAAACAGAACTGATGATGCGTTTTTGTCAGAATTATAAGATTGACTGTGTTGACGAACAATTAATCCTTTATACTGTTGATATAACAGATCCGGAGCGACTTTCTAATAAATTTGATAACTTTGAAAAGTCAATTAACTACATTGAGAATAAATACTCAAAGCTCATTAAAGGTTTCTCGGATGATGAAAATAAAGACTGGATCTTTATGAAATATAAAGATGCTATATCAAGAGCAGGTTCTAAGGTCCTAATGCGTGAGTACTATGAAAGAGCTTATGCTATTAAACCAAGCAAAGGACTAAAAATTAAAAAGATATTAAATTACAAACCTACATCAAAAATCGCATTGAAAATTCGGATGTGCCTGTCTCTTGCTGGCTTAAATGGTCATTTCGTATTAGATAGTATGAATGAATAACTCCTTAGTTTGGATTAATAGTTCTCATGGAGAAAGATGCTTTCATGAACGAGAATAATCAAGTTAGTCATAATGGATTAGTGGTAAAACTACCAAATCATAGAAGCTTATTTATGGCTTCCTTTGCGTGTTTTTTGTGTGCGGAACCTATTCAGTATATACTAAATATTTTTGGAGTGAATGGAACAGCACAATTGGCCTTAACTTTAGCAATTGTATATCTTCCGTTAGTAGCTGGCCTTTTATGCCGAAGAACTATAAAATGGGGATTCTTAGCCTTAATTGTTTTAGTGGCCGCAATAGTCGCTTTTACTCTTTTAATATACCCTGAATATAAAGATGTGTTAGTCGGAGACAAATACTATTATTCATTTAAAAATCAAGTACTTGCTCCGTTTGGCAGTATTTTTGGGTTCCTGTTTGTAGAATATATTGACGATTTCAAAGATATAAAAAAAGTATTTATAATATCAGCTATAATTTTGTTCGCTTTCTATTCTGTTCAAGCGGCTCAGAGCGGTGGAGTTTGGGTAGTAGGCAATACTGGCAGAATTGCCTACTATAGCATGTCTTTCAGCTATGGCATTTTATTTCCAATATTGATATTTTTTACATATGGTTTCGAGAATAAAAGAATTATTCCGATTATTGTAGGCATAGCGGGCGTGTTTGAAATAATAGTATACGGATCAAGAGGAGCTCTTGTAGTTCTGATGCTATATTTCATATTGTACATGTTGTGGGCTTGGGTACCTAAAAGGCGGCAAATTAAATGGGTCTTCGTTAGCCTTGCAAGTATTATGTTAGTATTCTTTTTTGTATCGGCAAATCTACAAGAAGAATTGATTAATACTTTGATTAACAGGACTTCGAGCTTGGGCTATAATTCAAGGCTACTTTCAGTGCTATCATCTCGAAGCTTATTTTCGGAAGATCGAATTACAAGTATTTGGCCAGCTACTTTACAGTTAATTAAGAATAGTTTTTTGCTTGGAAATGGACTATATTCCAATCATTTTTATAATGGTGGGTTCGCTCATAATATTATTCTTGAGTTAATCGCTGACTTCGGCCTGTTATTTGGAGGAGGAATGCTACTATTTTGTGGGAAAACAATAAATGATGTGATAAAAAAAAGTAATTACAAAGAAGAGAGATTTATATTTGTAATTATTATCTCGTTCTGCATAGGGAGATTGATGTTTTCTTCCTCTTTTTGGTATGAAAAATTGTTTTGGATATATTTGGCATGCTATTTCAAGATTAATAAGTATAATCCAAGACTTGAAATGCAAAACGATATTTGACAAGTATCATTCGAAATATGAAAAGGATGTTTTGCGTATGAAAAAAGTGCTAATTCTATATGGCAGCTTTTTTGATGGAAAAGGAGAAAGACTTACCGTTGGCGGCGTGCAGTCATACATTCAAGCATTGTGTCCAGCTATATGTGAAGCTGGTATGCAGCCTATTATTTTGCAAACCTCTGACAATATGTTTGTTAAAGAATGGAATGGCGTTACAGTATACGGAATCCAAATCGAGAAAAACAAAAAAGCACGGAAAGTATTGATTAATTGGTGCTATAAAATCGGTGATCCTAATCACGATATTATAATATATGGATCAGATATTTTTGCAATTAAATCAACATTTAGAAATACTATTAGTATACAGCATGGAATTTCATGGGACGTTCCGTCAAACAATAATGGAATAGGATTTATTAAGGATACCCTTCACAGGCAAAGACTTAAACTTGCTGTGATATCAAAAATTAAGTATGTTCGGAGGGTTGTCTGTGTTGATTATAATTTTATAAACTGGTATAGAACGATTTCAATGAGACCAGTTGATAGCATGGACGTTATACCAAACTTTACACAAATCTATGAAGGACAGCATGAAAAAGAAAATGGGATAATAAAAATAATTTTCGCGCGCAGATTTTTTTGGTATAGAGGTACAAGAGTGTTTTGTGAGGCTTTAAAGAGACTTTTGGAAGAATACCCAAACATATATGCTACTATAGCAGGTGAAGGACCTGACGAAGATTATATAAATAAGCAGTTCTGCAATTACAATAATGTTATTATTACAAAATTTGAAAGCAATGATAGTTTATCGATTCACTCAAAACATGATATTGCGGTAATACCTACTTTAGGATCAGAGGGGACTTCCTTATCTTTATTAGAAGCTATGAGTGCTGGTTGCGCTTGTATAGCTACTAATATCGGGGGTATGACTAACATAATAATTAACGGATACAACGGTTTACTTGTTAATCCGGATGTAGACTCTATATACTTTGGCATGAAAAAATTAGTTGATGATTGTTTGTTACGAAATAAATTAAGTCAGAATGCTATAGATACAGTAAAAAACGGGTTTTCGATAGGTATATGGACCCAAAGATGGAAGAATCTGTTGATTTCATTGTAATATCATGATATTTTTGAGGCGTAAAAATATGTTCAATTATATAGTAGTAGGATCCGGGCTCTACGGAGCTGTTATTGCACAAAAAGCTAAAGAAGCTGGTAAATCTGTTCTTGTCATAGAGCGTCGTTCCCACATCGCAGGAAACGTGTATACAGAAGATATCGAAGGCATCCATGTTCATAAATACGGGGCCCACATCTTCCATACAAATAATAAGGAAGTATGGGATTATGTTCAGCGGTTTGCAACCTTCAATCGTTTTACAAATTCTCCTGTGGCAAACTATAAGGGCGAACTGTATAGTCTCCCGTTCAACATGTACACCTTCAACAAAATGTGGGGTGTCGTGACACCGGAAGAGGCTGCCAGGAAGATAGATGAGCAGAGGAAAGAGATAACGGACGAGCCGAGAAACTTGGAAGAACAGGCAATATCACTCGTTGGCCGCGATATCTACGAGAAATTGATTAAAGGCTACACGGAAAAACAGTGGGGACGTGATTGTAAAGACCTACCAGCGTTTATAATCAAGCGCCTTCCGGTTCGACTAACCTTCGACAATAACTACTTCAACGCTCTATATCAAGGCATTCCCATTGGTGGTTATACAAAGATGGTAGAGAAGATGCTTGAGGGTATTGAGGTTAAGTTGGACACAGATTATCTGGCGGAAAAAGAATACTGGGATAGCCAGGCCGAAAAGGTCATTTACACAGGACCAATTGACGCTTATTTCAACTACAGTCTCGGAAACCTTGAATACCGCTCAGTTCGCTTTGAGACAGAGTTGCTAAATATCCCGAATTTCCAGGGGAATGCCGCAGTAAACTACACAGATCGAGAAACACCTTGGACTCGGATTATCGAGCATAAGTGGTTCGAGTTTGGCAAGGATGAGGGCGGAAAAAATCTTCCGAAGACAGTCATCAGCCGGGAATACAGCAGTGAATGGAAGCCAGGAGACGAACCTTACTATCCTGTGAATGATGAGAAGAATGGGCAGCTTTACGCTAAGTATAAGGCAATGGCTGACAAAGAAGAAAA
>ONNS01000073.1 GCA_900319275.1 uncultured Eubacteriales bacterium
GCTCTTGTTATCGTTCGACCAGGTATAGCTCGGATCGCCGTACGCATGGCCCGTGGCCGGGATCTCCACCGTCTTGCTCTGCGTGCTGAACGCCGTGTTTTTGAAGTTCGCCGTGTAGACCGTCTGTCCCGCCGCCTCGCACGTCGCCGCTGTGGTCTGGCTCGTCGTGTTGGCCGTCTCGGTCTCCGTGTGGCTGCTGTTATGGCCGCAGACGCGCGTGGCCGTCACGCTGCTGTTGTCGTTCGACCAGGTGTACTCGGGCGCACCGTATTCATGCCCCAGCGCATTGATCACCCACGAGTCTGCCGCGATCTCCGTCGTGCCCTCCGCATCGCTGAAATACTTCCTGCACACCGTGCAGCTGTAGTATTCGCTGTTGCCCGCTTCCGTGCAGGTGGCATTATTTCCTGTCACATGATCCAGCTGGCCCCAGCGGGCGGTGAGCGTCATGCTGCCGTTCACCGGTGCGGAGAAATCATAGGCCGTCGTGCCGTTCATCCAGCCCTCAAAATGATATCCCGCTCGGGTGGGATTCTCCGGTTGGGTAAGCTTATTGCCCGTAACCACCTTGGCCGATGTTACTGCACTGCCCCCCGTCGTGTCAAACTGGACGGTAACGGTTTTTTGCGGGATCGGTGTGGTGGTAGGCTGCGTGGTGGTGGGCTGTGTGCCGCTAGCCCCTCCGTCGGCTCCACCGCCGGTCGTATTGTTGCCGTTGACCGCTGTACCCTGATTGCCCCATACAGGATCCTGGCTGGGCGGATTGTTCTCCGTCCCCTGCTCTCGCTCCGCGGCCTCACGCTTCTGCGCCTCCTCCTCATTCTTTAACTGATCCTGCTTCAGTTGATCATCCGCCTCCTGCGGTGTTACATCATGCAGATCGAGGCCGCCGGCAGCGACTATGGCATTCTGCATCTCCGGGTCATTCGCTACCTCCTTGATAACATAGCCCGGTATATCGTCCTTTTCTGCTCTGTCCATGGAGACGCTGCATCTCCGGTCGTTCAGAGGATGTGCAAAATGGACGAACATTGTCGCCAAATCGCCGCTGTGCATGGGCACCGAATAGTTCTGTCCTGTGATCGGATCGGTGATCACGGATATCACATGTCCCCCAAGAACGGCCTGTGTGGTAATGCCGTTATCCTGAACATCAACCCAGACGACGGTCCCGCGGATGCCGGTGATCATGGTGGCGGTACGGATATTCAGCGTCTCATCCGCCTTCAGCGGCGCGGTGACGTTGAAGAAGGTGCTGCCTTTCTTGCAGAGCACCTCCAGCTTCTTTCCGCTCTGGCGGATCTCCACCGCGCTGTCCTCGTCCAGCTTGATGGCCTTGGTATCGTCCAGACTGATCCAGGCATAGCTCTTGAGGTCCGTGGTCACGGTATAGCCGGAAAACAGGCGCACAGAGTCCCGGTTTTCCAGCTTGACCTGACGGCCGCTGCCGTCGGCGACGGTAACGGTGCCCTCGGTTTTGACCAGCTTGATGACAGAGGCTTCATCCGCCGCCATAGCGGGGGCTGACAATCCAAGGCAAAGCAGCGCCGCCAGGAGCGCCGCTACAAAGCATCGGACGGATGTGGTTGAGTTCATATAAAACCCTCCTTTTGAGAGTGGGAAAGCGATAAAAGCCGTCTTTGCGCTGTCAATACTCCAGCGCGTCCAGCTTCAGCACCTCGAAGCCGGCGGCTTTGCCCTTGAGGGGGATGCTGCCGCCCAGAGAGGTGGTCTTGGCCCGGTCTCCCAGGGCGTCGGCCACGGCGCGGGAGATGTAGATGGTGCCGCCGGGGGCGTTGGCCTCCAGCCGGGCGGCGGTGTTTACCGTGTCGCCGATGGCGGTGTAGTCCATGCGCCGCGGCGCGCCGATATTGCCGACTACCGCGTCACCCACATTCACGCCCACGCCGAAGGATACCGTCCGGCCAAAGCGTTCCTGCAGCTCCTGCCCCAGGGCCTTGGAGCCCTCCAGCATGTCCATGGCGGCGCAGCAGGCCAGATATACAGGGTCCTCCTGGGCCACCGGGGCGTTCCAGAAGGCCATGGTGCAGTCCCCCACGAACTTGTCCAGCGTGCCGTGGTGGCGCATGATGCATTCCGTAGTCAAGGTGAGGTAGCGATTGATGATCTCTACCACGGTGGGGGCGTCCAGCGCCTCGCTCATCGTGGTAAAGCCGCGGATATCCACGAAGAGCACCGCGATGTTGTACACCTTTCCGCCCAGCTCCAGGGCCTCCGGGCCCTGATCCAGCAGCTGGCGCATGACGGCCGGATCAACATAGTGACCGAAGGTGTTGGTGACCCGGTGTTTTTCCCTGGCAGCGCGGATGTAATTGACGGCCACAGAGCCGATGAACGCCGCTGTCGCCGCAAGAGGCACCCAGAGCACATGGAGCAGCAGCCCCTGGCGAGAGAACAGGAAGCAGGCTGCCAGCCAGCCTCCGGCCGCAGCCAGCCACAGCCCCAGGGAGGGCAGCACCCGCCGATCGTGGAGCAGCCAGATAAGCGCCGCGCTGATAAGAAAGAGCAGCGCCAGCTGCAGTCTCTCCGACACCTCCCGGGGATAGAAGCCGTTTCGGTAGGCGTCGATCATATTGGCCTGGAATTCCACGCCGTACATCGGAGCGGAGTGGTCCACGCTGGTTCGGTATTCGTCCTGCATGCCCGAGGCATACGGACCGATCAGGACGATCTTGTTGTTGAAATAAGAGGGCTCGATATCGCCGTTGAGCAGATCCACCAGGGATATGTCCTCGTAGTATCCGCCGCCGCGGGTGGTAAAGGGCACATACCAGAAGCCCCTGTCACGGGTCTCCGGAAGCGGGTTGGGGGTCTGGCCGTTTACCTCGCACCAGCGCTCATAGAGCACCCGGGAGAAAGACCAGACTCTGCCCTCGTCTGTGTCGATGTAGAGAAGGCCGTGGCGCAGGATGCTGTCGGTATCCGCCATGGCGTTGATATGGCCGACCCGGGCGGCGGCCTTGAGCGCGTCATAGGGTTTATCCACGCCCAGGATGGCCCGGGTATCCATATAAAAGCTGTCTCCGCTGTCCACAAGCTCGCTGCCGAAGAGGGCGGCCTCGGCCACGATCACGTTATCCCAGGCCCCCGCCATCTCCGCCAGATAGGCGTCGGCGGACGGGTCGGCGCTGTCCCCTACGAACAGCACGTCCAGGCCGATGGCCGCCGGTCGGCCCTCAGGGTCGCCGTAATTGAGAAACTCGATAGCCTCTGCCAGCACGTTCCTTGACCAGGGCATGGGGCCCAGATAATCGGTCGCCCGCTGGTCCATGCCGATCACCACCACGGTCCCGTCCGAGGCGCCGGGGTTCTGGTAAAAGGCGTCGCTGGCCTCGCCGTCCAGGCGCTCGAGAGCACCCAGTCCGGCGGCCAGCGTGAGAGCGGCGGCACAGGCCAGGGCAATCAGTCCCCGGCGCAGAAACGCGGCGCCCTTCACAGTATCTTCTCCCAGGCACGGCTGGCCTTGAACAGCTCCAGTACCTCTCCGTCCACGCCGCCCTCCCGGACCATGCTGTCCAGGATAGAGAGCGCCTTCTCCGTCGGCATGGGGGGCTTATAGGGCCGGTCCCTGGCGGTGAGCGCTTCGAACACGTCCAGGACCGTCAGCAGCCGCACCTCGCGGGGAATGTCCGGCGCGGTTTTATGCTGCGGGTAGCCCTTGCCGTTGAGCAGCTCATGATGGGCGGCCGCCCACTGGGGCACCCGGGAATAGCTTTTCGGGAAATGAACCTGCGAGAGGATACGGGCGGTGACCACCACATGGCTCTCCATAATCGAACGCTCCTCGGCGGTGAGGGTGCCCTTGCGCACCCGGAGGCAGTGGAGCTCCTCCGCGGTCAGCCAGGGGACGGACGCCCCTGTCTCATCGGTAAAGCGGCGCTCCTCAAGCGCGTCTACCGCCTGAAGATCGGCATCGGGCAGAAAGCCCGCCGTATTGATCCGGCGTATAAAGGCCAGCGTCTCGGCCCGCTCGGCATTGTTTTTCTCCAGCTCCTCAGGGCGAATGCGTCCCTCCAGCGCGGCGATCCGGTCCAGCAGGCCCATGCGGGTAAACCGCTCCTCCACTTCTCCAAGCGCGGCGCCGAGGCGGCTCTGCTTATCCATGACCTCCAGCGGCACCACCAGCTTGCCCACGTCGTGCAGCCAGACGCTCATGAGAAAGCTTCGGCGGGCAGCGGGTTCAAACTTCCAGGGATTGTTGGTATCATTCAGCCAGTCCAGGAACGCCTCGCCGAGGCGAACCATGTTCCGGGTATGGTTGGCGTTGTAGGGACTGCGCTGGTCGATGGCCGTAGACAGCGCGCCCACGAGCGAGTCAAGCAGCGCGGTGATCTGCTCGGCATACTGCATATTGGTGATGCTGATGGCCGCCTGGGAGGAGATCGCGGAGACCAGCAGCTCCAGTTCCGCATCGAAGGGGACCACATGTCCCTCGCCGTCCAGCGCGTTGATGAGCTGGGTCACGCCGATCAGCGCCCCCTTGTCGTTGCTCATGGGCACGACCAGCATACTGGTCGTGCGGTAGCCGGTCATGGCGTCGTAGCGCAGGGAGCCCGTAAAGTCAAAGTGCGTGTCCGTGTGGACGTCCGTCACATTGATGATTTCCTTGTGAATTGCCACCCAGGAGCAGACGTATTTCTCCTCCAGGGGCACCGGCGGCAGGCTGATGGGATCGGCGTGTCCGCCCTGGCGGATCCCCTGTGAGCGGGTGACCATCCGGCAGAAGTGGAGGCCATCGTCCTCCAGCAGATAGAGGGTGCCGGCGTCGCAGTTCGTCACATCCATCGCGGTGTCCAGAATACTGCTGAGCAGAGCCTCCCGGTCCCGCTCGCTGGTCAGCGCCAGACTCATGGCGAGGAAGCGTTCCGTATCTCTTGCGTTCATAGCAGGATCTCCTCTCCCTCTCGTCCGAGTCGGCCAGTCGGGCAGACAGTCTCCACCTCCGCCTGGGCGGCGGAGAGCTGTTTATCGCTGTGGTCGGGGTCGTGGTGGATCACCCGCAGCGCCCTGGCTCCGCAGTCCCTTCCCAGGGCAGCCGCTGCGTTCCAGGTGTTGTGACCGAAGCCGGCGCGGTATACCCACTCCGCGCTGCTGTACTGCCCGTCGCAGAGCAGCAGATCGCAGTCCCGGGCAAACGCGGTCAGTGCGGGGCGGATCTCCGGTGTCAGCGTACAGTCGGTGGCCAGGACAACACTGTGCTCCCGCCCTGTCAGCCGGAACACGTTCACGCCGTTGGGGTGGCTGCCCCGCATGACGTCCACGCGGATGGACCCCAGGGAAAAGCACTGCTCCGTAAGGCTGCGGATCTCGACCCGGCAGGGCAGCTCCCAGAGCGACACCGGCCACAGTGGGGATGAGAAGAGCCGCTCCAGCGTCTCCCCGGCGTCCCGCCCGTCATGGCTGCCGCCCCAGATCGTGAGACTCCGGCCCTTCTGCCGCAGATAGGGGCACATGGGAAGGCCGATCAGATGATCCAGGTGATAATGCGTGAGCAGCATCGTAAGCGATGGCTCCTCCATGACCTCCTCCGGCAGACGCAGGATGCCCGTGCCCGCGTCCAGCAGGACGTACTGTCCGTCCAGACGCACCAGTATGCAGGTGGTAGCGCCGCCATATTCCGCGCGGCGGGGATCCGATATGCTCACCGAGCCTCCGACGCCCAGCAGCCATACTTTATCCATAGTTTTCGACCTTTCCGGTTTTTTCAATATATATACATTATATATTATAGTATTATCTGTTTGAAATATCAATGCATGCGCAGCAATAATTCAGAAAAATAGTGCAGCAAAAATTGAATAAAACGGGGCGGAAAACCGGCTCTCTGCCCAATGTCCCGTCTTCTCTCCCCCGGGGTCCGGCAGAGCACCTGTGTCCCGCGGCAGAAATGAAAATCCGGAGAAGAGAGCGGGCTGAGGTGCCTGTTCTCTTCTCCGGACAGTTCAGTAGGATACCATACAGAAACAGCGTTTTGCCGCCGGCCGTGCTTTCAGACGGCGCCGGGTCCGCAGACCGTGCCGGCATCCGCGGGCATTCGTTACGTATAGGCCAGGGTGAAATGCTGCGGTTTTAGTTTGAACTTGACACCGGAAACCAGCCCCATAGCTGCGAACAGCGTCACCATGGACGAGCCTCCGTAGCTGAAGAAGGGCAGCGCGATACCGATAACGGGCGTGATACCGATGCACATGCCGATATTGATAAAGGTCTGGAAGGCGATGGCCGCACCGATGCCGGTGCACAGCAGCATGTCATAGGTGTTCGTGGCGTGCAGGCCGCGGCGGAAGCAGTGGATGATGATGACCGCCAGCAGCGCAATAACGATCAATGTGCCGATCATGCCCCACATCTCCCCGATGCTGGAGAAGATAAAGTCGGTGTGCTTGCCGGTGAAAATCGTGGTGTTGTGGCCCTCCTCCACGCCGGTCAGACGGCCGGAGGCCAAGGTAGCCTTGCTCTGCACGGTCTGCCAGCGCTTGTCCCATCCGGTCGGGTCGATGCTCTCGTCATAGGGGGCCAGCAGGCGCTGCTTCTGGTAATCCTTGAGCACGTAACGCCACAGCAGCGGGATCATGGCGGCAATGCCCGCCGCGCCGATCGCAAACCAATACAGCCTTACCCCCAGGAAGAAGAACATGACCGCGAAGATGGCGACCAGAATGACCGCGTTGCCCAGGTCGGACGAGACAATCATCAGTCCAATGAAGACGATGCCCAGCAGGGAGAGCATCTGCAGCACCGACCATGGTGTACTGATATCGCTGCTGGCGCGCAGTTCGGACATCTGGTGGGCGGCGATGACGATGTAAATGATCTTAATGATCTCAGACGGCTGGATACCGATACCGAGGAAACGGATCCAGCTCTTGTTGCCGGTGCCGTCGTCCTGGCCGAAGATCATCAGCGCCACCAGCAGCGCCCCGATCAGCAGCAGCATGATCCGCCACTGCCGGCCGAGCAGCTCCGGGTCGATCACCGAGAACAGGGCAAAGGCCCCAATACCGAGGAAGACCGAGAACACCTGAACCGCCGTCATCTTCACCGAGCTGATGCCGGCGACCTCAGCCGCCTGCATACTGGCCGTGGTATGCCGCACGGCGTAGACGCTGATGCAGGCACAGACAAGACAGATCACCAGCAGGAAAATATCCGCCCGTTCAAAGAATATCTTTACGTAGTTTTTCCAATTTTTTATGAAAAACACATCCTTTCAGCAGAAAACAGTGTTTATACCAAAAAAGCACAGCGACTTTGCAGGTATTTTATCACAACTTTGCCCTTTACGCAATGGGCCAATCAGTGGTATAATGCCTAAGGACAAGAATACTTCATGAATGATAACAAGTCAGGTTCATTATGCAGACATTTATTACGAACAGCGAGCGTGAAACCGAGGAACTCGGCGCAAAGCTGGCCGGTGTGCTCCGCGGCGGCAGCGTCGTCGCAATGTTCGGCGATCTGGGCTCCGGCAAGACCGCCCTGGTGCGCGGCATGGCGCGCGGCATGGGGCTGCAGGCACGCGTGACAAGCCCCACCTTTACGATCGTCAACGAATATCTCGGGCCGGTCGACCTGATTCATTTTGATATGTACCGTCTCCACAGCTCGGACGAGCTGTTCGACATCGGCTGGGAGGACTATATCAGCCGCGGCGCCGTCTGCGCCGTCGAGTGGAGCGAGAATGTGGAAGACGCTTTCTTCGGCGACGAGATCAAGATCACCTTTAAAAAGCTTTCCGATACCTCGCGCGAAATCACGATCGAGGGGGCCGCGCTATGCTGATCTTATCGTTTGAATCCTCGGCAAAGGCCGCTTCCGTCGCGCTGGTGCGCGACGGGCAGCTTGTCAGCCAGAGCACCCAGTGCAGCACCCTGACACACAGCCGCACGCTGTTGCCGATGGCCGAGGATATGCTGAAGAATACCGAGCTGACGCTCAAGGACGTCGACGTGCTCGCCGTGGCCCACGGGCCCGGCAGCTTCACCGGCATCCGCATCGGCGTTTCGACCGTCAAGGGGCTCGCCTGGGGCGCGCAAAAGCCCTGCGTCGGCGTTTCGACGCTCGAGGCCATGGCCTGGCACGGCGTGGCCGCGGGCGGGATTATCTGCCCGGTGATGGACGCGCGGCGCAGCCAGGTGTACAATGCCCTCTTCGAGATCCGCGGCGGTAAGCCCGTACGGCTCTGCCCCGATCGGCCGATCGCGCTGGAAGAGCTGCTGCCGGAGCTGCGCGCTCTCCCCTCTCCGGTCTTTCTGGTGGGCGACGGGGCCGCGCTGACAGCCGCGTTTCTCGAAAAAGCCGGTCTTCCCTTCCGCATGGCTCCCGATAATCTGCTGTGGCAGGACGCCTGGGGCGTGGCGATGGCCGCCATGGACAAGCGGCGCCGAGCTGCTGCCGGTCTATCTGCGGCTCAGTCAGGCCGAGCGCGAGCGTCAGGCCCGCCTGTTTAACAGTGCTTCGGAGTGACCGTTTCCCTGTATTTTCCCAATTTAATATAAAAGGAGATCCAATCATGAGCAAAGTATGCGTATTTGACCATCCCCTGATCCAGCACAAGTTGTCCATCCTGCGCGACGAGCGGACCAGCGTGAAGGAATTCCGCGAGCTTGTCTCCGAGATCGCCATGCTGATGTGCTATGAGGCGACCCGCGATCTTCCGCTGGAGGAAGTCGACGTTCAGACGCCCGTTGCCGTCGCCAGATGCCGCCGCATTTCCGGCAAGAAGATGGCGATCGTCCCGATCCTCCGCGCCGGTCTGGGCATGGTGGACGGCATGATGCGCATGGTCCCCAGCTGCAAGGTGGGTCACGTCGGTCTGTTCCGCGACCCCGAGACCAAGGAGCCCGTCAAATACTACTACAAGATGCCCGCCGATATCACCGAGCGTGACGTCATTGTCGTCGACCCGATGCTGGCCACCGGCGGCTCCGCCTCCGCTGCGATCCAGTTTCTGAAGGACGACGGCGTGAAGCACATCAAGCTCATGAGCATCATCGGCGCCCCCGAGGGTGTGGCGCGTATGCAGAAGGATCATCCCGACGTCGACATTTTCGTCGCCGCGCTGGACGACCATCTCAACGAGAATGCCTACATCGTCCCCGGTCTGGGCGACGCCGGCGACAGAATCTTCGGCACGAAGTAAAGACTTTCCGCGAAAATCCGGCATCCGGAGCAAACCGCTCCGGGTGCTTTTTTGTGTCATCATTGACAAGCAAAAACGGGAAGCGTATACTTTTTGTATACTCTCGCAGACTATCCAACAAGGAGGAAAACGATGAAAAAGCTGTTGTCTTTGCTGCTGGCCCTGTCGCTGCTGCTCTCGCTCGGCGCGGCGGCCTTGGCTGAAGAGGAAAAAGGCCTCCCCGCCGTGGGGGAGACGGTCGAGGGCTTCACCGTCCGGGAACTTCGGGAGATCCCGTTCCTCGGCGGCACGGCGGTTCTTTTCGAGCACGAGCGCACCGGCGCCAGGCTCCTCTACATCGCCAATTCCGACACTGAGCGCTGCTTTGCGCTGAACTTTGCCACCCGCGCGCTCGACAACACCGGCACGCCGCACGTCTTTGAGCACGCGACGCTCGACGGATCGGAGAAGTACCCTTCCGCCTCGCTGTTCTTCAATCTCAGCTATCAGACCTACAACACCTATATGAACGCCCTGACCGGGCAGTATGAGACCATGTACCCGATCGCGAGCCTTTCGGAAGCGCAGCTTCTGAAGCTGGCGGACTACTACACGGACAGCTGCCTCCACCCGATGATTCTCGAGGATGAGAGCATCTTCCGTGAGGAGGCCTGGCGCTACCGCCTTGCCGACGCCGACGCGCCGCTGAGCATCGAAGGCACGGTCTATTCCGAGATGCTCGCCGCAATGAACATCAACTCCTCCGCCTGGTATAACGCCGAGCGCGCGGCCTATCCCGGCTCGACGGTCGGCAACGTCTCGGGCGGCGACCCGGCCTTCATCCCCGATCTGACCTGGGAGGCGCTCAAGAGCTATCACGAGCGCTATTACCACCCCTCCAACTGCCTCGGGTATCTCTACGGCGACTTTGAGGACTACACGGCCTTCCTCCGGCTGCTCGACACGGCCTTCGCCCCCTATGAGCGGCAGGAGTTCCGCTTCGACGACGAAGGCTATACGCCGCTGACCGAGCCGGTGGAGCAGCGTGTTCCCTATGCCGTCGAGGCCGGTTCGAACACCGAAAAGGGCGCGGAGATCCGCTATGTCTTCGTGCTCCCGGGGCTGAACCAGGATCCCGACACGCAGCTGAAACTGATCGGACTCTATAATCTTCTCGGCAGCGACGCCTCACCGCTGATGCAGAAGCTCAAGAAAGCGCTGCCGGGCGGCGCGTTCTACGTCTACCCGTTCTGGCAGGCGCCCGATACCGCGCTGGTCTTTGACGCCGGCAGCCTCGATCCCGACGACGCCGTGCTCTTCAAGAGCACTGTGGACGAGACGCTCGCTGAGCTCGCGGAGAGCGGCTTTGCCCCGGAGCTCGCCGACAGCATCGCCAATTCCGTCGAGCTCGATCTCAAGCTCACGCGCGAGGGCAACAACATCGGCGTCAATATCCTGCAGGCCATTTTCGGCTATGCCATGAACACCGACGACGCCTTTGTCTACTTTGACGTGGTCGACAGTCTCAACCACATCGTCGAGTGGAACGAGGACGGCAGCTTCCGGCAGTTCATCCGCGACCGGCTGCTGGATTCCCGGACCACCGCGCTTGTCACCACCTACCCCGAGGCCGGACTGCGGGAGCAGCTGGACGCCGCGGAGACGGCACGGCTCGCCGAGGTCAAGGCCGGCATGAGCGAGGAGGAGATCGCGGCGATCGTGGACGCCTCCCAGGCCGAGCTGCCAGAGGACGACAGCAGCGCCATGGTTGCGAGCCTGCAGGCCGTAACGGTCGACTCGCTGCCCGAGGAATCGCGCAACTACACCGTGACCGACGAGACCGGCGAGGACGGCGTGCGCCGTCTCTTTGCCGAGGCCGAGGTGGACGGCGTGGGTATGCCGCTGCTGCTGCTCGACGCGTCTGTACTGCCGCAGGAGGATATCCCCTGGTTTGCGCTCTATAACGACGTACTCGGTGAACTCGACACGGAAACGCACACGAGCGAGGAGCTTGCGGCACTCACGGAGCGCTATCTCCATAATGGCATGATCGACCTGCAGCTCATCGGCAGCTTCAGTTCGAGCGACTACCGCCCCTATCTCGCCGCGACCTGGACGGCGCGGGACGAGGATCTGGAGACCGGCTATGCCCTCGTCTACGAGCTGCTCTTCGACACGCGCTTTGACGACGCGGAGAAGCTGCTTGGCCTGATCCAGCGGACCAAGGCCGCGCTGAAAACCACGATCACGAACAGCCCCTATGAGGTGCAGCTCTACGCCACGCTCGGCGCGGACTACCCCTATTACGCCTATCAGTCGGCCTACAGCGGTCTTGACTATTACCACTTCCTTGCGTTTCTGGAGACGCTGATGGAGGAGAATCCCGCCGCCGTGCAGGAAAAGCTCAGTGCCCTGCAGGAGAGTCTGCGCAGCCGCTGCGGCGCGATTGCCGCCTATGCCGGCACAGCCGCCGGCGCGGAAATCAACGGCGCTGCTGCCGACGCTTTCCTGGCCAGGCTGACCGATACCCCCATTGAGCCGCAGACCTACGTTTTTACGCCCCCCGCTCTCAGAAGCGCGCTGATCGTGGACAGCAGTGTGCAGTATAACGGTATTGTCGCCGGCTATGAAGCGCTGGGTCTGGATGGCTATGACGCCGGTCTCAGTGCCGTTGTCTATCTCATCAACGACCTCTATCTTCTTCCGGGGCTGCGTGACCAGTACGGTGTCTATGATCTTATCAACGGCTTTACCCGCTTCTCCGGCAGCTATCTGATCAGCTACCGCGATCCGAACATCGACGAGACTTACGCGGTCTACGAGGGACTGCCCGCCTTCCTTGAGGGGCTGGAGATCGACCAGGAGAAGCTGGACGGCTATATTCTCTCCGTCTATTCCATGTATGCCATGCCGGACGGCGAGCTGCAGGGTGCCGTTAACGCCATCACCGAGTATCTCGAGGGCGTTCCCGCCGATTATACGCAGCAGTGTATGCGCGAGCTTAAGGCGCTCAACCCCGAGAGGGTAAAGGACTGTGCCGCCGTCTACGCCAATCTGCTTGCAAACGGCTACCGCTTTACCTCCGGCGGCGCCGGAGCGATCAATGCGCGCGCGGAGCTGTTCGACGAAATCCTCAACCCCTTCGGCGCGGAGGATCTGAGCGAAGCCGAGCTTACGGACGTGACGGCGGATCTCCCGCAGTATGAGGCCGTGCGCTTTGTGTTTGAAAACCTGCTGATGGCGGCGCGCGAGGACGGCAGCTTCGGCGTGGACGAGCAGGCGACGCTCGGCGAGCTGGCCTACGCGCTCTGCCAGTTTGGCGGTCAGCCGGTCGGCTCCGAAGAGGAAGCCGCCGAAATGCTCGCGACGTACGGCATCCTTGCCTCCGGCAGCCAGGCGGATACCCCGCTCACGGCACAGACTGCGGCGAATGCGCTTGCGGTCTTCAGCACGGCGATCGGTCTCGATCTCGCCCCGGAGGTCCCGGGCGACGCGCTCAGCCGCGGCGATCTGGCCCAGGTGCTGTACGACTATTACAACGCTCTCGCGTAAAACCCGATTATAATACGAAGCCCCCGGAGCCAAAAGGCTCCGGGGGCTTCGTATTGTTTCAAATTCACGTAACTATTCAGTCTAGACTCAAACAGGGGAGTTCAGAGGGGCTTTCCCCTCTGATTTTTCGCCTTGGAAGGCGAAAAACAAATTGAAATCTGTTTTTGACGGAGCTTTGCCCCGGCAAAAACTCTCTAAGCCGAGCTTTGCGAGGCCTCGCGCCGTCGTCAAACGAAACTCACTCCATTCCGCTTCCGCCTTAGGGCGAAAGCTCCATCTCCGTTCCTTCCGTTTTCCTCTCAAAATCAAAGCATTGGCTTTGATTTTGTTAAGGAAGAAGGAGGGAGCAGAGCGCAGTTTTCGTCACGCCTGACGGAAACGGAGCGTAGCGAGCTTCTTCTTAGCGAGCTTCTTCTGACGCAAGCCCGCTGCGATGAGCGCGAGTGCTCTCTAACTATTCAGTCCCCATAAGGGGACTGAATAGTTACAAATTCACTTATGTTTCAAGATCGACCAGCACCCAGGAGATCTGCCCGGGGTTGTCCGGCAAATAGTTGTACACCACCGGAACAAAGCGGTCGACGACCGCGCCGGGGCCGACGTAGCTCGTGACGTCGTCGATATTGAAGTTGTACTCATAGCGGTCGGTGCGGAAATAGACGCGGTCGTACAGCTTGAAGAACAGCGGCGCGTTCTGGCCGTTGTTCGTATCGGTGCCGACCAGGGCCCGCTTCGAGTCGACATAGATCGACAGGACTTTTTCATCCGGGCGATCCTTGAACTCGCGCGCGACGCTGACGGCAAAGCTGCAGACGGCGTTCACGGCCGACGGCGGCGTGGACATATCGCGCGTATAGCTGAGCGTAATCGGAGTCTGTCCCTCCTCGGCCGTCAGCACCGGGTGGGCTACGTCGGAGAGGATAACCTCGTCAAAGCCCATCGCGTAGAGCTCGGTGATCATGTCGATCGTATACTGCCGCACATCGAGACTGTAGGCGTCCAGCCAGCTGCCGCCTTCGTCGACGTAGTTGCCGCCGGTGGCGGCGTTGCGCAGCGTGACGATCGTGCTGCGGCTGGCAAAGAGCTCATCGCGGCAGATCGAGATCTGGGCTGCCAGCCAGACGCCTTTATCGTCGTGCAGCTCCTTGAGCTTTTTCTCCACATCCTCGGGCAGTGTGCCGGAGAGACCGTAGGCGAGCGCGATCTCGCTTTCGGAATACCACTGGATCACACCGCTGCGGGGCTTCATTTCGATCACAAGCGCGTTGCCGGTGACCAGTCGGTCGGCATAGCCGGTCAGCGCCTCGACGTTCAGGTTCTCCTGCGCGACAAAGATCGCACGGATCGGCTGAACGACACCGTCGGCGATGCGTTCGACGGCGCCGTAATCCGGGTCGTCAAAGTCGATCTCCACATCGACGGTCTCGAGCTCGAGTGTGATGCCGGTGTCGCCGGCCTCGACCTCGGGCGTCTCACCGAGGATCGCGGGGCGCACCTTGACGTCGTCCTTGGTGATGACGGCGTACTTCTGCATTCCGTAGAACAGCACCACCAGCACGGCGATGATAAACACCAGCACGGCCGCCGGGATCAGGATCCGGCTGCGCCGCCGCCGGCTGGTCCCCTTGTAAAATTCATTTGATTTTGCCAAAGCTGTCTCCTCCTGCGGCGTGTGTCCTTTATTCCTCGATCATCGAGATGCGGCGGATATGCCGCTCGTCTTCGGAAAAAGGCGTATCAAGGAAGGTATCGACGATTTTCAGCGCGAGACCCACCCCAACGACGCGGCCGCCGAGTGCCAGGATATTCGCGTTATTGTGGGCGCGTGTCGCCTCAGCCGAAAAACAGTCGGTGCAGAGGGCGGCGCGGATGCCGGGGATCTTGTTGGCCGTAATTGAGATACCGATGCCGGTACCGCAGATGAGAATGCCGAAGCTATACTCGCCCGAGGCCACGGCCTGCGCCACCGCCTTGCCGTAAACCGGGTAGTCGCAGCTCTCCGGTGTATAAGTGCCGAAATCGCGGAAGGCGAGCCCCCGCTTTTTCAGATGTGCCATGATCTCCTGCTTCAGTTCAAATCCGCCGTGGTCGCTTCCAATCGCAATCATTGAACGCTCCTCCTGTATACTGCTGAAGTGCTATCATTGTACCACCTTCCGCCCGACGTGGCAAGTGGCGCAGAAAACTCTTTGGGAACAGAATGTAAACTTTCCCCACCTTGACTTGACACGTTCACATTCGGTTTTTATTATTATTAACAGGTCTATTGACTGATGGAAAGCGAGGTCTTTGGGATGAAAGAAAAAATCCGGAGCTTCTTCTCCGGGCGTCAGGGAATGGATGAGCTGTCAAAGCTGCTGTTCTGGACCGCGCTGGGGCTGTTTGCCCTGGGCGTACTGTGCGTGCTGTGGGCGCCCTGGCTGTCTTCCCTGCTGACGAGCATTGCCCTGATGAGCCTGCTGATCAGCTTTATGCGCGCTTTTTCACGCCGCCTGGAGCTGCGTGAGGCTGAAAACCTGCTGTGGCTGCGTTTCCTTGAAAAGAAGAAAGCCGAGCACGCTGCCGCAAAAGACCGCCGCGCGCAAAAGGATTACCGCTTCTTCAAATGTCCCAACTGCCACACCTGGGTGCGCGTGCCCCGGGGCAAGGGAAAGGTGCACATCAACTGCAAGTGCGGATATATCCTCTATCGGAAAACCTGATCTGCAGTCGGAATAATCGGCAGCCCCCCGCCTGTCCTCGTTGAGGATGGCGGGGGGCTGTCATACTATTCATCAATAAAACGATAAAAATCGTTTTATTGATGATCTGTGTTATCAATGTCTCCGGCTTTTGCGCGGCCGGTCGGAATAGAGCGGGTTGTCCGCGATGCGGCTGTCGGACTCCTGCATGAAGCGCTTGAGCTTATCCTCAAAGGTCGCATCATTGCTCGGACCGTTGACGGCCTGCGGAGCTGCGGCGACCACAGGCACACTCCGCGGTGCACTCACCGGCCGGCGCTCCGACTGGGGCGGCTGGTGCGCCGCCTCAGCCACGGCGCGCTTGATAGAGAGATTGATCTTCCCTTCCGGGCTGATGGCCATGACCTTCACACGGACAGTCTGACCCATCTGAACAAAATCATGGACATCGGAGACAAAAGCATTCGCCACCTCGGAGATATGCACAAGGCCGCTCTTCCCCTCGGGCAGGGCCACAAAGGCACCGAACTTTGTGACGCCTGTTACCTTTCCTTCCATTACAGCGCCAATTTCCAACGGCATGGGGTTTACCTCTCTGTTTCTTTGAAGATGATGTTTTTTACTTTTCACCAAAGGTGAAAATGATTTCTCCCGGTCGAACGTAGCCCAGCTGTTCCCGGGCCAGACGCTCGATCTCGGATAAATCACGCAGATGGGCAAACCGGTCTTCCAGCCGCTGATGTTCCTCCTCCACGGCTCGGAGCTCCAAACGCAGCTCGTCGGCATAGGCGCGCATCTCCATGCTGAGCGAACGCTCTTCGCTGTAGCGGCCCATGGCATACAGCAGCAGAGAAACCATGATCAGGCGGAGGATCATCTCTTTATGCAACATTGCGTAACTACCTCATTATCATACATATTTCTTTCGAATTTTCAAGCATTATTTTTCTTTTTTTGCGAAATATTTTTAAACAATTGATCAAAATGGAGCAATTTCCAAATTTTTTCGTTCAATTTGGAAATATTAGGAAGGCAATAGAGCCGGATGCCGTTCTGGTACAGCAAAAACATACCCAAACCGACGCAAAGCTCCACCGTTCCGAGCCGTCCGCTGCCGGCAGTCATAGCCAGTGTAAATGAGGCCGCACCGAGCAGCAGGCAGAACACCGCGTCGCACAGCAGAGACAGCAGCGGCCGCAGGATGTGCCGCAATGGCCGCAGCAGATCGTACATCACACCGCCCGCAAGTCCCAGTGCCGCAGCACGCAGGAGGCATTGCGCCTGTGCCGAGAGAGAGACCTCCATCCTCAGGAGAAGAGCTTCGACCAGACCGAGCCGGTCGGTCTGTCGTCATACTGCAGCTCGCGGATCTGGCCGTGCAGTTCCAGTTCGCCGCTCTCCAGGTCTATGCGCTCAACATGCAGCCCCTCGCCGCGGATGCTGAGCTGACCCTGGCCTGTCCGCAGCAGCACCAGCGTGTCGTCGAAGCCGGTGACGTCCACGACGCCGCGGATCTGCAGTCTCTCCCGGTTTTCCAGTGTGAGACTGTGGAGCTTGGACGGCAGTTGTGTCAGGTCTTCCATAGGCATCCCCTCACCTCCCCGGCAATAGCATATGCACCGCGCCGCTGGATCAGAACAAAGCGTCCTCTCCCGGAAAAGAAATTCTTGTGTGCCTGCCGGATTTGACGTATACTGCAATTATACAGATTGATAGACAGCAAAAGCAATCGAATTTTGAAGGCCCCACCCGGCCGGATAAGAGTATAGTATGAAACAAAACAAAAAACTATGGATCGCTCTCTTCCTCGCGGCAGATCTGCTGATTTTGTCGGTCAGCGGCGCCCTGCTGCTGTTTCCCGGCCTGCCCGGGTCACTGTTTGGCAGCACAGCAGATGTTGAAGACGGTGTGATCATCATTTCCGACGATTCCCCTCTCCCGCCGTCTCCCAGACCGGCGGCGACGGCGGTACCCTCGCCGCCTCCCACCGTCTCGCCTTTCGCGGCGCTGGATGAGTATGCTACACTGCCGCGCTATACGGACGGTTTTGAGCTGCCTGTCAGCGGCGCCACAGGCTATGCCACCGCCACACTCTCGGTCCAAAGCGACAGCGGCGGCACCGTGGCCACGCTGCGCCCCGGCGAGGCCTTTCGGATCCTGCTGATGGACGCTGAGCGCTATCTGGTCGAAAACAGCCAGGGAGCGCAAGGCTGGATCAACCGCTCCGGAACCTTCATCAATCTGCCGGATGTGGTTCCCTCGGCGATCTACGACGATTGCTGCTCGGGCGGCGCGCTGTTTCGCTCGTCCGGCTACGATCTGCCCGGCATTACCGGGCAAAGCCTGTATGAAACGCACTGGTACAATGCGCGCCTTTCCGAGGTCGAATACGCCATGCCGGTGCTCTATGAGGTTGCTGTGGACGTAGCGCGAATTCAGCAGCACTGTCTTGAAAATGGCGATTGTCTGATGGTATACCAGACCTTCCGACCCTATCGGACGCAGATGGATGTGGCCGCGGCGCTGCGCACGTTGGCGAACAGCAGCGAGGAGGTACGCGCGGGCTTCCGTGCAAAAGGCTATAATCAAAACTGGTTCATCTCGCAGGGCCGCAGCAACCACCAGCTGGGACTGGCCCTGGATGTATCGCTTTGCCGCGTCACAGACACACAGCTGCGCAACAGCGGTCCGTGCACCTATCTACACGTGCTCGCTTATGAGGAATACGAGATGCCATCGCCCATGCACGAGCTGAGCTCGGCCGCCGGCGTGTTTGTCAAGGCGATCCCCCAGATGAATTACCAGCTTGCCGCCAGCACTGAGCTGCTCGACACGATGACAGACGGCGCGATCAAGCTGCAGAAATACTTCATGGACGAGGGCTTTACCCCGCTCGCCTCGGAGTGGTGGCACTTTGACGATCTGCCGGTATACCAGAATGTCCGCCTGCGCTACGGCAACGGCGACTATTATCTCTCCGGCTGCCTGAGCTCGGCACCGATCGTCATGAACTAAGGAAAGGACAAATCACTGATTACGTAAACCTATTTATGTATATTGTTTTACGTAAACTCACGTACAGTCCTGCCCGCTAGAAACTGCCGCCTTTGTTGTTTCCATCCCGGGGCGGACGGCTTTCCCCCGGCGAGAAAATGTGATAACAGACAAAAAAATGGGCACCTTCGTATGACTGTGATACGAAGGTGCCCATTTTTATATGCGCATTCCAGGTCGTGCCGCGCGGGCGGCAATATGGCAATATCTTCTTGTTATGCTTTCTTGTCTGTCCCCTTGGCGCCGACGCCGAAGTGGAGTTCCTTCATACCCTCTACCTCGTCGCAGACATCTTTGAGCGCGCACACCGAGCAGTCGGTGGGCAGGCCCTCGAGGATATGGGTCAGCGTGTTGGTGACGTCGCTGGCCTTTTTGGCCATGTCGCGCATGGCCTTGAAGTCAATGACCGGGGACGTGACGAAAATCACCGTGGCATTCAGCACATTCGCGTTTTTCTTATAGGCGCGGATATAGCTGGCGCCGACCGACTGGAAGCTGATGCCTTTTTTCAGCGCCTGGCGGCTGATGCGCACCTGCTCGCGGTAGCTCTCGGGCGAGATGCGCACCATGTAGCCCTCGGGGTAAACATGGTATTTGGCAAACTCGATGTCTTTGAGCGTGCGGTAGACCATCTCGCTGTCGTCATCGAGCATGCCCACGCGCAGCAGCACGATGCGGGCAAAGTCTACCGGGCCGTGGATCTCGCTGAGATCCGGGCCATAGAGCAGGATTTGATCCTTCGACACCAGATCGGCGCTTGAGGTGAACAGCACGAAGTTCGCCGAGCCCTTGCCCGAGGCGCCGAGCTCGAAGGCGGCGTCCTTTTGCAGCACAAGCTCGTTGCTGCCGAGATCGTGCCACTCGCTGCCGGGGCGGCAGTCCCAGCTGTGGCTGGGTGCCGCCTTCGACAGCAGTTCTTCGGTTTCGTGGATCAGGGAATTGTAGAGCTCCATATTTAGAACACCACGTCCACTTTTTTGCGGTCGAACATCGCGTTGACCTGCTTATAGGCCCAACCCATCAGCTTCTGGTCGAGATTCCAGAAATAGATGATAAACAGCGCCAAAATCACGATCAGAGCGATTTTAATGAGCTTGAATAGTCCTTTGAACAGCTTTTGCATCAGATGAACCGGCTCCTTTCCCGTGGTATTGTACGAAATACCGCTTCTCTATCAGCGCTTGGCCAGGCCCTTCTGACGCGCATACTCTGCAGCGCCGAGCGCGCCCATCAGCTGCGGGTCGGTCTTGAGGTTGACGACCTTCAGCTTCAGCACCTTCTCGATGGCCTCTTTCAGGCCGTCGTTCTTGGCGCAGCCGCCGGTCAGCGTGATGCTGTCGGTCGCGCCGGCCTTCTTTGCCATGACGAAGCAGCGCTTGGCAACGGCCATCTCGATGCCCGCGGCGATCTCGTCGGTGGGCTTGCCTTCGCCGACAAGGGTGATGACCTCGGATTCGGCAAACACGGTGCACTGCGCGGTGATGGGGATGACGTTCTTCGCTGTGAGGCTGAGCTTCGAGAAGTCGGACAGGCTCAGCTCGAAGGAACGGGCCATGGCCTCGAAGAAGCGGCCGGTACCGGCGGCGCACTTGTCGTTCATGGCAAAGTTCTTCACGGTGCCGTCGCTGTCGATCGAGATGCCCTTGACGTCCTGGCCGCCAATATCGATGATGGCCTTGACACTAGGATCGGTGATGTGCACGCCCATGGCGTGGCAGGAGATCTCGGAGATATTCTCATCAGCAAAGGGGACCTTGTTGCGGCCGTAGCCGGTGCCGATCAGATAGCTGAGCTCTTTGCTGTCCTTCAGTCCGGCCTGCTTGCAGACCTCTTCCATGGCCGCGATCGCGCTCTGCTCGGAATTGATCTTGCTGCGGATCGTCGTATCGGCGATCATCTTGCCGGTTTCATCGAGAATAACTGCCTTCGTGTAGGTCGATCCAACGTCGCAGCCGCCAAAGTATTTCATCTTTTAATCCTCCGTTATTGTAATATGTTTAATTGGTTTTGATTACGTAACAGGCTGTCACTCTTAAATCCACACAGATTAGGGGGAGTTCAGAGGGGGAACGCCTCTGATTTTCCCGTCGCAACGGGAAAAGAAATTCAAATCTGTTTTTTCCGAGGACATGCGCCTCGGAAAAAACTCTTCTCACGGCGCGCGTCCTCGCAAGTTCCGTATCGTCTCGCTTCCGTGTTAAGACACGAAAGCTCGCTCACTCCACTGCTCGTCCTTTACAAATTCAAAGCAGATGCTTTGAATTTGAGAGGAGAACGGAAGGAGCGGATAGGGAGCTTTCCCGGCTCTTTCGGAAACCGGGGAAGCGTACTGGAGCGAGTTTCGTTTGACGATGCGAGGCGTCCCCCGCAAGCCGAGTGCGCGCAGCACCGTGCTTCCCCTCTAACTTTTTAGTCCCGTCAGGGACTGAAAAGTTAATTTGTCACATGCAGGTCTCGTCCTCGAACTCGACGAGAGAGGGATCTACGGGTTCCGCGTGCTTGACGGTGCGCATGTACTCGCTGACCTTGTCGCGCATGGTGCGGCGGGATACGGTGCGCGGGTCCATCAGATCGTGCTCGACCCAGATCAGATCGTAGCCGCGCGCACGGCCCTGCTCGTCCAGGATGCCCTGGACCGTGGCCATGTTCTTGCAGGCGACGTTCTGGTACATGATGATCAGCGGGGCATTCCAGGCCTCGGCCTGTGCCCAGCACTCGTCGACGACGTTCTGGTAGCCGCCGTTGGTGTGACGGCGCATAACCATGCGCTCGTAGAGGCGAGCCAGGTCACGCAGCGCTTCTTCCTTGTCCTCGGTCTCGAGAGGCTTGGTGAAGTTCAGCGATTCCATCTCGACCAGGACGTTGATGCCCCAGCAGTTGGCCGCCCAGTTGGAGAAGTTGGCGTAGTAGTGTGCCGGGCAGGACCAGACAAGTGCACGGTACTTCATCTTGCCGTGCCAGGCCTCCTCGCGGCGCTGATAGGCCTCGTTGAGGATCCGGCTGACCTTCTTCTGTGTCTCGAAGGTACGCGGGTCGGCGCCGCCGTCCATCTCGTAGTTCCACTTGCGGTAGAGCTCGTAGCAGGGACCGAGCAGCTGCGGATAGGCCGACTTGTTGATCTCCCACTTTTCAAGCTCGTACTCGGTCTCGGCGTTGAAGCGCTTGATCTGGGTGAAGTAGGCATCCCAGTTCCATTTGGCGCCGGTGCGCTCTTCGATGTATTTGATGCACGCGCGGATATCCTCGGCGCCCATCTGCACGGTGGCCTCGTCCATATAGCGGACCGGGAAGCACAGGTGGAAGACCGGCACATCGGGGAAGCGACGGGAGAAGTAGGACGAAGCCATGGTCGAACCGTCGCAGGGCATCGAACTCGAAATGAACATCGAGCCCATGTGGGGTTCGGCGTCCAGCACCAGCGAGCCGCACTCGGAGGACGGGACCGGGCAGGTATCGGACGGCAGGCCGAAGGATTCGACCGCGTCGATATAGGGCACGCAGACCAACTGGTCGATCTCGGACACCAGGAACACCGGCAGCAGCTGGTGCGGGATGCCGAGCAGATCGGGGAAGCCGGCCATGATCTGGCCCATCGTCATCTCGTCGAAGGTGACGAGCTTCTGGTTGAGCTCCTCGCTGTTGCCGTTTTTCTTATCGGCCTTGGCGACGAACACCAGGTTTTCGGCGACATAGCGGAAGATATCGTAGATCAGCAGGTGGCTCATGCGCAGGTTGGCGCCGCGCAGACCCATGATATTCTTGTCCATGAAGCCGTGGCAGCAGAAGTACGAGATCATCCAGCGGTAGTGCAGGGCGGAGTTCAGCGCCGGGATCAGATCGCGCGAGAAGGTCGAGAGCAGCATCAGCCACATTCTACCCCACTCGTAGAAGTCATAGGCCGTATCCTCGACGCCGCGCCACTCGCGGCGGACCGTGGCCATGGCGCCCTTGCGGTAGAGACGGCCGAGGTGCTTTTCACCGTTGATCAGCAGGTCCTTACGCTCTTCCGGAGACATCGCCATGATCGCGTCAAATTCCTCTTTGACGCGGCGGCCGTCATCCTTGAAGTCGTTGGCAATCTTCTTGCCGACGGCCTTCCAGTCGGTCTTTTTGAGCATTTCACCGAAGATGCCCATGACCTCCATGAGGTTTTCACCCTGGGCCTTCCAGTCGATGTTGTCTCTGCATTTCCAGAACGCGGGATTCGGGAATTTCACAGTTTCCTTTTTTGCCATTATGCGATACCCTCCTTCTGCTCCTTGTGGATGCGCTTGATCTCCAGGGACTCGACGAAGGCCTGGACACGGGTGCGCAGCTGGCCGGAGTTGCCGTTATTGTACAGACGGTCGATGGACAGCACGGGCCAGCCGTACTCCTCGGCCATGATGTGGCTGACGAGGGCGCGCTCAAAGCCCCAGTAGTCACAGTATTTCATCTGCTCGTAGATGATGCCCTCGGCCTTGAATTCCTTCGCCAGATGATCGGCGGTCTCGCGCCGCTGCAGAACCTTTTCGTCGGCAATGTAGCGGGCGCACTCCGAAACCTCCATGTAATGGCGGCAGATCTGGCGCAGGGCGGGCTCGTCGTCATTGAGCTCGATGACTTCGCGTCCGGGCTTCGAGCCGAAGCAGTAACGGTCGGACACGACGAGGGCGCCGACGTCCTCGATCAGCTTCGTGAGGTTCGGATCGTCGATCTCCGAGCCGACGATCGCCACACGGGCGCGGAAGGCGGGCTTTTTATCCGGCTCTCTGGTCTTCAGCTCCTCGAGCGTCTCACGCAGGTAGGGCGTGATGAGTTTGGTCGGGCAGGCATAGGAGACCAGGCACAGGATGTGGAACTCGTAGCCCGTGATCACGGGATTGTCGGCCTTTCTTAGCTCGCTGATCTCGGTCATGATGCGGCACATCTCGTTGTGTTCCTCGACCGCGGCCCGGATCGCCTCCTCCGAGATGTCGGTGCCGAAGCGCTCGTGCAGCTCGTCGAGAACGTGCAGCTGCATCTGGCTGACATAGGAATCGATCGTATAGTCGGTGATTTTATAAGGGATGTCGCAGTGCGAGACGAAAAATTTGGGCTTGCTGTTGACGTTGAGGATCTCGAAATGCTCCATGCTGCGGTTCATCATCGAGCAGGCGTCCACGCCGATCAGCGCGTCAAGATACTGGTAGCCGCCTTCGATCGCGCGCTCGAGCAGGGCGCGGGCAAACTCGCAGGTGTAGTTGGACATGTAGTAGGTTGAAATGTCGATGGAGCCTGTCTTCGGGGCGCGAAGTCTTGTGGAGAAGCAGTTGTCAACGTTCAGCAGCACCTCGGGGACATGGAAGCAGGTATAACCCAGGCAGACGCCGCCGTCGTCCTGGGCCTGCCGGATCAGCTCGTTGTTGGCTTCGTCCAGAAGCTTCTCAAAATAGATCAGATGCTTCAGGTCTTTCAAATGGTACACCTCTTTTTTCCCAAATTTGTTACAGGATTTCTATTTGACGGAGGGCTGTACGTACCCCCTGGAGGATCGCGGAATCCTCCGGCAGCTCCATAACGGATTTGCCCTGGATGTCGTTGGCGGCAAAGCCGCTGTCCGCCGGAATGGCGGCGAGTACCTCGACCGGGCAGCGCATTTGGGCAACAAGCTCGGGATTTGTGACGCGGTTGATCACCGCGCCGACACGCTCATAGGCGATCAGATCGTCCGCCACCTCTTTGATGGTCGATATGACCTGCGTGCCCTTTTTGCTCTGATCGGTGACGAGGATCAGATGGGTGACCTTTTCCATCACGCGGCGGTTGATCTGCTCGATCCCGGCCTCGCCGTCGATCACGACATAGTCAAACTGATTGGCGAGCATCCCGATGACCTCTTTGAGATAGGAGTTCACCTTGCAGTAGCAGCCCGAGCCCTCGGGCCGGCCGATCGCGAGGAAGGCGAAGCCCGGCATCTCGACCAGCGCGTCGAAGATGCGAAAGCGCGCCTCGCTCAGCAGCTCCAGCGCCTCCCGTGTGTCGCCGTTTTCGACCGTATCGACGATCCCCTGCCGAATGTCGTCGAGCGTCAGTTGAACGTCCACGCCGAGCGCGACCGAGAGCCCGACCGCGGGGTCAGCGTCAATGGCGAGGATGCGCTTGTCCGGATAAGCCTTGACCAGCTCACGCACGATGCACGCGCAGATCGAGGTTTTTCCGACGCCGCCCTTGCCCGCGAGTGTAATGATTTTGGAGTGTTCGACCATTCACACGCCCCCTCTATCATATCATAATACACATTATCCCTATTCTTGTTAGTATTCTAACATATTTATGTTTTATATGCAAGACAAAGCTTTCATCCATGAAATTTTGTGCAAAAAAGAGAGAACAGTTCAGTCCCTGATGGGGCTGAACTGTTAGAAGGGCGCGTTGCAAAATACAAGAAATCGCGAAAAGCCGGTCATTCACGTAGGGGAGGGGCTTGCCCCTCCCGGCAGTACATTGTTATTATTTTAAAACAATATACGGCGTAATCGCAGCATTTTGCGATTGCACCGTATATTTTTGCAAATTGAAACAGTTGCGCGCACGGGAGGGGACAAGCCCCTCCCCTACCGCAGAACCGTCTTTTGTGCAGCTAATCCGCATTTTGC